>CAZUSS010000013.1:5648-11926 GCA_964623245.1 uncultured Syntrophomonadaceae bacterium
TGGATCCTAGTATTCATTTCTATAAAATAGAATTCCTTATACTTATCTACTAAAAATTCAATGGTACCAGCGCTAGTATAAGCAGCAGCCTTAGCCGCATTAACTGCTATTTCACCCATTTGGGCCCTTAATTCATCATCCAATAAAGTGGAGGGAGCTTCTTCCAACAATTTTTGATTACGTCTTTGTATGGAACAGTCCCTTTCCCCTAAGTGGATAATATTTCCCATTTCGTCAGCTAATATCTGAAATTCTATATGTCTTGGTTCCTCTACATATTTTTCTATATATATATCATCATTACCAAAAGCAGAGCCAGCTTCCATTTTAGCCATATCCAAGGCATCCTTTAGGGTCGCCTCATTATGGGCTAACCTCATACCTTTACCTCCACCACCAGCTGCGGCCTTAATCATTACGGGATAACCGATAACTTTCGCTACACTAGCTGCCTCAGCATAACTTTTAACCGCCCCATCACTTCCAGGTACACAGGGTACCCCTGCCTTTTCCATAATTTCACGTGCCTTTACCTTATCTCCCATCATTTCGATGACTTCTGGTCTAGGGCCAATAAATTTTATTCGGTTAGTTTCACATAGGGCTGCAAAATGTGGATTTTCCGCCAGGAAACCATAACCGGGATGGATGGCATCTGCCCCACTTGTCTGGGCAGCGGCTATAATGTTAGACACATTTAAATAGCTTTGATTAGCAGGTGCTGCCCCAATACATATGGCCTCATCTGCATTTTTTACATGGAGGCTATTTTTATCGACTGTCGAATAGACAGCCACGGTTTTAATTCCCAATTCTCGGCAGGCCCTAATTATCCTGAGAGCAATTTCACCACGATTAGCTACTAGAACTTTGCTAAACAACTTATCCACTCCTCTAGTCTTTTTCAATTAGGAACATAGGTTGACCATATTCAACAGGTTCAGCATTTTCGACTAGTATTTCTATAAGCTTTCCTGCTGTTTCGGCTTTAATTTCATTCATAAGTTTCATGGCTTCTACGATACATAAGGTTTGACCTCTTTCTACATGGTCACCTACTTGAACATAAGGAGCAGAGTCGGGTGAAGGAGCAGCATAAAAAGTCCCCACCATAGGAGATACAACTTCCTCAATATTCTCATTTACTTCGATTTCATTTTCTACTGCTTTTGTCTTACTCATAAGTGACGGGGATTTAGGGTTATTTTCGCTGGGTTCTGTTCCAGATTTACGTAAGCTAAGTCTAAAATCTTCCCTTTCTATTTCAATGGCTCCGATATCAGTAGAATTTAATAAAATCATCAGTTCCTTAATCTCTTCAAAATTCATCTTTTCATCTCCCTCACGACTTACCCTTTTTTTAGCTTTTGGCATAGACTGGCTTTTTATAGGCTTTTTCTCCTGCATATTTACTTGGTCTTGAGGTATTACCTGGGTTAGTTCATCTTGGTCTATAGAATCCCGATAGGCAAAAAACTTTAAGGCGACTTGTGGAAATAGGAGATAGGTTAATATATCTTCCTCACTATCGCTAATATGAGCTATTTCCTTTTTACCCTTTTCGTAACCAGGTTTAATTAAATCCGCAGGCCTAACATCTATAACTTCCTCATCACCTATAACGATTTTTTTAATCTCGGGGTCAATTGGTCTAGGCGGTTTCCCGTAGAGACCACGTACATAATCCTTTACTTCACCAGGACACATTTTGTATCTTTCACCCATTAATACATTTAAAACAGCCTGGATCCCGATAATCTGGCTGGTTGGGGTGACCAAAGGAGGATAACCCATATCAGCTCTCACCTGTGGAATCTCCTCCAATACTTCTTCTATACGATGAGAAGCATTTTGTTCCTCTAGTTGGGAAAATAAGTTAGAAATCATGCCACCAGGAACCTGATGTTCAAAAACCTTCATATCGGTTATCCGAGTTACTCCCCGCTCAAATCCCTTAGTTTTACGTATTTTTTCAAAATGACTGGCTATCTCGAATAATTCATGTAATTTTAGACCCGTATCGTGTTTGGTATCTTGTAGGGCCCTTACAATAGTTTCAACCGGAGGCTGGGATGACCCAAATGCCATGGGCACACTAGCTGTGTCTATTATGTCGACTCCAGCTTCAGTAGCTTTGAGTAGAGCGGCAATGGCTAGACCACCGATATAGTGGGTATGAAGTTGTATGGGTAAGCTAACTTCTTCCTTGAGCAAAGATACTAAATCATAGGCAACATAAGGAGATAATAGGCCGGCCATATCCTTGATACAGATGGAGTCAGCCCCCATATCCTTTAGCTTTAATGCCGTCTCCACGAAATGTTCCACCGAATGAACTGGGCTAATGGTATAAACCACACATGCTTGGGCATGCTTGCCCGTCTTCTTTATGGCTCTCATGGATGTCTCTAGATTCCGTATATCATTTAAGGCATCAAATACTCGGAAAATGTCTACCCCACTATCTGCAGCCTTATAGACGAATTTCTCTACTACATCATCTGGATAATGGGTATATCCTACTAAAGATTGCCCCCTAAGTAACATCTGCAAATTAGTTTTTTGCACATGTTTACGAATTAATTTTAATCTTTCCCAAGGATCCTCATTTAAGTAACGAATGCAAACGTCAAAGGTAGCACCCCCCCATACCTCAAGGGAGTGATAGCCAATATTGTCCATATGTTCTAATACAGGTATCATGTCTTCAGTTGTCATTCTAGTCGCCCATAAGCTTTGGTGGGCATCCCTTAAGCTAGTATCTGTTATTTTTACTTTATGCATAATTAACCTCCCAACTACATACCACTATAAAAACCATAGTTTTACGTATATATAAATAGACTCAGGCACTCGGCCTGAGTATGATAATTTACCCTGACTACTTTATTATAAAAATAAAGTCCCTATTTTTCAATGATTTAAGATTATGTATACAAAAGAAATAAATTCTAATCTTCAGTTCTAGTAATTATAACCACCTTTTCGGGGCTAATCTCCGCGATTTGGGCTACTAAATCACGCAATTCTTTTTCCTTGCTAATGGAAAGGCTCGGTCTTTGTATTATAATAGTAGTTGTTTCAGCTTGCAAGATAATTACACAATCTTCATAACCTCTGGACTTAATAATATTTTCCGCTTGCATTTCCTTTTCCATTTCACTAGTAATCTCTACTAGGCGCAATGAAGCGGCAGTTCGGGCTTTTTCCTCACTAGATTCGTGGCCAATTATGCTTTTTAAAAGTTCAATCTGTTTACCCCTTAATCTTTCCCTCTCCATACGGTACTCTGCAAAAAAGTCGCTTTTAATTTCAGTTTTACTTATTTTTTCAAGCAAATCTATATCCAAGGCATCACTATCCACAGAAACCAAGCTTTCCTGAGCACTAGTATTATGGTAATTATAATTTTTTATCATAATAGTTAAGCCTATGATTAATAATATTATTAGGAAACTGTATAAAGTCCTTTTATTTATGGTTAACATTATTTCCCCCCCATTCTGGGCATTACTGTTACCTTATGTGCAGGAATATCTAACAGGGTAGCAGTCGCATTAGTTAATTGCTCTGCAGTTCGGGAATCATTAGCCCCATCAGCCACAATTAGAACCCCTAATATTTCTGGATTTCTTTCCTCGATTAATAATGGATTGCCTGAAGATGCTGCTAAATCACGGGTTGTATTATGCTCACTTGTAGTTTTTTTTAGCCCCCTATTATCCGTTTCTTGGATATCCCTTTTTTCTTCCCGTATATTACTGGCATAAGATTTTATCCCATCTGATGATAAGGTAAGACTGACATTTACAGTTCCTGCCCCATCAATTTTGCTCAAAATACCTTCCAATTCATGTGCCAAGCTGTTTTTTATATTGTCTGCTTTCACATCCGGGGCTTTGTGCCCTGCTGTATTTGGGGCATTAGGTTGTGTCTGTGATACTGGCCAGATTAGAACTAATAAACCTATGCAAATTAAAATCACTAGTAAATACTTTTTTTTATTAGGGTTTATGGACCATTTATGTGGATGTCCTATCTCCCTATTCCTCCTTATCCACTCCTCCAACATCTTCTAACCCCCTTCAAATTCCACCTGGATATTTACATTTTCCAAGCTATACATATTCCTGACTACAATTAGGATTTTTTCTTCTATATTTTTTTGTGCATCTGCATCATTTTTAACATATGGCAATATTTCCCCAATTTTAGTGTCCTTTTCTTTTTCCAAATCCTGAGAGCTAATTAAAATATGCAGATCGATTATTTCTCCATTTTGCCCCATCTGCACTTTGCTTTCCGCGCTTGTAACCCCTGGTACCAATAAAGCTACGGCACTAATTTGCCCTTCAAGTTTTTCCTTTAGTAATCCATTACCTTCTTGCATAATCTGGGCATTAATTTTATTTCCCGATTCCATGATTTCGTGCCCGGTGATAAAATCCCCGGTGTAAGTCCATAAATTTATTTTAAAATCCCTTTCACTATACAAATAATTTAAAGCGGGATTTAAAATGGAAATTAAAATAAATAGCCCTATGGCAAACCTAACAAAGGGTTTGACTTTTCCTTGGGGTAAAAGTAGTTCAAAAAAACTAGCGATTAGTATAATTACTAGTACAGTTTTAACTATTTCTTTTAGAATAGCTATTTACACCACCACCTTACCTAGCGCAGCATAATGGCTTGATTAGATATCCCAACGACAATAGCAATCATAATTAGAAACATTAGGGCTACCGCAGCTACTGCTGCCAACATTAAAAACAAATGACTGCTCATAGTTTCTAAAATCGCTGCAGTTTTCACATCACCTAGTGGTTCAACTATGGTAGCTGAAATTTTATAGATCAAGGCAATGGCGATAATTTTTAATAAAGGAAATATTATTATCCCCAGTATTACTATTGCCCCAAAAACACCCAGGCCTTGTTTTAGCATATTGACATAACCGGCAGCTACTTCTATGGTGTCGGAAAACATTTTGCCCACTATTGGAATAGCATTATCGGTGACAAATTTGGTGGTTCTAAGGGCTACCTTATCCAGTGCTGAGGCATAAAGAGCCCGTAGGGTAACAACCCCCACGAAAATTGTTACGAAAAAACCTAAAGATATCTGGGCTACTTGCCGCATAAAGTTAGCCAGTCTTTCGACCTTAATGGTTTCCGATAAATGGTTAACTACACTCAAAATGGCAGATAGAATAATCAAGGGAAAGACAATGTTTTTAATAGTATTGGCTAAGGCAGTAGCTGCAGTCATCAAAAAAGGAAATAAAATTACCGAACTATTAATATTACCTAGTCCCGCAACTAAAACCATCATTTGGGGCAACATACCTATCATGAAGGCCACCATATTCTCCACTGTATTTTGCCCGATAGATAAAACGATTTTAAAAGAACCCAAGGCAATAGCACATAGGGCCAAAAAACAGGCTAAATAGGAAATCCTAGCTATGTCCGAGGAAAATGCAGTTTGTAAATTTATCAATAGGGCTGCTAGAACGGAAAGGATTAAAAGTTTACCCAATAAACCTGAATTGGCTAAAACTTCATTAAACAATCTAGTAAATAGACCCTCCCCAATTTCCTTAATGTCGAATTTCCAATCACCTTTCATAAAATCTATTAACCATTCTTTAAGGGGCTTATGGTCTAAATAATTGCTAACCTCTGCATCAAGATTCCTTTTATATTCGTCCAAACTATCTATATCAAGATTCAGCAGGGTATCTTGCCAAGAAAAGCTTTCTATTTCCTCGGCAGCAAGATAAGAATTAGGAATAAAAAATGGGCCTAGCAAAATAATAGTTAACAATATGTATTTAAAGGATAAAACTAATTTCGCATTTAGCATCATTCAATCCACCTATATTTTTTTATCCAGGCATCAAGTCCATAATTGATTCTAGAATAGCTATCATTATGGGCAAGGCTAGAACTGCAATTATTATTTTAGCGGCAAATTCAACTTTTTTTGCTACTGCTGATTCTCCTGCATCATTGCAAATAGCTGCTGCAAACTCCCCCAAATAGGCTACTCCTAGTATTTTCAAAATAGTGGCTAAAAAAAAATAATTTATTTCGGCCCTTCTAGTTAATTCCTTCATGACATTGATTATAGAAGCCATTTTACCCATCATAAAAGTGAAAATAATGATACTAAAAACTATACTCAAAACTACGGCCATGACAGGTTTTTCTTGACGAAGTATTAATAATAGTATGGTAGTAACCAGGGCTAGGCCAACAATTTGGGCAATATCCACC
>CAZUSS010000013.1:11936-29488 GCA_964623245.1 uncultured Syntrophomonadaceae bacterium
CCAAGAGGCCCCCTTTACAAATTAAAAACTGATCTAACCACGGTAAAAAGCTGATTCATTAGTTGAACTACTATTATTAGAACTACTACTACCCCTGCTAAAGTCAGCATTTCTGCTTGTTCTTCCTTTTGGGCCTGCTTTAATACAATGGATAAGACCGAAATTAAAATACCTATGCCAGCTATCCTAAAAATAATATCAATATCCACAAGTGAACCTCCTTGAGCTAAAATTAGGGCATCTTTTACTAAACCAATAGAATTACCACCAGGATTCCTAGAATAAAACCCCCATATGTCCATAGCTTTTGACCAGAATTTACTTTTTCGATAGCCTTTTCTTCCTGAATTTTTAGTTCTTCCTGTAAATAAGTTAAAAATTTGCCTTGTTCATAAATATCTGACATGCCTAGTTGGTTAGAGGCGGTCAATAATAGCTCTTGATCCTCTAGTTTTAATTCCAAATTAGGTTTAACCTTAGCTATTGCCTGGCCCCAAGCTTCATCCCCAATAACACCTGCTTTGTTTTTCAGGATTAAACTACATTCCCGGAAAATTAAGTTGATAGGCTTAGGGCTCAACTTATAGGTCTTTTCCATAGCCAAACTTAAAGGGGTATAGTTATAAGTTATTTCTTTTTCCAAAAAGCCTAGGGCTAACCTCAAGTCCTTTAATTGCCTAACCCGCTTTTCCATTTTTTTGGCCCCGATTAAACCCCAAAAGCCAAATCCACCTATAATAAAAGCAATTCCCATTGATTTAAATAACAACTTTAGCACCCCACCTAATTATTTCCTGGATAGTGCCTGGACCATTTTTACGTGACAAAACTACCCCACGTTTAAAAGCCCCTGTCTTGATGAGTTGGGCTATCAATGGTCTAGCCTCTAATTCCTCCAAACTACTAGCATGAATGCTAGTGATTACAGTTACCCCAGCATTAACACAGGCATTAATGGCTTTTACATCTTCCTCACTGCCAATTTCGTCTGTAATGATAATCTGGGGAGATAAGGAACGAATGGCCATGATCATACCTAAGCCCTTGGGACAAGCGTCCAATATATCAGTCCTCAAACCTACATCCAATTGGGCAATACCTTGATAAGTCCCGGCTAACTCTGACCTTTCATCAACTATCACTACATTATGAGGGGTAAATCCATTACCACCCGTTGATAACAATCTGGCCAAATCCCGCAATATAGTGGTCTTACCACATCTAGGCGGGGATATTATTAGAGTATTATCAACTCGTCCCGAGCTAGAAGATATTTTTTTCAATAGGGGGTTGGCACACCCCTTAACTTCTCGGGCTATTCTGAAACAAATACCCGAAAAATTCTTCATGTTTTTCACATGGTAGTTTTCCACAATTACCTGCCCAGCTAGTCCCACCCTATGTCCCCCTGGAATAGTGATAAAACCACGTCTTATTTCCTCAGCAAATGCATATAAGGAATTATCACTTATTGAGGCTATAGTCCGAAAAATATCTTCGAGGCTTACTATGTAACCATCCATCAAGTTCTTAGTAACCTTACTGGGGGGAATAATGGCAAAATCATCATCCCCTACCTTTAAAAGCAGTGGTTTACCAGCTCTGAGCCTAATTTCCTCTAAAGCGCATAATAGGTCAGTAGGCACTTCCTGCAATAACGATTTAATAGTTGGTGAAAAATAAGGGATAATTTCCTTTTCTATAATTGATTTATCTAATTGCACCTAACCACCACCTCGTTTTAAATAGATATTGGTTAGGCGAAAAAAATATGCTAGTAAAATATTAAAAACCAGGAGCAATAATAAAAAAGTGGCACTAGGGAAGGCGCCCTAGTGCCACTTTTGTTTTGTAATTGTAAATTTTTATGATGGAGAAGGGTTTTCTGGCATTTCTTCATCTAAGGTAAAATCCATATTAGCATGTTCGAAATCAAAAGACCCATCATTAATAAATACTACTTCATTACAGTTAGGACAAATTATTTCGATTACATCATCGTCCTCCATTAAACTAGCATCGAAGTATAGACTTTCCCCACAATGTGAACAATCGAGCTCCACAAAATCCTCTTCATCAATTAAACTACCATTTCCATTGGGATTTAAAACAATTTCCTCTACATCAAGCAAATCATCATCAATGCTTTCTACATATTCCTTGTAGCTTTCCAATTCCTCTTGGATAAAAACCACTTCTTCAGCTAGTTCCTCCAATACCCCTAACATACCGGCAATTATTTTGCCATGTGGGGTACCTTCCCGGATATTTAAGCCTTCACTTAAACCCTGTAAATAACTAACCCTTTCAGAGATATCTTTCATTTCCCTAATCCTCCTTGTTTAAACTTACAACTATAGATTTATTATTTGTCTAATAAGGAGGAAATACACCAAAAAAATAAATTAAACCCTTTCCATATACTCTCCCGTCCTAGTATCTATCCTTAAAACATCACCAGTCTCCACAAACAATGGAACCTGCACCACTGCCCCAGTCTCGACTGTGGCGTGTTTTGTGGCCCCAGTGGCAGTATCTCCTTTGACCCCAGGCTCAGTTTCCGTAACTTTCAATTCTACGAAATTAGGTAGTTCAACACCTATAATATTATCATGGAAGACCAGAACATGAATATTCATGTTCTCCAACAGCCACTTAACACCATCACCTATCGTTTCCGCACTTATAGAAGTCTGTTCATAGCTTTCATTATCCATAAATATATAGCCTTGACCATCATTATATAAGTATTGCATTTCCCTTTTATCCAAATGGGCTTTAGGGACCCTTTCTGCACCCCTAAAAGTTTTTTCTATAATACCTCCAGAGCTGATATTTCTTAATTTAGCCCGAACAAAAGCAGCACCCTTACCAGGCTTTACATGCTGAAATTCCACTACAAGATAGGCTTGCCCCTCTAACTCTATACTGACACCAGTTCTAAAATCATTTACCGAAATCAATTATACCCCTCCATTACAAAATAATTAGTTCTTTATCGGCATGTGTGATTACTTCACATTTATCTTTTTGTACAATAACGGTATCCTCGATCCGTATCCCACCCCACCCCTTAATATAAATGCCAGGCTCAATGGTAACTACCATGTTTTCCTTTAATATTATATCACTTTTGTAAGATAGGGATGGTAATTCATGAACTTCCAAGCCTAAACCATGTCCAGTGCTATGCACAAAATATTCAGCTAAAGCAAAACTTTTCAGCTTATCCCGAACTGCCTTATCAATATCTTTAGCTTTTACTCCTGATTTTACTAGGCTTACCCCCAATTCTTGGGCTTCTAATACCTTATTATAATAATCTTTAAATTTATCTGGAGCAATTTCGATGGCTACCGTCCTGGTCATATCTCCCGCATATCCCTGATAAAATCCGCCATAGTCAAGGGTAAGCATATCACCTTTTTGCAGAGTCTTATTAGTAGGCTGACCATGGGGCAAGGCCGCGTTTCCGCCCGCAACAGCTATGGTATCAAATGCCTCTTTACTACAACCCTTAGCTTTTAATAAAAAAACTATTTGGTTGGCAATTTCCTTTTCCGTCAGCCCCATTTTTATATAATCTTTCATTTTATTAAATACTTCCGTACTTATTCGGGCACTTTCACGTAGGAAGTCTAATTCTTGGGGTTCTTTTATCATACGCAAATTTTCTATGATATTCTCAGTAGCCACTAAATTATCCCCGGCAATATCATAGAATTCCTTATAATCTTTATAACTGATCGTAGTTTCGAAAGCTATTTTTTTATACCCTTTTAAAAGCCCATTCCATTCCGCATTTTGACCAGGTCTAGATTCAATTAAGTCCCAACCCTCACATTCTAGCTGCACTTGTTCGGTGTAACGGGAATCAGTAATTATATAATTCTTAACTAGACCGACTAAAAGTTTAGCATCACTCCCCCCTGTAAAACCCGAAATATAGCGAATGTTCTCCGCCTTGGTGATTAAAAATGCTTCTATGTTAAGCAAACTAATCTGCTGCCGTAATTTATCCAGTCTATTAATAAAAAAAACACCTGCCTTAATTCTTTAAGTAATCCAAGGCTGCATCTATAGCCAGCCTATAAGAATTTTTGCCAAAACCATAAATTCCCCCAATAGCTATAGGTGCTATAAAAGATTTATAGCGGAAATTCTCCCTCCTATAAATATTAGTCAAATGTACTTCTATGGTTGGAATTGCTACCGCTTTTAGGGCATCATGTATAGCAATACTATAATGGGTGAAGGCCCCCGCATTGATAATTATAATATCAAAACTTCCATAAGCACTATGGATTTTATCGATTAATTCCCCTTCGTGGTTAGATTGAAAAAAAACCAAGGAAACTCCTTGACCTTCCACATAATTTAGCAAGTCCTTTTCAAGCAATTCTAAAGTAGTAGCCCCATAAATTTCGGGTTCCCTAATGCCTAACATATTCAGGTTAGGCCCATTTAAAAGGAGTATTTTATATGGCACAGTATAGCCCCCCTGCCTTTAAATTTACTTCTTATTATTTGCCACCTATGCTTAGGGCCTTAAGTTTAATAGTTGGTGCAGCCCGACTGCCGAAGAACCTCACATCATTAGCTAGGGCTTCAATGTCTTGTAAAAAGTCGATTAAATTGCCCGCAATTGTCACTCCCCTAACTGCATGAGTAAGCTTACCCTTTTCGATCATAAGGCCGGCTGCACCCAGCGAAAAGTCACCCGACACAGGATTAGCCGTATGCATACCCATTACTTCCGTAATATAAAAACCCTTATCAATACTAGAAATTAGTTCCTCGGCAGAATTTTCACCTGCTGACAGGATAAAATTAGTGGTGCCAACGCTAGGCAAACCCCGGAAAGAACCTCTAATTGCATTGCCGGTTGAATTAATCCCAGCTTTACTCGCCGTATAAGTATCATAAAGAAAACCCTGCAATATTCCCGCTGCAATTACTTGCTTCTCCCTTGTTTTAACCCCTTCCCCATCAAAAGGAAAACTAGCTATGCCTTCGGGTAGTCTACCATTATCTAGCAAATTAAATACAGGAGATGCTACACTCTCCCCAACTTTATCCGCAAAAAGCGACTTGCCTTTTTGTACGGAATGGGCATTAACCATAGCTGCAATTAAGTTCATAAACCTGGTCATTATGTAGGGTTCTAGGATACAGGGTAATTTAGCTGAATCAATCGTTTTAGGATTAAGGCTTTGTAGAGCATTTCGGGCCGCTTCAATTCCTACTTGGATGGGATCTAAATCATCCCACTTTCTTTTTACCATAAGCGAAAAGCCATTCTGGGCATCATCGTTTTCACTGGCTACCAAGAAAATATATATACCCCCGAAATTGCTGGTCGCATAGGCCTCTAAACCATTAGTATTCATTACCAGTGAACTGTAGTCTGTATCTTCGTAAACTGCCCGCTCCACTATCTTAATGCGGGAATCGTGATTTCTTGCGACCTTTTCTAGCTTACGGGCCATGTCTATTTTTTCTTCTATGGAAATTTGCTTAAACTTCCTATCATACAAAAAGTCCATGGAAGGATATTGACCTTGGGCCTTGGGAAGTATGTTGTTTTCATCTGGAGAGGTGTGTGAGGCAATATTAATCGCCTCGGTAACGACAGACCTAATCGCCTCTTCTTGTAAGTCGCTAGTATAGGCAAAACCTAAACTACCATCCTTTATCACTCTGAGACCTAAACCTATTTCTTCGGCTTGTTTAAGGGTATCTACTTGCTCCTGATTAACCTCTATACTTAATTCCTTTTCATTAAGTAAAAAGGCTTCAGCTTGAACCCCTTGATCTTCAGCCATATTTAAAACCTTTTGGGCTATTTCCTGCAAATATGTTTTAATTTTCAGCTCACCTACTTCCTTCTTATCCTCTTAATATGTAAATTATCATCAGCCATAGATGTCCCACCTACGGTAAGTTCTTTAATCCTTATGGTGGGTTGGGCATCTGCCACTGCTACCCCTTGGCCTCCTTTGCCACAAGTTCCAATTGCATATCCCAAATCAGAGCCTACTCTATCTATTTGGGTTAAGGCTAAGGGTCCATTACCGGTCAAGGTGGCTCCTCGAACTGGATATTTTATTTCCCCATCTTCTATCATATAAGCTTCTTGCACCTCAAAAACGAAATCCCCATTAGTAGTATTAACTTGTCCCCCACCCATTTTTTGCACCAAAAGCCCCCTCTTAGTTGACTTGATAATTTCATCTGGCTTATCCCTGCCCGGGGCTATAAAAGTGTTGCTCATACGAGGAATAGGTTTATGTTGATAAGATTGTCTCCTGCCATTACCAGTCGAACTAGTAGCATCCTTTTGAGCAGTTAGATAGTCATACATGTAGTTTTTCAAATAACCATCTTCAATCAATATAGTTTTCTGGCCTAAAGCACCCTCATCATCAAATTTATAGCTACCATACTTATTAGCTAGAGTAGCATCATCAATAACAGTTACTTCATCTGCCGCTACTTTGGCCCCCATTTCCTTGTAAACTGATAACCCTTTTTGTACCAAGTCGGCTTCCAAGCCATGTCCACAAGCTTCATGTACCATAGTTCCACCTGCTGCGGCTGCCATAAGAACGGGCATTTTCCCTGCTGGTGCTGGCCTGGCATCTAACATTTTAATGGCTAAATTAGCAGCCCTCTCAGCTAATTCTTCTAAGGGCATTTGCTCTAGTATTTCCATACCACATACTCCCCCAGCAGATTCATAACCCGTCTGGATTAAATTATCCCGACTAGCCACCACATTACTAATAAGCCGAACCCTAATTTGTTCATCTTCGATATAATCCCCATCACTATTGGCTATTTGTAGGTTTTTCTTAACATCCCCCATGGCGATAGTTACCTGGCGAATTTCCTTACTTACATTGCGGGCTGCTTTATTCCCCGCTAAAATATCTTCAATTTTCTCGACCATCTCTACATCTTCGGGCATGGTCTTGTAATGTATATCGAACTTAGCTTCCTTAACCCTAAACTTTATATTTGCATCCTTAGCCTGACTATGATCAGATAAAGCCCGCCCAGCTATATGGGCTGCCTTTATAAGACTTTCCTTGGTTAAATCGTTGGTGAAAACATAGGCGGTTTTACCCTCTTTTATTACCCTAATTCCTGCACCTTTTTCCCGCCCACTATTAATTCTTTCAATAGCATTATCTTCGCAAAAAATATTATTGGTTTTCCTATCTTCAAGATAAATTTCTGCAAATTCCCCGCCCTTTTTTAATGCTGCCTCTAAAATTTCAGCTAAGACTTCTTTGCTAAGCATAAAAACCTCCAGTTAGTTAGTAATATAGTTTCCCTTTCCCCAAGTATAAAAATACTTATTCACTTAATTCTACATAAATTATTAATTTCCCTACTTCCACTTTTATAAAGTCCTTGTCATACCCGTATGGGGTATGTTAAAGTTAGATAAAAGGATAGGAGGAATGCAGATGTTTACTATTACACCCGAAGCCCTAGATTTTGTGAAATCCCAGGGGAATGACCTTACCCTTTTCATGCGACATTTTAAATATGGGGGCTGACGCCCCGTAGACTTCAATCTACTCCCAGCAGTTCGCTTGGGAAAACCATCTGCTAAGGCAGGTGAAGAATTTACCCTGCATAACTTGGAGGGAATCAATATTTGGAAGGCGGATAATGTTAGCCCCGAAGAGGCAGGGGTACCTATTGAAATTGGACTGGAGAAAATGCTATTTTTTTATAGGTTGACGGTAGATAAGGCTAAGAAAATAGCTGCCAATAAGCCATCTTAATTTATATATTTACTAACTAAAGGGGGGCTCTAGGCTAACTGTGGCAAATGTTAATCATCTAGTTCCAAAGGGATTTAATGATGGTTCACAGTTATAATCAATGGCTTTTACCCCCTTAATCCCCTCCCAACCAATATTGTCATAATAAGTCTTAAAAATTATTTTCATTGAGATAACTTGGGGATTGTAAACTAAGGTTTCTTCCCCTAGTTCTTCATTAATTTCTATGGCCTCTTCCATAGTCATAGTGATCGATTCGATATTATATAAACGCGGTGCAGCTTCTATCCCACCTATGAATTTAGTTAAATTAAGATAAGAGCCTGTCAGATCAATTTCAAATAGACATTCTTGACATTCCCCCTCAATATTATTTATTAATAAATCTTCACTCAAGATATATTGGGTCATTAATAATTCAACCTTATTATATTTACTAAGTTTTTCGAGAAAGTCAATCGTTTCGGGTAAATAGGCTTTCTCTGGTACTTTTTCGCAAAATTCTACGAAAGCCTGTTTTCGGCTCTCTGCATTATCTACCATAATTTTATCTGCTTTTTCGGCCCTGTATCCCATCTTGATTATTTCCTGGTTTTCTTTCACTAGTTTTTGGGTTTTTAGTGTTACCGGTTTATAGGCCTGCACATAAAACAAATATAGAATTAAAAGGAGCCCAAATGCAGCCAATAACAAGCCTTCCCTTTTCGTTAATTGCATATGCTAACCGCCTCCCATACCGCTTCAATTTCAAATAACACTTTGCCATTATCAATCATGTCTTGCTGAGAAATTATCCCTGTATTAGATAACACGGTATTAGTGCGTAAAACAGCTAGTATTTGGGCCACCTCGGTATGATTGGCAGCTAAACCCCTTAGAACTATTTTATTATGAGCAATTTTCAAATTAATAATTTGTGTATCAGGTGGGATGGCTGTTTCAATAATATTAAAGGCACCACTTAAAGGATAGGTTTCCTTAGTTTTTTCCGCTACATGATTCGCTTTTGCAAAATATTTTTCTTCTAAGAGCTTTTGCCTTTCCATTTCCTCTTGTAACTCGGTATAGGTCCCCAGCTTAGCATTTAGTTCAATATGAATGTCTTTCTGACTCTTAAATTCTTGCAGAGCATTATTATAAAAGAAACCCATTCCTCCAGCAAGTACAAATATTAGTGAGACGGTTATTATTAAATTTTTAATAAAGATGGAATTATCCGGGCGGGGTTTCGTAGACAAATTTATTGAAATCGGCCTTCTTTTCATTATACTGCCCCCCTAATTGCTAGACCTAGGGCAGTCAGGTATTCATGTTGAATAAGAATTTGTTCATCGGGAGATAGGTGGTTCACAGTAATAATCTTCTGATTAAGCTGTCCCATCTCAGTAGGAATATTAATTTTCTCCTTTAACCAGTCCTTTAATTCGGCTAATTTGAAACAGTAACCACATAATAATAATAGCCCTGGGATATATTGAAATTGAATATTAAAGTATTCTACCGAACGCAAAATTTCCAGATATAATTCCTTTTTAAATTCTTCATTGGCTTCCTCATCAAGCAGATTCAATCCATCATCTAGCATAAAGGGGCGGTGAAATAATAAATTATCCCCTTTAAATACATAAAAACAAGAGTGATTAGCACCAATATTAATAATCCCCCTAGTCAACGTAGTCTTTGTTTCGATTAAAATTCGGTTTAAGGCTAATGGCTCTATATCTATCGCTTCAATATCAAGTCCCGCTATTTCCAAAGCTTCTTCTAGGTTGCTAACCTGCCTTTTGCGGGTAGCCGCAAAAAAGAGTTCAGTTTTTGTCCCTGCATCGCTAGTAATATTTTGCAGGGGAAAGACATCAATTACAGCTTCATCTAAAGGAATAGGTAGGAATTTAGCGGCTTCATAAAAAGCAATTTGACGCAGTTCATTTAATTTCCTTTTAGGCAGAATAATGTTTTTAACATATATTTGGGAATCAGGTACAGCAGATATAGCCTTCTCACCCTTGAGATTATGTCTTTTTATTTCTCGGCCCAGCCTTTCCCCTAAGTATTGGGGCTCAACAATAAAACCATTTTTTACTGCACCTTTAGGGGTATCAATAGAAATATATTTGATTAATTTATATTTGCCCCTAAATCTTTTTAAATGGACAAGTTTAATTTTAACACTACCGATATCAATGCCTAAAATAGATTTCCCCAAAATCATAAACCACTACTCCCCCACGTATTCCACAATTTTCCCTTCCCCTAATAATGACCAATGTAAGGGGAAATTGTCAATAATACTTTTATTATTTTGCCCATTGATACTTACTAAGGCTTGATTAGCATGGTTGTGAAGATTATCGGGATCATTAGCCGTATCACTTATATCGATAGTTAGATTTTGCCTAGCATGCAAAGCACCGCTAATATTTACATCTTCGATACTAGAATTCAAGTCAATATCCCCACCTGCTAAAGCATAGACATTATACCTATACCTTCTGTTAAAAACCTGCTTTCCTGCCAGGGTATAATTATTAATCAATCTAATGTTGTTTGAAGTCAATAAATAAAAAGTCACATCTGATAAGTCTATACCATAATCCGCACTAGCAGCACTAGCGTCTAGGGCAAATTCAATATTATCATTACTAGCTATTAATATTATCTTGCCTTCCCCACCCCAGGCAGGTAGTTGAGGTTTATCCATTTTAAAGACTAATTTAAAATAATCGCCTATTATAATACCGAAATCACTTTTTACCAAGACCTCCACCTTATCGGTAGCTAGACTTTCCCCTTTAGAGTCATCTAGGCTGCTTTTTATATAATTAAAGGGCTTAGAAATATCTGCAAAATCAAAGGTTCCAGGCTCCCATATGGTCCAATTTTCCTTATCATTTACAGCTAACTTATAGAAGGCTTCTACCTCTTTTTTAGTGAATTCAAATGCAATACCATAATTTTGCTGATTAGCGGTAAAAAAATCCTCCGAATTAAGAATATGGGGGGGACGGTCTGGATTAGGTGAAACTAATGGCGATTTAGGCCACATTATATCAATCATGTCCTGGGCTAATTTAGTATTAAAATAAGCACTATTATTTTCCGCATTGACGATAGAATTACATTCGATACCACCGTTTACCACTACCCTACCCCAGGGTTTATTATAAGTCTTAATCACCCAACCAGGATTATCCTCATCCTTATCGAAGAAGGTATTTACTTGATCGATATATTCATTATAGCGACCAGCAATTTTGAGTTTGTTAGCCTTTATAGGACTAGCAGGCAAATTGTTAAATTGTAAAGTAGCTGTAATGCTTTTTGTAGTTTCCAGATAGCTGCCTTCGGAAGTAATTTTTATCTTGCCCTCATTATAGAATTCACTTATATCAATGTCGCTGATAATAGCCCTAAGACCATTTCCCATTACAAATTCACAATTTAGCATATCATTTTTAAGGGTATTGATAGGAATTTGATTACTTAATTTTTCTATAATCATTTCCCGCGCCAACTCAAGTCCCGAATCAGCTGCCAATATGGCTTGCTTAATCCTTTTATCACTAGAGCTCATTTTGCTTTCTAATCCACTGGTAAATATCAAGGTAGCCCCAATAATGCTCAAAACTAGCATTATAACTAAGGCCATAAGAATAATATGGGCTTTCTCATTTTTCAAAACCATTGCTTCACTGCCCCTTCTAGGGTATAGCTATACGCGGAAATGCCGAGGTAGATAATATGTATTTTTTCTCCTTGCTTTGAGCTTCGATAGTTACCTCTACTAAACCCTTATCTGTTTGCCTAAGCTTAACTTCTTTAATACATTCAGCAATAGGTATACTAGCACCACCATGTTTGCGATATAAGTTACCATTATTAAGATAATATTCGACAGTTTCCTCTGCTGTCTTATTTATCAATAAACCACTAGTATCTGCATGGATAGATACACTATACGCTTCCTTAATATCCTTTTCCATATCACCTAAGGCACGTCTGGCCATGTATTGAATATCGCTAGTGGAGGTCCCCCATTCATAAGCCCGTGTAGAAGTCCAAAAGACCGTCATAAATCCAAGCATTACTAGCGAACCCAAAGCTAGAGTTAGTAGCAATTCAATTAAGGTAAAGCCTTCCTCCCCGGTATTACGCATGAATTCACCTTCTAGATATTAGGGCCCTTAGTTCTTCCGTGTAATCCTGCTTATTCTCCTGCCAGGAAACCTGGACAAAAACCTGCAACAAATCCGAAGTCATATGGGGGCTAATTTCCCTAATAACCCCATCCTTAAGGTAAACTTCCTGGATAATTACTTCTATAGATAATCCCTGTCCAGCCAAAAGTTTACTATAATCACCAGTAAGGCCTAAACCCCCATCCCGAGCAGAGATATTAAGCATAATATCCGCATAGGTCCCCACATTTATTGAATTAACATTGATCCGTATATCCTCCATAACCGCACTAGCCACGTTCACTGCCTGTGTAGATTTGCCTGCCCTAGATATCCAAGTATTGCTAGTAGTGATAGAGGTAAGAAAATATGTAGCTAACAAAAGCAAAATGCCTAAAGCTAATATTATCTCTATTAAGGTCATACCCTTTTCTTTCAATATTGATTGCATAAATCATATTTCCTATCAGGTTTAAAATAATTACTAAAAACCCACTAACCAAGTATTCACCAAAATTAGTGGGTTTCCTTTTTTATTGATTTTAGCTAGGCATACTTTAAATTATATTATTGTTAAAAAAGCAGAATTATAGCAAAAAGTTCTATAATCCACGAATATAAATTTAACAATGAAAAGAGATAATACATTTGTGACAAGAAAATAAAAAAATAGGAAAGGCCTCTGATATAATGTTGTTTACCACAAACAAACATAATTGGAGGTAATCTTTCCTATGAAACCAATTATAACAGAAGAAATGAGATATCGTCAAAAGGTAGTGGAATATGCAATAAGACATAATAATAACGCAAAAGCAGCTAGAAGATATCACACTAGCAGACAACAAGTTTGGCGTTGGCGTAAGAAGTATGATGGTACATTACAATCATTAGCTAACAAGAGCACGAGACCCCATAGCCATCCTAATCAACATACTAAGGATGAATTGGGATTAATTAGACACAAGTATAGGTATCATGGACATGAAGGCTTGGCTCATGTCTATCGTAAGCTGCTAGATGCAGGTTACAGCAGATCCTATGATTCCATGTGTATTCAGATTAGACAAATGAAGCTAAACAAGCCAAAAAAACAAAAAAGCTACCCTAAATCTAATTATGAAAAGCCAAAAGCTAACTACCCAGGAGAACGTGTCCAGGTAGATGTAAAGTTCGTTCCAAATGAATGTATAGGCTTCGCTAGCCATCATAGCAGGTATTATCAAATAACAGCTATAGACGAATATTCTAGGAAAAGATACCTAGAGTTAGTAGAGGAAAACACTACTTATACCACATCAGAGTTTTTAACAAGACTAGAGCAAAACTTAGGCTTTAAAGTTGACTTAGTCCAAACAGACAATGGCTATGAATTCGTAAACGATACTGATAGAACCAACAAGAAGACACGCTTTGAATTACATTTGGAAGAAAGGGGAATAAAGCATAAGCGAATTCGTCCATACTCACCTTGGCAAAATGGCATAGTAGAACGAAGCCACAAGCTGGATAATGAGATGTTCTATAATAAAAAAAGATTTAAAAGCTACTCAGAAATGCTTCAATCATTTAATAGATATAAGAATAGATATAATAACATATACAGAAAAATACTAGGCTTTAAAAGCCCAAAATGAAGTGGTAGCAAAATACTTCTCTGAACAAGTTGCCTAAGGTTTTATAAAAAAGGTTAGACAATCAAAGAATATTTTTAGAGGCCTGTGTCACATATGTTTGACTTCTTTAGAGATTTTGAACAGCAAAGATGAAATGCTTATTGATAAATTTTTAATATGAGAGTATAGTAACTATTATTCATGGGGCATTAGCTCAATCGGCAGAGCAGTTGACTCTTAATCAAAAGGTTACAGGTTCGATTCCTGTATGCCCCACCATGATAAAGCTAGTAGCCGCGGTACTTACCGCGGTTTTTGTTTTTTCCTGTTTTCGGCTTTTTTAACTATTTGGTGTGCAGAGGGTGTGCATTATCTAAGCAATATATTTTTATTATATTTCTTTCCATTCCCGTATTTCCCAACCACTGTTCATAGGTTCTAGGAAATGAGGAGGCATATCGTGTAGCATACGCGTATCATGGGAATAGTTTTTTGAATAACCTGTTGTAGATTTTCCTGAACTAAACACTCCTACTGGACCCCTTTTGATTTGGGTTATTGAGCCTAATATAGTTAAGATTCCTTCTTTTTCACCTTCATTGTGTCTTTCATATCCAAAGGAATGACCTAATGCTAGTATAGCAGCATGAATTGTTATGTTTTTAGGGCCTACATCATAATTGGAACTATGCCCTACTCCTCCAGCTTTGGGCCATCCATAATGCAGTATAAGTACATTTTTTGCTGCCACTAACCCTAACATATCATTAATTTCTGCAATATTATTAGTGTTAATATTATAATTTTTATATGTTATCCCTTTTGTGGGTGTTCCCAGAGGGATATGTTTTTTACCTGATTTTTTGGGTGCTGTCCAATTAGTAGGATCCCAAGTGGTAAGATATATGTCGTTTTCCGCTACGATTGTTAGCCTTCCCTCCAGTTCTCCAGAAATGAAAACATTCGCGGTTTCGTTAGCCCATTTATCTCCATTACCCCCTTTTACATAAATAACTTGATTCGATGGGATTTCTCTGGTTTCTATATTTTTATCCTTATTGCGGATTTTTAAATTATCACCATCAAGATAAATGCAAGTACGCCCTTCGTATAAAGAATTGTCATCCTCAGCTATTTTTTCAAATTTCTCATGTAATGTCCTATGGTTGGGAAATATTAAGGGGCCAACCTTTTCTGGATTCCCCATCACAAAATCCTCTGAACCTTTTTTTAGGGTAAGTTCACCACTATATGTTACTGGACCTTTAAAAATAGGTCCTACTGTGCCTGTTCCAGCTGTTCCATCGATAGATATATTTCCATTGGTATGTAAGGGTCCATCAACAACATCACCCCTGACCCACCATATTTCATCATTACCCGATTTTTCAGAATTAGTTACAAAAAGATTTTGGGCAAAGCCTCTTTTATGAATACTAACCTCTATAGTTCTACTAATTTGGGGGTTTTTTGCCGTCCACCCCTTCGATTGTATGGTTATGACAGGATTATCATCAGTAGGGCGAATAATAGTCAGTGAATAATAGCCCGACTCAAAAGCAATATTTTCAAAAAGATTATCATTTGCCTCATTTTTATAAAAATCACGATCATCATTTAATAAATTAATATACCTATGTACTCCGGCTTCGGCATAATATAAAGCTTTTTCGCTTTGTTGATGTCGATTTACCATTAAAGTCTGGTTTTCCGACAGACTCATAGCCGTAAATCCCAGTAATGTTATAATTACCAAGATAGCTAGAACAATGGGTAAGGCTATGCCACGCTGATTATTAATCTCCTGATACATTAACAAACCTCCTTTTGCTAAGCAATTTTTAAGGATTACTTATTGCTCTGGGATATATTTACAGTAGCATAAATGTCACTACCATCCGTAGATTTTACAGTAATTGTAGCATCTCTATAATAAGTAATAACAAGCGAAAACTTATCATATTTTTCAACGGAGATAATCTGTTCATCCCCAGAATTGGTCTTTATATTGCCAATTTTGGCCCAGCTAGTGTCACTACTTTCCCAAGTTATTTCCTTGTTTGAAGCGTATTCTGGATTAATTATTGCTTTAAGCTTAATATCTTGTTTGTTTTTATTTATGCTTTTATTTGTAATTACCTTTCCAGTTGAATTATCTATTATCTTAATATCTGTTGCCAAATATATATAGTTATCTGTTTCTCCTTCGCTAGATAGTATGGAGGTTAATGAACGCCCACTCCTACTCATAACTGAAGTTGCTAAGCTTATAGGTCGATTTGTTTGGGGATCAAGAATTTTTAGATTTATTTTTACTAAACGCCTTTCACTTGTTATAGTAGTGTCATCTGTGGAATCCATAAATAAATTTTCTGTGCTATCAACATTAGTAACCATGCTTTTCCAAGCACCTACACCAGTATCTAAGATTTCAGCATATTGCGGATTAGCATCTGTGCCAGGTACTATTGTACTAGCTCCAGCTACAACCCAGCCCTTTTGAAGTTGAGTTTTATCATTAGGATCTAAACGATAGGAAGTGCGTTTATATTGATTAGTTTCATTATTAAAGCTATATATATCAATTTGTTCACCATCATTTAAAATTCGGACTGCTTTGGTTCTCTCGTTAGGTTTGGTAGCTTGGCGAATTTCTCTTTCGATTTGGCTTATAAATAAGTTAGCTTCTTGAATTGCTATACTTTTCTTATCAGCATCGGTATAGGCACGGTTAGTAAAGAAGAAAAACTGATAAATTCCTGCCAATATTAGTCCTAATAAGACCAGAACCATCATTAACTCTACTAGTGTAAAACCTTTTTGCTTATAATTTATTCGGGGTTTTGATTTAATAATCATCACAATTCTCCCCTTTCATTTGTTTTAGCTAGCTCATTCATTACATACTAGTATTTTTCGCCTAAATATTCATATATAATCGCCATATTAACATCGTTTAAGCTTAAATCATAAATCATAATTTCTGCTAACTCACCAGAATAATTTCCATAATCACCACCACCAATAATATTAGGCGAATAGACATTATCACGAAGTGATTCCAGTCCTATAGCAATTAAATTATTGCTGTTATTCATATAAATATAAGGCTTTTTAGCTTCATATTTAATTCCAATAGTAGTGAATATACTATTAGATATATTGCCCGTATAAACTGCTGTCGGGGGCATATAGTTAGAGCCATGCTCAAAATTACAGAGCCCATTTGTACCTAAAGATATGCCCTGACCCGCACTATGGTCTCCCCCATGATCAGGCCAAAATAAATATCTATTGGTGTATATTTCATGCTCAGCACCCTGAACACCGCTTTGCTTTGGTTCATCATAGGTTGTAATTGTATCACTAGGTTTGGTTACTATGAAAATAGTAAAATTATCTACACAAGCAGACACAGGATAATCAGGGTAATTAATAATTAAGCTTTCCGAACCATTAAACTTAATAGATGAATGATTTGATGATAGTTCAAGAAGCGGGCTTTCACCCACATTTGTTTGTCTTGCATTATGACCATATCCGCTTTGGTCTTCCCATTTAGTGACATATCTCAATATGTTACCTTCTTCATCTGCAAATTCTTCAGTTTCTAAGCTATTTTCCTTTGCTATTAAGTGGGTTTTTAAGGCGGATTTCAAATCAACGACTACATTCGTAGTTGAACTATAAGCACCTAAGGAACCATTCCATTCAGCACCGTTAGATCTTGGCTGCACCGCACCCTCTTCTGCCATATTATATGAATAATATGCTTTATATGTTTCACTATCCATCACATCTGACAAACTAATAGAATATGATCCACTTGGCCATAGTCCACCAATTTTTTCTGATGATAGTCTATTATTGGAAAAATCTGATTTTGTAAATGTGATGGATGGCAATCTCTTTTCTTCCCACTTCAATTCTAAACTTCCGTTCCCAGTAATATAATTTTC
>CAZUSS010000014.1:0-29178 GCA_964623245.1 uncultured Syntrophomonadaceae bacterium
CCCGATCTATTGATTACGAATCAATTGCTCTGCCACTGAGCCACATCGGCATTATGCTAATACTTAGATTCATATATTAGTTGTTTTTTACCAAGACCTCAACTGCATCGCCCCATAGTTCTTCCAAGCCATAAAATTCCCGTTCCTCTTGTCTAAAGACATGGACTAATATAGAACCATAATCAAGGATTACCCAAACCCCTTCTTTATGGCCATCTCTGCGGATAGGATTAAACCCAGCTGCAGCTAGGTTTTCCTCTATGGCCTCGATTATGCTTTTAACTTGTAGGAAGTTGCGTCCACTGGCTATAACAAAATAATCGGCGATTATCGTTTGTTCATGGACATCTAAGACTACAATATTGTTAGCCTTTTCATCCAGACTAGCATCTACAATAAGATTAACCATTTTCTTTATATCTGCATTAGGCAAAAACTACCACTCTCCTTGTTTTATTTACACATCTTTAAGTATATATTCCTTACCTCTACCGTTTTAGGATGAAGTAAACGCCTATTTTCCAAACAATACCTTATTGTCAATTCTAGTCCGAATAAGATGGCCTCGTCAAGATTTTTATAGGCTAGGCAATGTAGTCTCTGATGTTGCGGATAATCCCGTCCAGGTTCAATCATATCGGCTAAAAAAATGATTTTATCTAAATCATTCATGTGTGCATTACCTAAGGTATGGCTCCCAATAGCATTTAATATTCTGGAGTCAGTAATAATATTGTCCCTTTCTAATAAAATTGCCCCCACTCTAGCGTGCAATATATCGGGTATTGAGTATTCAATTTCATTTTCAATGACATGGTATTCCTTTGCTATGGCTATTAAGGTATCAGCAGATAGGCCTTTGGCATAATCGTGTAAAATCCCAGCTAAATATGCCCTCCCCCCATCTTCCCCGTATTGGGCTGCTAAGTCCTGGGCCTCTTTGGCCACATTGAGGGAATGTATATATCTTTGGGGGGATAGTTTTTCCTTTATAATTGCCTTAGCATAAGCTATATCAATCATTTTACTCTCCATAAATATTATTTGTAAAAATATATTTTTCAACCCTTTCGGGTACTAAGTATTTTATAGATTTGTTTTGTCTAACCCTTTGCCTAATACCACTAGATGATATCCCCACCTCTGGTATTTCAAAAAAATTAATTTTGTTTACAATTTCTTCTGACAAGTGGCCATGTGTTGGTCGCGGTTGTTTTTGGGTATAGCCTGTTCTAGTAGCCACTATAAAAGTAGATAAATCAAAAAGCCTTTCGTAGTTTTTCCAAGTATGTAAATCTAAAAAAGCATCGTAGCCAATTATAAAATATAAGTCGCCTTTGGGATAAATCCCCTTAAAATGTTCGAGTGTATCAATTGTGAAGGATTTGCCTTCCTTTTGCATTTCAAAATCAGAAATAGTGAAATCCTGATTGCCTGCAATAGCCTTTTCAACCATGTTATAGCGATCATCCTTATTTAATACCTCAGCCATATCTTTGTGTGAGGGGTTGGCAGCAGGCACAAATATTACTATGTCTAATTTATATTCAATTTTTGCCCACTCTGCTGCAATCAAATGTCCATAATGGATGGGATTAAAAGTTCCCCCCATAATACCTATTTTGTCCAAAGCTAAAACTACCACCTATTCTTTTTTTATTAAGCTAAATAATAACTAGTTTATTTAATAAATGCAAATATATTAGCCTTGCCCCTTCTACTGTAATCCCTTTATACTATTAAAGGGGTATATAGGAAAAGAGGGAAATTATGCAGAAAGAAATATCCATTACCTTTCATAATAAGGGTTTACGCAGTTATATAGAAGTCGACTTATGTGCTGATTGCCCACGACAAGATGGTAAAGGTTGTTGTGGCTATTATTCACCAATTTTTTATTCGACCGATTTGGCTTATTTGCTAGATAATAAACCTAGCTTAATAGACCACATTTTTAGTCTATCCGATATTACAGTATTAGACGCTTCAGTAACAGTAAATAATTCCATAGATGGTGATAATTATAAGTGTCAGTTTCACACCACTGAAACTGGTTGTCTCTTAGATCAGATTTCCAGGGAAACCATTTGCCGCCATTTTGTTTGCCCGGGGATTGACTGGAAAAGTGAGGAAAGATTAACTGATTGGCAAAACTTCTTTAAGTTGCTTTTAGAATATGAAATCCAAGTAAACAATAATATAGCCCGAAAAATGAAGGAAAAAGGCTTTACCCTTAGGAATCTGGATGATTTAGATGCCTATTTTGCAGAAATGATGCCAATATTTCACGAGGAAACCAAGGATTTACCTAGTTTTTTTGAGGATCTTCCCGCCCAAGAAACTTTCAAGCTAACAAGAACCCTTAGTTACGGTGAAGATTGGCCATTATAATTTTGGAGGGGTTGAATTGCGATGAATTGGGATAATAATAAGCATATCAAAGATAATGTTCTAGAAGTCATAGGCAGGACTCCCATGATAAGACTTAACCAGATTGGGGCAGATGTAAAAGCTGATATATGTGTTAAGTTGGAATATACAAACCCTAGTGGTAGTCTTAAGGACCGTGTAGTCCATACCATAGTGAGAAAGGCAGAAGAAGAGGGCCTACTCAAGCCAGGAATGATACTTTTAGAGGGTACAACCGGCAATACGGGTATAGCTGCTGCTATGGTAGGCGCTGCTAAAGGCTACCCCGTAATCATTGTTATGCCTGAAGGGATGAGCGAGGAACGTAAAAAAACTATAAGGGCATATGGGGCTAATTTAGTATTGACCCCAGGGGCTGAAACCGATGTAGACTTAGTTTTGGAGGAAGTGACCAAAATTAAGAAAGAATACGGGGATAAAGTATTTGAAATCGGGCAGTTTTACAGAAATGAAAATCTGTTGGCCCATTTGGACAATACTGCTCCTGAAATTTGGGAACAAACTGCTGGTAAAATTGAGGCTTTTATTATGTGTCAAGGTACGGGAGGAACCATAACAGGTACTGCCAAGTATTTGAAGGAAAAAAATCCTGATATTAAAATCTATGTCTCCGAACCTTCGGATTCGCCTATTTTAGCCTATGGCAAGATTGGACAGCATAAAGTCCAGGGCATAGCTGATGGTTTAATTCCTGAAATCCTAGATTTACAATATGTTGATGGTATTGTATTGGTTAGCTCTGAAGACTCCATTAAAATGGCTCAAGAAATTGCCCACAAAGAAGGCATCTTTTGCGGTATATCATCTGGCTGTAATGTGGCAGCAGCCAAAAAAGTCGCCACCAAATACCCAGATTTAAGGTGTATTGTAACCATGGTCAACGATAATGGTCTACGCTATTTGTCCACAGAATTATGTGGCACCTTTACCGATAGACAATTATTAGAACGGGAATATACCCTGAGTCAGAAGGATTTGGATAAACTCAGAAAGTATGATTTTGAGATAATTGAATAGGATTTATCTATAAGCAAGGGTCAGGTGTGTATGCTAGTATATACACCTAACCCATCTTTATTATGCTATGAAACACTGGCAGACATCTGTTCAGAAAGCTTATTTAATAAATGGGCTAGTTCATTAAATTCTTCGAATTTTTCTAATTGCATAATAGTAGAAGCTAATACTTCCTCTACACCGGCTGTATTTTCCTGGGAGGCAGCAGCTAGATTGTTCATCATTGATTCGATATTTTTACTTTCCATAGTCACATCATCTAGTTGTTCATAGATATTCTTTAGCTGTTCCGAGGTGTCAGCAACCCCAGCCACAATCTCCGCAAAAACTTGTTTAGTATCAATAACCCTTTCAAAGCTTTCATTTACATACTTTTGCCCCTGTAAGGTAATTTCCGTACTATCATGGACAAGTTTTTCATTTTCCGCAATTATTTCATTAATGTTTTTAGTCGCTTCGATTGATTGGGCTGCTAAGTTCCTTACTTCCTCCGCCACCACTGCAAACCCCTTCCCAGCCTCACCAGCCCGGGCAGCTTCTATGGCCGCATTAAGAGCTAAAAGATTAGTCTGATCTGTAATATCATTTATAAGATTGGTTATTTGCATCACTTGGGCAAAAGAAGTATCCATCAAATTGGCAGTTTGCGCAGATACCTCCACTACTTCCTTCATCTTCTCTAAAGCCATTTCAACACTTGCTATATGCTTGTTTCCTAGTTCTGTAGCCTCCCTGTTTTGGGCTGATACCTCTTGTATCTCCTCTATTTCATTAAATAATGAGGCCAGAATTTTATCCATACTTGCTGTTGCGGCTGAAACTTGAGAAATATTGTGGGTTTGTTCGGTTATAGTAGTAGCCATATCCTGTATAGCGGAATTCGATTCCCTAGCCGAAATTGTTGTATAATTTGAAGATGCACTTAGGTTGCTGCTTATTGCGCCGATTTCCTGGGAATTATTCTTAACCATATTAATAGTTTGATTTAAAGAATCTAATAAGTCCTGTCCTTCCCTTTCATTCACCAAGACTCTTTCGATTAGTAGAAATGCCTGGCGAGTAAGAATTCCCGCACTAACCGCCGCAAGAATAAATATAATTATAATTGAAATCCAAACCCGAGGAAGAATATTAATGAAAAATGGATTGGGGTTTATTGCAAAACTAAGCCCATTAAAAGCCAAGACCAGAAAGGAATATAAAAAAACAATGCGGGGCTGAAAATACATAGAAAACATAATTATTCCCCAAAAATACAGAAACACAAATCCAGTATTAAAATTCCCAGTCCCCAGGAAGCCTAAGATTGCGAACATGGCAAAAGATAAGGTATATAGATATTTGCTCAAGAATTCCTTTTCTGTATTAGTAAGGGCCCTAGAAACAATGCAAGCAACAATTCCCAGCAATGATAAAGCTGTTTTCCCCCCCAAGGAAA
This sequence comes from uncultured Syntrophomonadaceae bacterium, assembly GCA_964623245.1. GTDB lineage: Bacteria > Bacillota > Syntrophomonadia > Syntrophomonadales > Syntrophomonadaceae > JAAYRQ01. Next base: position 4,886 of record CAZUSS010000014.1, read on the forward strand.
ATACAAAATAAAACAAAGGTACCGAAACTAAACCGGGTATTAGTACAATCCAAAACACAACCCGATTTATGTATTTTTCATGACTTTCCAAGACTATATTCACATATTCCCCCTCCTCAGTCCTATAAATATTAACAATTCATGAATAATTTATAAACATTATAGCTTAAATTTATTAAATTATATACTACTATCATATCTATCCCCCCATAAATCCACAAATTTGCTAGTAATCAACCCAACTAGAACCAAGGGTCTTGATAAACTAACTGCCAAACTTTACTAGTAAAAAAAACTTTTACTTACACAAAATAAATTATGCTTATTAGGTTGATTATTTATGGATTAATAGGATTTCTTACTGAAGTAATATTTACAGGAATGGGTAGCCTAATTTCTGGTTCCTGGTATTTAACTGGCTATACCTACCTATGGATGTTCCCTATTTATGCTATGGCAATTTTCTTGGAACCATTACATGATAGGATCAGAACAGCGCCTTGGTTAATAAGGGGATTTATATATGTATCTGTCATCTTTATTATCGAATTTTTTGCGGGTTGGCTATTAAATATGTCAATAGGTTTTTGCCCTTGGGATTATACGGGATTAAGTTCTTATAGTGTAGGTGGCTATATTCGTTTAGATTTTCTCCCCTTCTGGTTTGTGGCAGGACTATTATTCGAACGCCTGCATGATTTCCTGGATTATATCCAGCTTAGATTATAGCTGCTTAAACTAAATGAACAGGCAAGCATTGCCGGCCTGTTCAAACCGTTATCGGTCCCTATGTCCCCTTGTTATAATAATTTTGAAATTGTATAGTTCACAAACCAACGGGCTTATAGCTCCTTTAGCGTGTAAACTTTAGTTACTTATGCCCACCACTTATCCTAGAACAAAATTCTTTTTATCTGTATAAAGGTTAAAAGCATTAGCAAAAATTAAGATAACACCCACTTCGGATAAAAATTATAGCATTAAAGGGCTAGTTAAATTTTACTACTAATAGCAAATGTGAGATTATGAGATATTTTTTTGTTTAAATGGATATCTTCTAAGTTCATTCTTCATTACCTTAGCTACACTATTCCTCGGCAACTGGTCCACAAAAACAACTTCTTTAACGACCTTAAACGCGGCTAGATTTTCACGACATATAACGAATATTTCCTCTTCACTTAAGTCCGTCTCTTGTTTTTTAGCTACAAAAGCACACGGTACTTCCCCCCACACCTCATCATGCATACCCACTACAGCAACTTCTGCTACCCCTGGATGTTTAGCAATAACGGCCTCAATTTCAGCTGGATATATGTTTTCCCCACCACTAATTATCATATCCTTAAGACGATCCACAACATAAATAAAACCATCTTCATCAACTTTTCCCATATCCCCTGAATAGTACCAATTGTTGTTTAAAACCTTGCCCGTTTCCCCTGGATTTTCCCAATATCCTTTAAAGACTTGAGGACCCCTAATACAAATTTCACCAACCTCACCAGCTGCTAATCTCTGTCCAGTATTGGGATCTATTATTTTTATATCTCCCAAGAATACTGGTTTACCTACTGATTCATATTTTTCTAGTCCCATATCATGAGTCCAAAATGTTACTGCTCCAGAATATTCTGTAATCCCGTAAACATTTTCTACCTCTATATTGAATAATTTTTTATAATTATTAATCAAAGTTCCTGGAACTATAGAACCACCGCACACTATGTGATCCAAAGAAGATAGATCCATTTTATCTATATCCGGAACATTCTGCATAAAAGTAAGCATCAAAGGGACGGTCATCATGAAATTAATTTTATGTTTTTCCACTGCTTTCCAAACATTAAATGGATTAAATTCAGGAAGAAAAACGGTTGTACAAGCGTTGTGTATATTAGTAATTATAGGGGCAAGCCCGCCAATATGAAATAATGGGGCAACTGATAAAAAACGATAATGGTTATTCCAACGTAGGCTGCAACTATGTCCCGAAGTAACAAAAAACATGTTGTTATGTGTCAGCATAGCTCCCTTAGGTTTTCCAGTAGTTCCTGAGGTATACATAATAATCGCGGTATCATCGTTACAAAAAGTAGGCTGTATTTCAGTAAATGGTCTATTATTAAATATTTTAGCGTAGTTGATATCGTTCTCTGATTCCCCTACTATAATATACTGGCGAACTGCTATGTCAGAGCTAATACTATCAACTACAGCAGCAAATTCTTCATCATAAATAAGTACAGAAGCACCACAGTTATTTAAAATATAGATCAGCTCTGCTGCCTGTAGGCGCCAGTTGAGTGGTACTGTTATTCCATCAGCTTTTGCCACTGCAAGCATTGCTGTTACAACATGTTCATTATTGCGGCATAAAATTGCTAAGCGATCACCAGGAAAAAATCCAACTTCTTTTAAAAAATGAGCAAATTGATTAATCCTTTTATTAGCTTCTTCATAAGAGTAACTATAATCGTCACTCACAAAAGCTTCAAGCTCGGGCGATAAATTGGCCCGATACGCCATCATTTTTCCTATATTAACACCCATTGATTAACCCCTCCTTATAAAAAGATCCCTTTACTTTTCACCAATTTTACCCGTTTTCAACTTCTGCTAAGGCAATATCTTGAAAAGCATGAAATAATTCGTGGCAAAATTTATCCCATCTCATGCCAATCCCAATAGTCTCTGCATCAGTCTGCAATAAATTGGGCCAAGCCACCAATTTGGCCATTTCAGCCGCGAGACCATCAATCACTTCTGGGGAGCCACCCTTGAGAATGTTTTTTACGAATTCCTCTGGTTCATACCAAGAGAAGGCCCTTTGCATATCCCGATGAATCTGCATCAATAAGACATTTCTAGGCCCTTCCCATAATTCATTTACAGCAGAATCCCTATAAAGTCTAGGTAATACAGAAAAGTCCTCCATAACCCCATGGCCACCAAAAAGTGACATGGCGGTTCTGATAACATCTGTTGAATCATATGAGGCAGTAATTTTTTGTAGCATTATAAGTTCCCTAGTATTAAAAATTTGCTTGCGCTCTTCTAGTGTCGCTGACTCTTTAGAAACCTTGGCTAATCCGCCTTGTGCAATAACACTTTTGTATAGCTTAAATGCGCCTGCAGTAGTTCTCTGGGCTGTTTTTTCTATATCCGCCAGTTGACCAATAACTAAGGGAAAATTACTAATTTTTTGTCCGAATGCTTCCCGAAACTTTATATACCCACTAGCTTCACGTACAGCACGTGTCATAAAAGCAGCTGCTGAAAGTCCAACAGTTAGGCGCGAGTAAGAAAGAACAATCCCAACTATGTTGGCTACTCCCCTATCCAAAGGACCTACCTGGTATGCTAAAGCGCCATCATAAGTCAATTCAGCAGTAGTCAATTCACTTGTGCCCATTTTCCATTTTATTCGATCGATTGTATAACCATTTCTAATTTCCTTTTCTTTGTTTCCAGGCAGCCAAGAAGGTACTAGGAAAAGTGCCACCTTATCTTCACCTTGAGGTTTAGCTGTAACCATAGAATAATCAGCATGGGTTGCCGAACAGAAAAATTTCGTTCCGTAAAGGCGCCACTTACCATCTTCCTTTACTGCTTCTAATAAATTTGCAGGAATATCGGAACCACCCTGTATTTCCGAAATATATTGTGCACCTATAGCAAAATCTCCATTAATTCCTTCCTTACAATGCTGCAATATGTTTTTTAGTTCCGGGGTATCTGCAAAACGCTCTACAACCTCTACCATACCCTCTGTACAAGTAATAGGACAGGCTACACAAGCTTCGCCATTCTGGTAAATCAAATACATTTTAATTAGTTTTTCCCACTGAGATGTCTGGCTGGAAAATAAGCCTTCTGAAAATATCTCCTTTTCCATCAGCTCAACTTCATAAGGGCGTACAATTCTATCAATACGGTTTAGATGACCATCATAATGCATCATATAAGGCCGCTTTTCCGGATAGGCGATAGATTGTGCCATCTGGTTCCAACGATACGAAGCCTTGGCAGAAATTTCACGTGCTTTTTTATCGACCTCCTTCCACTCTTCACCAACAAAATGTCTAACCGTCCTCTGAATAAATGGATCATCATCATAAAAGTTAATCTGTTCACGCCAATCTAAAAACTTCTGAAAATTATACGGGTTAAATCTGTCGGGTAATGACATTATCCCCACCTCCAAAATAAAATTATATAGTTTGCGGACACTTCATCATATAACGAATAGTTATATTTATTACAATTTGTTATACCAATCTTATTGCAAATATTCTGCAAAGTCAACTCAATTGCCCCGTTTTAGGGCTACTATTTATATACATATATCGAGGGGGTATAAATAATGTTATAATTATTTGTTTTTGTAAAGGTTTATATTATACTTATTATAAATATACACAAATTCAATATTTTAGAAGGAGTACAGTCGTGAACTATAAAGAAATTGGATATCGTATCCAAATTGCACGTGAGGAAGCCGGCCTCAATCAAAAAGAATTATCTGAAATGCTAGGTGTATCACAGGCCAGTTTGTCAAATTATGAGAAAGGAAAACGTCGTGTTTATTATCCACGATTGCAGGAAATTGCAGATATACTTAATCGGCCTTTAGAATATTTTATGCGCCCCATTGAAGGAGACAAGCAGATGCCTAACTACGATACTCCCGATGAATTTGGTGAAATATTGCAACTATTAGTTGAAATGAAGGATTTACCAAAGGAAGACCGCAAATCAGTTTTCAATTATATTAAGTGGCTCAAAACCCAGGGAAAGGAAGGGAAACCATGATTAGCTTTCAAATGGACGAAAAACAAAGAAACCAAGTTGATTACATTAGACAATTCACCACGGAAAATATAGCACCATTTGCTTTAGACATGGCTAAGAAGCAAGATGACTTCAACTGGCACTTTATTAATTTGTTAGCTGAAAAAAATCTAATTGCTCCGATTATACCAACTGAATATGGAGGCCGTGGTCTTAATTACCTAACACTAGCAATGTTCATTGAAGAAATTGCCGCAGCTTGTGCTGGTTTAGCAGCAACTATAGTAGGAACCATGCATGCAATTTTACCTATTATTATTGGGGGTACTAGCCAACAAAAACGGAAACTTTTAACACCATTAACTAGAAAAGAAGCTACTTTAGCTGCCTTCGCCCTAACCGAACCCAAAGGTGGCTCAGATATTGAAAATCTGCAAACTACTGCCCAGTACGATAATACATATATTATCCTTAATGGAGTAAAAGATTATATCATCAATGGTTCAGTTGCAAGTTTTGTTACTGTATGTGCTAATAATAACCCAGCTAGTAAAAGGGCTTTTCAATTTTTTATTGTTCCTGATGATAAGATAAAGGTCAATTTAATCAGAAAAACCATGGGGATTAATTATGCGAATACTGCGAGGATTGTTTTTGATAATGTAAAATTGGGGGAAGAGTTGGCAATTGGAAGCCGTGATAGTGGTTACTTATTATTAACCCATACTTTGGATATAGGACGTACCCTTATTGCTGCTATTGAAGTAGGCATAGCCCGTGCCGCCTACCAACTAGTTTTAGATTATGCCCAAAAGCGCCACCAATTTGGGCGCCCCATTTTTTCCAATCAGGGAATTTCTTTTCCCATAGCTTCAATGGCGACATCTATCGAGGCTGCCAGATTAATGGTCTGGCGTGCCTGCGATTTAATTGATAACGAGGAAGATTTTACGCAGGCTTCCTCCATGGCAAAATTATTTGCTAGTGAGGTAGCACAATATGTCACTGCTGGGGCTATAGATATAATTGGCGCTGCAGCCTACGAATCTAATCATATTGCAAATGTCTATTTTAGGGACGCAAAAGTATGCAGTATAGTTGGTGGTACCAATAATATACAAAAAATGCTTATTGCATCATTGTTATAAAACTAAAAAGTATCCCCTTTGCAAATCATATAGCGTTCCTCTGAAAATCCGGGAAGTTTCGATTAAATCGGAATTATTTATTTATATAACGACTTTTTGCCTTGGTATGTTAGCTGTACTTTGCATTGCCGATTTCAATATAGATGGCTTTTAATTCTATCTATTATTTATCTACCCAGAATTAAACCATATCAAAAGTTTCCACTTATCAAGATTTTTTTGTATAGTATTGTTTTTTGCAATCAATACCAAATAACAATCATTATTACAACCACGTACTAATTTGTATAGAAAGATAAGGAGGTGAATATTTGATGAATCTGCAGTTAGAAAATTTAGCAGATGAATCAGGACTGAGAAACATACGCCCTTCTTACCAAAGAATTAAAATACTAGAATATCTAATTAGCAACCAACACCATCAAAATGCTGAACAAATTTTTAATGTTTTGCATGGGGAGATCCCTACCTAAAAAAATAAAGTTTATAATAATCTAAATTTATTTGCAACTGCAAATTTAGTGAGGATTATCACCATTGATGATAATGAGGCTAGATTGACATTAATACAGGTAATTATGGTCATTTTATATATGGGGCTTGTGGATTTATATGCACGGTAACAATAAGCAGAAATTAACCATAGCTACTGGTTGACCAGTAGCTGATAATCAAAATTCTATGATTGCAGGTCCTAGGGAACCAATGCTACTCCAATTCTAATTAATTGTTATCCCCTTACCTGCCCATCCCCATAAATCACGAATTTACTAGTGGTTAATTCTGTCAAACCCATAGGGCCCCTGGCATGTAGCTTTTGGGTGCTGATACCCATTTCTGCCCCAAAGCCGAATTCATTACCATCCGTAAAACGGGTAGAGGCATTGGCGAAAACTGCAGCAGCATCAACTTTAGATAAGAAAATTCTAGCATTAGTATATGATTCAGTTACTATTGCTTCACTATGGCCAGTACCATGCTGGTTTATATGGTCAATAGCTTCCTCGAGTGAATCGACCACTTTAACTGCTATAAGCAGAGCCAAATATTCCTCATCCCAATCTTGCTCGACTGCCTCCTTAACATCTGCCACTATAGCCTTCGTCCTAGCACAGGCTCTAATTTCCACCCCATGGTTTTGCAATTCCAGAACTATACCCGGTAAAAACTCAGCTGCAAGATCTTTATGAACTAAAAGGGTTTCAGCAGCATTACACACTGAAGGCCTCTGAACTTTCGCATTAACCACGATTTTACTGGCCTTATCCAAATCGGCGGCTGCATCAACATAGACATGACAGTTGCCCATACCGGTTAAGATTACAGGTACACTAGCATTTTCCTGAACTGCTTTAATTAAGCCTTGACCACCGCGTGGAATTAGGATGTCCAAATAATCATGCATTTTCATCATGATTTCAGCAGCTTGGCGTTCTTCACTATCTACTAGCTGGATAGCACCTTCTGGTATGCCACTCGCCACAGCTGCATCACTAATAGTTTTGGCAATTACACGATTGGAATTAAGAGCCTCGGTTCCCCCTCTTAAGATAATGGCATTTCCAGATTTCAAACATAGTCCCGCTGCATCCGCAGTAACATTAGGTCTCGATTCATAAATTATACCGATTACTCCAATCGGGGTTCTCACCCGTCCCACTTCTATACCGCTAGGCCTTTTGGTCATGCCTAGCATTTCCCCAACCGGATCGGGTAAGGCTGCAATTTCCCGCAAGCCATCAGCCATACCTTTAACCCTTTCCTCATTTAGAGCCAACCTTTCTAGTAAAGCTTTAGTTAGGCCACTTTTTTCCCCAGCTGCTAAATCGAGTCTATTAGCCGCGATAATTTCAGTAGAGTTTTTTTCCAGACTGTCGGCCATAGCTAAAAGGGCTGAGTTCTTTATTTCAGTTGACATGGTGTTTAGGTTTCTAGCTGCCAATTTAGCCTTTTTCCCCAAACCTTTAATATAATCTGGTAAATTATTATTCATAAAATAACCTCCTATTGGATTAATCACTACTTAGACAGTTTCCACCCATAAATTGTTGCGATGAATTACCTCATCATAATCCTTAACTCCCAAAAGGCCTTCTATTTCATGGGTTTGCCTGCCAGCAATAAGTCTAATATCCTCCGAATTATAGTTTACTAAACCCCTGGCAATTTCATGGCCTAATTGGTCAACTACAGCCACTACTGTACCTAAACCGAATTCACCTATAACTTCAATAATTCCTGATGGCAGTAAACTTTTGCCCTTGTGTAATAGAGCCTCCCCTGCCCCTCCGTCTACCATAAGCTGCCCGTGAATCATGCTGCCAAAGGCTATCCATTTTTTGCGGGCATTTATCTTAAAATCCCTCGGTATAAACAGAGTACCGATCTGATTACCTTGCACGACTTGCCGAATTACATTATCAATATTGCTATTAGCTATCAACATGGGAACACCTGCATTCATGCATATACGGGCCGCTTTTAACTTAGTAAACATGCCTCCACTAGAAAAACTACTTCCTTTACTTTTGGAGTTCGCCTCCATAGTATCAGTAATTTCAGTTACCCCATCTAGCAAAACCGCATTTTTATTAGTGCGTGGATCAGCATCATACAGTCCATCTACATCAGATAAAATCAGCAAAAGTTCTGCCTCTACGATAGCCGCGACTAAGGCAGATAGGGTATCATTATCACCAAATTTAATTTCCTCGACTGCGACAGTATCATTCTCATTAATTATAGGGATTACCCCCATATCCAACATGGCTAATAGGGCATTGGTCGCATTAAGGTAGCGCAACCTATCATCTAGGTCATCTCTAGTCAAAAGGACCTGGGCTACAGTTTTACCATATTCAGCAAATAGCTTTTCATATAAATGTAAGAGAGCCCCCTGGCCAATGGCAGCTAGGGCTTGCTTTTGGGGGATAGTGTCAGGGACGGTCTTAAAACCTAGGCGGCTAGCCCCCACCCCAATGGCCCCTGAAGTTACTAGGATAACTTCCTTGCCTTGATTATGTAAATCGGATAATTCCCTCACAATATGTTCAATCCGATGCAAATTAAGTTGTCCGTTCTTGTAAGTCAAAGTACTAGTTCCCACCTTAACCACCAGCCTTTGACTATTTTGAAAATCACTTCTTTTAATCATATAAAACCACCTGCAAAAATATTATCCCGAATATTCAAATTCCAAATCTCCAATTTTTACGGTGTCTCCATCTTCTATGCCCATCTCCCGCAGAGAATCTTCCACACCCATTTTCTCTATAATCCTTTGAAATCTATGTAAACCCTCATCAGTAGAGAAATTAGTCATTTTTACTAATCTATCAATTCTTTCCCCCGTAACTTCATAAATACCTGCTACAATATTAATTTCAAAGGGTCTTTCCTCAATAAAAGCTCTAATAACCACTTCTTCCCCAGCCACCTGAACCTCAGGAGGTAAAGCTTGTAATTCCTGATATACCGCCTCAACTAATTCAGCGATCCCTAGCCCAGTTACAGCAGAAATGGGGTAAACCTTTTTTGGATGCAATTTCTTAAGTCTGGCTAGGTTTCCCTCAGCTGTGGGAATGTCCATTTTATTAGCAGCAATCAAAAAGGGTTTTCGGCTTATTAGATCACTATATAGCTCCAATTCCAAGCGCAAAATATTATAATCCTCTACTACATCTCTTCCCTCAGTCTGGGCAGTATCCAAAACAAAAACTAGCAGTTTAGTTCTTTCAATATGTCTTAGAAAGCGATGGCCTAGTCCAGCCCCCTGGTGAGCATTTTCAATTAAGCCAGGAATATCAGCTACTACAAAGGTGTCTTTGCCCTTAGTCTGTACTACCCCTAAATTGGGAACTAAGGTTGTGAAGGGATAATCTGCTATTTTGGGACGGGAGGCAGAAATATGGGAAATGAGAGTTGATTTTCCTGCATTGGGGAACCCTACCAAGCCCACATCAGCCAACAATTTTAATTCTAGCCTAATCCACTTTTCTTCCCCCGGTTCGCCATTTTCCGAAATGGAAGGGGCCTTATTCCTACCTGAGGCAAAACGGGTGTTGCCTCGCCCCCCTCGTCCACCTTGAACTACCGTTACACTTTGCCCATGGGTCAGAAAATCTGCAATAACCTGGTCAGTGGCATCATCTTTGATTACTGTTCCCACCGGTACCCTAATTAGTAAATCTTCCCCAGAAGCCCCATGCTTGTTTTTTCCTTGGCCATGGGCACCTCTTTTAGCCTTAAAGTGCTTTTGATACTTAAAATCTAACAAAGTACTAAGACCCTCATCAGCCTGAAAAATAATATGGCCACCCCGGCCACCATCGCCCCCAGCCGGCCCCCCCATAGGTACATATTTCTCCCTACGGAAAGCAACTATACCGTTCCCCCCGTCACCAGCCTTGACATTTATTTTAGCATAATCTATGAACAAGCTATTCACTCCTCATGTCTAGCACTTATCCTTCTTAATATAGAAAACTTCTGAATTATCAACAGGATGTTTGGAATCAAAGACAAGCTTAACTCGGTCCTCTAGCTCATATATAGAAACAAAAATGCTAACCTCATTATACCTTTGCTCGCCTATAATTGATTGAACAGTGGACATAAAATCGAACTGCTCTAGCAAGTGCCCGGTATCTCCTATATCAATCACATCATACTTCAGTATTACACCCATGCTTTGTAATAACGATTTTTGCTGCAACAAATATAGGCTTAATTCAGGGCTTTTAAGTTCAAACAAAAGCCTTTCCTGGCTCATTTCCGCAACTATTTGCGAAATATAGGCTTTAACTTCATCCAAATAACCCAATTCAGAATAGCCGTTAATAATCTGCAAATGATTTCCAAAGTCATGGCGCATACTTCTTATTAGGGCTAAAGTTTTAGAGGCTTCCATGATCAGACACTCCCTTTTAAAAATTAAATCTGATGGCAAAAAACCCCTGAAAAATCAACTATTCCAGGGGCCTAAAAAATTCTATAATTATCAACAATCATTATCCCATCATAGTTTCTTCAATAGGATAAACACTTACTTGTTTTTTATTCTTACCTTTTCTTTCAAATTTAACTGCCCCATCTATTACTGCAAATAGGGTGTCATCTTTTCCTATCATTACATTATTGCCCGGATGAATCCTAGTACCTCTTTGTCTAATAATTATATTCCCGGCTTTTACTACCTGTCCATCGTGTCTTTTCGTACCAAGCCTTTTAGATGCACTATCCCTACCATTCCTAGTACTCCCGCCACCTTTTTTAGTTGCAAAAAGTTGCAAATCAAAAACAAACATACCTAGCACCTCCGTATCTCCATTTTCATATATTTACCATAACTATCTTCCATTGATTCTAAGCCTGCTAACATGGTAGTCAATATAAGTTGGGCTTTCTCATTATCACTATGGCTAATATCATCAGGCAGAACCACACTCATATTTCCAGCTTCATGGATATATTTCGGCTGGGAATTCAAGTGTTTTATCAAGCCAATTAAGGCGGTCTGGGTTATAGCTGATATACCTGCACAATAGATGTCTTCACCTTTAGGGGCATAAGCAGCGTGCCCCTTAACTGTAAACCCTATAATATTTTGATCCTTGTAGTTTATGGTTATCTTAAGCATTTATAATTCAATTTTAATAATTTTGACTCTAGTATAAGGTTGACGGTGTCCTTGTTTTTTGCGATATTTCTTCCTTCTCTTATACTTGTAAACTATGATTTTCTTGTCTCTGCCTTGTTCAATTACTCGGGCACTAACCTTAGCATTTGCTAATAAAGGATTTCCTATTTGTAAATTGCCATTACCATCATTAACTAATAGGATTTCCTCAAAGGTAATAGTATCCCCTGCTTGGGCATCTAGTTTCTCAATCTTTAAAAAATCACCTTCACTAACTTTAAACTGCTTACCACCAGTCTTAATAACTGCGTACACTAATAATTACACCTCCATATTTTATAAGACTCGCCAGTCAATAGGTAGGCTAAATATAACCATTTAGGGACCTAGACTGAGCGGTTGCAAAAATACGCAACCCAAAGGTCAAAATACCATAAATAACAAACAAAGTCAAGCCCAATAGCTAGCATCATTTCGGGGTATTAATATTATATTCAAATATCCCTAGATTTTCATTGCTGACCAATTTTATTTTTTTACCTGTCCTTCTTTCTATGTAAGCCATATTTCTAGCATCATTTTCTACAAATTGGAGTAAATGGGGATTAGCTTCACATATTATTTCATCACTTTCAACATAACACATATTAGCCAATTTCCTTTTAATTTCACAAGATAGGGCAAAATTGTTAATAGTCCTCCCCCTACCATTACAAGTTACACAATCATCAGTGAAAAATTCCGAAACCCCATATCGTGACTTACGCCTGGTCATTTCTAAAAACCCCAAATTAGTAATTCCCATAATTCTAGTATGGGCCTTATCCTTAGCTAACTCGTGTTTTAATGTTTTTACTACTTGGGTTTCATTATCCTTGTTTTTCATATCTATAAAATCAATCAGTATTATACCCCCGATACTTCTCAGACGTAGCTGCCGGGGTATTTCAATGGCAGCTTCCATATTTAATTTGAAAACAGTGTCTTCAAAACTCTTCTTCCCGGTAAATTTTCCGCTATTAACATCTATAACCGTCATAGCTTCAGTCTCATCAAATATTAAATACCCCCCGTTTTTAAGCCATACTTTGCGGCGGAGTAATCTGCGGATATCCCGTTCTAGGCCGTGTTTCTCGAACAGATCACCTTCCTCATAATCAATAGTAAATTTAAAATTAGCTGGTTTTGTTTTTAAATAATTATAAATCCGGTCCCTTAATTTCATATTATTAATTATTATTTTTAGAGTTTGTCCATCCAAATAATCCCTTAGGGTTCTCTCTAGCACATCAATATCTTCATAGATTAATGCAGGGGGTCTGGCTTTATCGAATCTTGCTATTATCTCCTGCCAGACAGATAGGAGGTCATTTAATTCTTTTATAATCTCCTCATCATCAGCCTCCAAGCAAGCAGTCCGAATAATTACCCCTACATCTGCCGGTTTAGCTTTATCAACTAGCTCTTTCAATTCGTCACGTCGTTCATCTATAGTTATTTTACGGGAAATTGAAATATCCCTTTGAGTGGGGAGTAATACTAAAAAGCGTCCTGGCAGGGAAATTTCACCTGTAACCCGAGCACCCTTTTCGGCGAAGGCTTCCTTTTTTACCTGGACCATTATTTCTTGACCACTCTTCATCAAGTCTAATACATTAATCCCCTTTTTCCCCTCAGGTACTACAATATCACCGGCATATAAAAAAGCATTCTTACTATGTCCAATATCTACAAAAACACAAGAAAGTCCAGGTAGGACATCTTTAACCCTACCCTTGTATATGTTGCCTACATTTTCATCATCATTAGCCCAAAAAACTTCGGCTAAGCGCCCATTCTCCACTACGGCTACCCTAGACTCCCAAGGGTATACCTCCGCTATAATCTCTCTAACCATCAACTCACCTTTTCCAGAGGGGTGTAAAAACTATCATTAATCCATATGTAGTTACCCTTACGGTAAATATCTATAATCTTATAGTCTATTACAAATCCCTTTAATAACTCCATTAATTCATCATACCTGATATTCAATGGCTGCCCTACCGCTGCCCATATTTTCATAATATCAGACTTATCCCCTAACTGCACATCAATCTTAAAAATACCCTGCCTTAAATCTTTGTCTAAATCCTTGTTTTTACCCTTACTTTTCATTATTAAATTACTACTGCCAAGTATCTTAGTCCTTACCCCCTGCAAGTCTACACCTTTCTCAAATACAAAAGCATAAGAGGCTGCATTAATAACCCGCATTAATGCTAATGGTTTCGCCTCTAGTACTTTACATTCACTAATGGCAATACCTGCGGGTAAAACTAAATTCATTTGCTGGATAAATTCCTGGGCAACCAGATGTTTCCTTAGTTCTAAATCCAAGTATTCCCTTTCCCCCCACACCCCCACAGGTAAAACAGTGCCTAAGGAAAACTTAATATGGGGATTATAACCCTGGCTTAAAGCATAGGGAATATTAGCCCTTCTAAAGCTTCTTTCCATCATCCTATGCATATCCAGATTAGATAAAAAGCGCAAATTCGAACCTACGCTGTATTCGGCCCTAATATGCATATTCCCTAACCCCCCTAACATCTACATCAATACCGAAACTAGGGCAAATTCCGCAATCATTACATAAACCATCTCGGCAATCATTAGTCAAAAGACCCCTTTTAGCCATCTCATTTTCACTTTGTAAAAATTCCTTTCTCACACCAATATCAATAAAATCCCAGGGGAAAACCTCCGTATAGGGCCTAAGCCTGGTGGTATAAAAGTCTAAATCTATGCCGTTTTCCTCGATGGCTTCCAACCATAAATCATATCTAAAATATTCTGACCAACTGTCAAACTTACATCCTTTTTGCCAAGCCCCATGAATAACCTGGGACAACCTACGATCGCCCCTGGCCAACATCCCTTCAATAATACTAGTTCTGCTATCATGAAAACTTATTCTAGTCCGCCGCAACTTTTTATTGATTAAAAATTCCTGTTTAGCCTCTAATTCCTCCAGCGAAACTTGCCCCCTCCATTGGAAGGGGGTATGGGGTTTGGGGACAAAAGAAGATAAACTAGGCCTTATATCAACACCCCGATTAGTATGTTCCTTGCCAATATACCTAACTTTCTCAATTAAATCCAGAATACCTAAAAGATCCTCATTGCTTTCTTCAGGTAGCCCAATCATGAAATATAATTTCAGCGCATTCCAACCGGATTTAAAGGCAGCCTCAACTGCTTGAAATAATTGTTCTTCACTAATGTTTTTGTTTATGATATCCCTTAACCTTTGGCTGCCAGCCTCAGGTGCTAGAGTTAGGGTCGTTTTTCTAACCTTTTGCACTTCATTGGCCAAATCAATGGAAAAAGCGTCTACCCTTAGGGAAGGAAGTGACACCCCAATTCCCTTATCCTTATAGGTAGCTACCAAGTCATGGACTAAAGTCTCCACAGCAGAATAATCCAGGGTACTTAGAGATGAAAGTGATACTTCTTCATAACCCGTATTTTTAAGCTGTTCGTCAACCTGATATTTCAGGGTATTAAGACTCCTTTCCCTGACCGGGCGATAAACTATGCCTGCATGGCAAAAACGGCAGCCCCGCTGACAACCCCGCATAAGCTCTATTACAGCCCTATCGTGGATGACCTCCACAAAAGGTACCAATGGTTTTTCGGGGTAATAGGCTGTATCTAAATTTTCAACTACCCTTTTCCTGATTATACTAGGTGCCCCTTTTACCAAGCTATCCCTAAACCCAATAGTTCCATCAGAATTATATTTAACCTCATAAAAACTAGGTATATATACACCTTCAATCTCCATAAGCCTTTTCAGTAATTCTTTTTTACCCAAATGCTTGTATTGCTGCATGGTGTCCAAAAATTCTACTAATACTTCCTCACCATCCCCGATGAGAAAAGCATCAAAAAAGTCCGCATAGGGTTCGGGATTAAAGGCAACGGGTCCCCCTGCAATAACTAGGGGTTCTTCCTCTCCCCTAGAATTAGCCCATACATTTATTCCAGATAAATCCAGCATGTTTAATATATTAGTAATAGACATTTCATATTGGAGGGAAAAGCCTATAAGATCAAAATTAGAAATTGGTCGAAAGGATTCCAAGGAATACAAGGAAATGTCATTATCCCGCATTAAAGCCTCCATATCAGGCCAAGGGGCATAAGTCCTTTCACATAAATGGTCAGTAGTCTCATTTACCAGCCCATACAAAATCTTAGTCCCCACGTGGGACATACCGACTTCATATACATCAGGAAAGGCTAAAACCATTTTCATAGCCGACTTATCCCATTCTTTCTTAATTATATTTAATTCATTGCCCGTATACCTTGCGGGTTTAGATACCCTAGGCAAAATATCCCTATATAACACATCTTTATCTAACATAAAAATCCCCTTAAAAGATAGGTAGTACTATATTAACACACTTTCGCCAGAGACGGGGGCGGCAAATCAAAGCTGTGGGAGGTTTCATCATGTACAAATATGGAATCGTCCTTTTTCTTCCTGCTCTTTCTATTTTCGGATTCTATTTTTACATTATTTAAGCCATGATTTCCTACTATACCCCTTGCTTCTTCTATATTTTGCTCCCTATCCATATCCTTTAAAAGATTGGATTTTTCTTATAATTGCCGATTAATTAGAGCGAGGAATATTTATTTTAAATAGGCTTTTTATATGATTAAACTCTTAAATGCTAATGGTATAATATAAATATAATAGGAAAGATGCATTTAGGGAAATGGAGGTAAAATTTTGAAAAAACAAACCTTTACCGTTTTAATTGAAAAAGATGAAGATGGTGTTTTTGTAGCTTCCGTACCTGCTTTAAAAGGATGTTACACCCAAGGTAAAACTATGGATGAGCTATTGTCTCGAATTCAGGAAGTAATTGAACTTTGTATAGAAATGGAAAATGACGAAATAAACCTAAATCAATTTGTAGGAGTACAGCAAATTGAGATGCAAATATGAGTAGGCTTCCCATTATTAGTGATAAACAGATGATTAAACTACTAATTATGTTAGGCTTTGAAGAAGTACGGCAAAGAGGAAATCATATATTTTTCGCCCATTCTGATGGAAGAACAACGGTAGTTCACTTTCATAATGAAGATCTAGGTAGGGGTCTACTAAGGAAAATACTCAAGGATATTGAAGTTACAGTATCAGAGTATGAAGTATTAAAGAAACAATTATAGAATATTCTTCTAACCAATACGATGCTTTCAGGTAAATATAAATATGTGCAATGCTTACTTTCTGGCAAGCACCCCTGTTGGAGCAATTAAGAAACAAGCAAGGGAGGAACAAATATCCCGCAGTGCATTAGTTAGAATGATTATAAAAGAATACCTAGCTCGCGTAGGGGAAGGGAATAAATAGGGAAGTTGAATAAAGCCACCTTTTGGACGGGAGTATCCATATGGTAATAAGTATGATTTAGGGAAACATCTTAGATATAGCAACCTAACCGATGGATATTGGGGATGGGGCGGAATGGGCTCTTGGATGTGGGATGGAGCAGATGAATTAGGAATGGGGCATCTGATAGATAATTATTATGGAATTTTTCAATACGCAGAGGATGGTTCAGTAGTTTTAAGAAAAGGCTATTCTGGGGAAGAACCCCTAAGTTATACTGGAACTTATAAGCTAGCCCTTTCGGAAAAGGATGGCATGCGTCCGGGTATGCTTAGTTTTGACTTGTATGCTGACTTTGGTGATTCCCAGCAGCCCAGTGAGCTTCATGGAAGCTTCTTCTCCGAAGCACGTTTTTTCTACGAGATAGAATTATATCAGGCGGATGGGGATAGATTATTTGCCGATGTAATTGATATGGATGGACCTTATATCTTAGTCCAGGCTTCCTATGATGTGTTCGAGTAGTGTTCTAACCTAAAAGAAAATCATCCTTATTTTGGTGAAAGCGCCCCCGCCTTTGTCATTATCTATAGGCTAAGCCTTAAGCATTTAACATTTTGTCATAAATAGCATGAAAGATAACCTTACATTTACTCAATGCTTCCAGGAGCGCTTTCTCCATGAATTCGTAAGTCCTTTTGCTTAAAACTAATACAACTGAAGCGGGGCGATAGCCGTTTAGTTTGACCCCCACCCTACATCCTCGCCTTGGGACCTTTTTGTAATAGGGTTTCGATTAATTCAGCTTCGGTTTTAACTCCTATTACATTATTGTCATCATCTACTATGAAAACTAACATATATGTAATGGGGCGTGAGGTATGTAATATATCCTTGATTAAGGTGTCTTTTTTGCTTATCACTTGTTCCCCCCCCAAAAAACCTTTACGACCTAATTCCCCTTGTTTATTAATCAAATAACGCATAAAAGCGAACATTAATAAATTTTTTTCCCGATAAGCAGCCCAATATAATAATATCCCGATTATTATGAAATTCACCCCATAATTGGCCACATAGATTAAGTAGCCACCATACCCAGCTATTATGATGGCTAGAATTTTTCCTATTATTGCACAAATTGAAGTAGCTTTCCTGAACCCTAGCAATGGTGATAGGGATGCACGTAGAATCCTTCCCCCATCTAAGGGTAGGGCTGGCAATAGGTTGAATAAGCCTAGCAATAAATTTATTTTTATTAAATAGGAAATTGCCTGGGGATAGAAAGGCAGGCTAAAGAAGTAAAATACAGCACAAATTGATAGACTGCATAAGGGACCAGCTATAGCTATACCGACTTCTTTACTTGGTTCTAAACCAGTAAAATCTTCTACCTTGGCTTGCCCCCCGAAGGGCAGTAATTCTACTTCTAGAAATTTTATTCCTAGTAATAAGGCTATGATTAAATGGGCCAATTCATGTAAGATGACTGAAGTCACTATGATTAGTATTTCCAAACCTAAGCCTAGGTAAATATATAAAAGGCATATAGCCAGAAACAATAGATTGAAGCGTAATTTTACGCCTGCAATTTTACCTATGAGCATGGTTTAATTAAAAATGCTTACAGGGTTTAAAGGCCCGTCCCCACTCCGTAATTCAAAGTATACTTTTTCCTGGCTTTTGCCTAAAACTTCACCTTGCTTAACTGGGGAATCTAATTCTACCAATACTTCTTTTAGCCCCTCATAGTGCGAATATAGATTATCGGCATGCTTAATTATAAGAATCCTTGATTCACCACTTCCCCCTATTTCAATTACTGTTCCCCCCATTACTGCTTTAACTAATGAATTATCAGGTACGAGTAGGCTTACTCCGGGAAAAAACTCTTGTTTGTGGGTGTTTTTGTTCAAATACCAGCCATAATTCCTTTCTATTTGGAAGTTATCACAAGGCACAGCAAAAGTATCTGTCATAACTGGACTTATAGGAATGTTCCTACTAAACTTAGAATTTTCCCACATTACTAGAACCTTCTTTTCCACCTCATAATCTTTGAGCATAAAACTTAATACTGGAGTTAGAATTTCCCTGGTATTATTATTTAACTGCATACCTAAACTTACTAGAGTAGTAATTAGTATTACTGCTAACAACCTAAATTTAAAGGACTTAATCATACTTCTATCACCCCATTATTTGGACATAGACATTCTTTTTTAATATATAAGCCTTTATTTTTAGTTTATAACTAACTTTTAAATAAAATTTCCTTATAATCTTTTGTTTTCAATATTCTATTGGTGTAATATATAGACATAAAATAAATTTAACAGAGGTGAATAATTTTGAAAACAAGGATAACCGATTTGTTTGGTATTGAATACCCTATTATCTGTGGTGGTATGTTATGGCTGGCAACCCCAGAACTATGTGCAGCTATTTCAAATGCGGGTGGACTAGGTAATATTACCGCTGCTAATTATGATACACCTGAAGAATTTAGGACTGGTATCCATAAGGCTAGAGAACTTACTAGTAAGCCCATAGGGGTTAATGTCACCCTACTTCCTTCTATGAGATTTACTGACGAAACATTTGATGACATTTTTAAAGTCTGTGCCGAAGAAAAGGTAGAAGTTATAGAGGTCTCTGGCAGACCAGCTGTAAAATATCTAGACATGCTACATAAAGCTGGAGTAAAAGTCATGCATAAGGTGGGAGCTGTAAGACATGCCTTAAATATCGAAAGATATGGCTATGATGCTGTAATTTCTGCAGGCATTGAGGAGGGTGGCCATCCTCTTAGTGATGATGTAACTACTATGGTTTTGCTACCTCGTATAGTTGAAAGTGTTAAAATCCCTGTCATCTGTACAGGTGGAATTGCTGATGGAAGGACTATGGCAGCAGCTATGATCTTAGGTGCGGAAGGTGTTTTAATGGCTACTAGATTTATCGCCACCAAAGAATGTGATGTACACGAAAATATTTACAAGGAATTAATCAACCGCCAAGAACATGAAACGACCTTAATTTGTAAATCAGTAGGCTTACAAGGCAGGGCCCTAAAAAATAAATTAGCTAATCAAATCCTAGAACTGGAGGAAAAAGGCGGCTCCCTAGAAGAAATGATACCCTTATTAGCTGGCTCAAGAGCCAAAGACGCTTGGCAAACGGGGGAAATTGATAATGCAGCACTTATGGTTGGTCAATCGATTGGATTAGTTAAGGAAGTTACCACTTGTGCAGAGCTGATACAGTCTATGGTAAAGGACGCCAAAGCCCAGATGGAAAAAAATTTGGCTATGTTCACTTAAATAAATCTTTCTAGGTTCAATAATAAGGGGGGACTAAATAGTCCCCCCTATTCTATGTCTGTTATTAAAAGCACCTATTCTTACCCAATCTCAGGTTACTTGACTTCAAAATCCACATCTATTGTGCCTGGCCTGGACTTTTTGATTAATTTATCATAAATTTTAGGTGGTAGAAAACGAACTGCCAAATCAGTAATCTTTTCCATAGTCAATAATAAATCTTCATTACCATCCCAATATTCTATAAGCACTTCTTCCTCCACACTATCCATCAAGCGTTTTAATACCAGGGCTACTAGCAACAAGTCATCTAATTGGCCGAAAAAAGGTATTATATCTGGCACTAAATCCCAAGGGGATAAAACATAGGCAATAGTAGCAGCTACTAAAGCCTTATCAGTAGAAGTTACCCGACTGTCCTGCATAAGTCGATATAAAAGTTTTACAAAATTAGGTATGAATAGTATGGTTTCCTTCAGTACACTTTTGGCTAAAATATTATCTAGTTTTGCCATATGGCCCCCTCCTTTGAAAGTAGTATGCCACAGAATCTAAAAAACTATTTTTTTCCCCCGTATATTTATGCTGAGTATTATTCCTACCGCAATTACATTGGTCAGCATGGAACTACCCCCGTAACTCAGGAAAGGTAAGGGTATGCCAGTTATGGGCATTATTCCGATTGACATACCTATATTTTCATAGATATGGAAGAGCCACATGGCAGAAATACCCAGGACTATCAAGGTACCATAAAAATCCTTGGCATTATAGGCAATATAAACGGTTCTTAAAAGGAGAAGTCCAAATAAAATAATAATAAATGCTGCTCCAATGAAACCTAATTCCTCACCTATTACCGCATAAATAAAGTCCGTATGATGTTCGGGTAAAAAGTTAAGCTGCACTTGGGTACCATTAAACAAGCCCTTACCCCAAAATCCACCCGAACCGATAGCTACTAAGGATTGAATGGTATTCCATCCTAATCCCCGCCCACCTTGTCCATCATCATAAGGATCCACGAACATAGTCAGTCTTTTAATTTGGTAGTCAGCCAAGGGCAAAGGCATATCATACTGAAAGTGTAGAAATAAAAGCAAGGCTACTAAGGTTACACCACTTAGTATCAGGGAAATCATTATCTTGGGATTAGCCCCAGCCACGAACAACATCACTACGGTTATTACTAAATACACTAAAGCAGTCCCTAGGTCGGGCTGCATCATAATTAGGATAAAAGGAATTCCCATATAGATAAAACAAGGTATTAATTCTGCTATAGTATGCAAATTATTCCTTCTCTTGTTTAGGAAGTCGGCAAAAGCAATAATCAGCATAATCTTAGTAAATTCTGCGGGCTGGAATGTAGGCAAAGGACCGATAGTAATCCATCCCGTACTCCCCCTTAATTCCTCACCAAAAAGTAAGACAATTATCAATAAAAAGATGGCCAGACCATAAATAAATATATTATACTGGTGTAATTGTGCATAATCATAGCGAATAATAAAAATTGATATTATTATGCCTAATATTATGGCTGCTACTTGGGTTTTTAAATAATAAAAGGGGTTACTGGATATAGCATTAGTCGCACTGAGCAATACTACTAAGCCGAAAGCAATAATAAGAGTCAAAACTATTAAAAATGGTTTATCTAAAAACTTAAGCCTTTTTAATTCCAAAACCCTTACCTCCTAGACTTAATTATATAAGTAAATAACCCCATGTCCAGTTTTTAAACTTTGGTAAATAAAAAAAATCCCCAGCTTGATCGTTCTTGATCGCTAAGGATTAAATAAAAAACTTAATAAAAATATCTTTTACTCATTTACTACCTTTCTGAAACCCCTTATAGGTATATTTGCAATTAATGCTACCGAGTTATCCTCATTTTCCAGATTAACCCGTAACTCCTCCTCATCAATCTCCAAGTATTCCCTGATAACCTTAATTAAATCTTCCTTTAAGGCATTAAGAAATTCTGAAGATATAGTCAAGGATCTATCATGAACTAGAACCAGACGCAAGCGCTCCTTAGCTATGTCTTTGCTACTTATAGTTTCTTTTGCAAATATTTTATTTATGATATCTAACAAAGCCATATTCCCCCTCCTATTTTGCTAATTTGACCAACTTCATAAAACGGTTTACCAAAGATGAAGAATCATCACCAGTAGAAAATGGTACATCTTGTCCCATAATCCTTCTAGCAATCCTTCTATAAGCGGCTCCTGCTTTGGAAACATTATCTGTTACCGCTGGTTCACCGCGATTAGTCGATATAACAATATATTCATCTTCGGGTACTACCCCTATAAGTTCAATAGATAAAATATCTAAAATATCTTCAATGTCCATCATATCGCCCCTTTTTACCATTTTTGACCGTAAGCGATTTATGATTAACTTGGGATCCCTGAAACCCGAAGCTTCCAGCAAACCAATAATCCTATCTGCATCCCTAACCGAGGAAATTTCTGGTGTAGCCACAACTATAGCATCATCAGCACCAGCTATGGCATTTTTGAACCCTTGTTCAATGCCAGCTGGACAGTCCACTAATATAAATTCAAATTCATCCCTTAGTTCATTGATTAGATTTTTCATTTGATGTTGAGAAACCGCTGATTTTTCTTTAGTCTGGGCTGCTGGTAGGAGATATAGGCCATCATATCTTTTATCTTTGGTTAGGGCTTGTTTTAACTTACAATTACCATTTACTACATCGACGATATCGAATACTATACGGTTTTCCAAACCCATAACAACATCTAGATTCCTAAGACCGATATCTGTATCTAATAAGACTACCTTTTTCCCCATCATAGCTATCGCTGTGCCAATATTAGCAGTAGTAGTAGTTTTGCCTACCCCACCTTTGCCTGAAGTAATAACTATAACTTTGTTTTCCATCATTTTGCCTCCTATCATATTTTTAACTTTTCAATAACAACTTTTCCAGCTCTAATACGAGCCAGTTCGGGGCTTTTAACTACTATAGACTCCCCGTCAGGGGGACGGGTAATATGATTAGCTATACGGATTTGGGTTGGATTAAGCCGATAAGCGGCAATGATAGCTTTTTCATCCCCAAATACACCAGCATGTGCCATCCCTCGCAAAGTTCCCATTACTAAGATGTTCCCCTTGGCTATAACCTCTGCACCGGGATTAATATCTCCTAAAATAACCACATTCCCCTGTGAAAAAACTTTTTGACCAGAACGCAAATTTTTGCAGATCAAGGTTGTTTTCTCATAAGGGGTCATATCACTAAAGACATTGTTTTCACCACTTAGTTCACCCGTCGGTTTTTCCGAAACAGGATTAGCCTTTAATTCCTTAAGATATAAACCATAGTCAAGCAAAACATCTTCAATTTCTCGTACCTGCTTAGTAGTAATGCCTTTATCCCCTAAATCAATAATTACATTCATCCCCGTAGCTATTTGCTCCAAGTTTTCAATTTCCCTAATCAGGCCCACTTTTATATCTGCAAAACTATCACATGTTTCTAGGTTTATAAATAATCCTTTTTTCTTAAGAGCTGATACTGCCCCCACATAATAAACCCCCATCCTATTAAATTAAAACTCATACCTTAATCTTCTACCATTACCATCTATTTCCTTTGATGAAAAATAAAAAAACAGGGCGTTTTTTCCGTCAAAAGCCCTGTTATAGTCGTTTTTCTTTAATAAAATTCCTTGATTATTCGCTATTTTCTTCAGGCATAATTCCCTCTATTTCGACTTCTTCACTTTCAAGATGGTTTACGATACCAAAATACTGTTCAAAAAGTGCCTTGGCAACATGCCCTGCTGAGCCCCCACCACTGCGCCCGTATTCAACTACACCCGCGAAAGCAATTTCCGGATCTTCAACTGGGGCAAAAGCAATAAATACCCCGTGGAATTCACTTTTAGGGTTATCTCCAGCTCGTCCCGTCTCTGAAGTTCCCGTCTTAGCTGCGACCTGAATGTCCTCGG
>CAZUSS010000015.1:0-28335 GCA_964623245.1 uncultured Syntrophomonadaceae bacterium
TGATAGCCTTATCTTCCTAGTTAGGAAGGGTTTTTATGTTTAGTAATTATCAAGCAAAACCCAATTTATTTTATTTGACTAATCCAGCAGTAATGCTAGGTTTATTAATCTCTTGGGTATTTATGGTGCTTTTATTTCAGCATCCTTTATATATAATCAGCATATTTGCCCTAGTTAATTTGACGGTGATTTTTTCGGGTAATTTTTTGAATTTAATCAGGCAATTGAAATATGCCTTGCCTTTAATGACTATTATTATCTTAGTCAATCTTCTATTTAATCAAAACGGGACTACAACCTTAGGCACGATTAATTTTTTCGGCAGGGTGCTAAATTTTTACCAGGAAAGTCTGCTTTATGGGCTTATTTCTGCCCTTAAATTATTGACTATTATAAGTGCCTTTAATTTTTATAGCTTGGTTATTAACCCGGATGAAATTTTAAGTTTGACTAGAAAATTAGGCTATAAAATAAGTCTGATTGTAAACATGTCTATGCGCTTATTCCCTCTTATAGCAGAAGATTATGGTAGGATTCAAGCCATTCAAAAACATCGTAGCCTAGGTACTGTAAATCTCACTACTACGGAAAAGATAAAAGATTTAGTCCCTACTATGAGTATTTTGTTGATGAATAGTTTGGACAGGTCCTTAAAAACTAGTGAATCATTATACAGTAGGGGGTTTAATAGTGGAAAATATACAATTTATAAGCAGATGAGATGGCGTTTTACTGATGCTTTATTAGTGATAAATATATTTTTACTAGTGATTTTGGCTTTGTGGGTACAAATAAAGGGCCTAGGGTTTTACAGTTATTATCCCAAAACAAGCAGTTTTCTGCAGATAAATTATTTAGTGACCTATATTTTGGTTTTATTATTAGCATTCCCCCTACTTTTAAATTGGAGTTGTAAATTATGGTTAAAATTAGACTGGAAAATGTAACTTATTATTATCCAGATGCGGTAAATCCTGCATTGCAAAATATTAATCTTATTATAAATAGGGGGGACTTCGTACTTTTGGTAGGTAGTTCTGGAAGTGGAAAATCTACTTTGTTAAGAAGTATAGCTGGTTTAATTCCTAATTTTTACCCGGGCAAATTAATAGGACAAGTCTTGATCGATGAAGTTAACCTTAATAGGCTAAGCCCTAGACAAATAGCCGATAAGATAGCCTTACTATTTCAAGAGGTAGAGGCTCAGATGGTTAAAAACCAGGTAGAAAATGAAATAGCCTTTAGCCTGGAGAACTTAGGCATAAACCCACAAATTATGAAACAAAGGGTAGCAGAAATAAGCAATGCTCTAAATTTAGTACCCTATTTGGGGGAAAGGCTAACCGAACTTTCTGGGGGTATGAAACAAAGGGTAGTATTGGCTGCTACTTTAGTTAGACAGCCCGATATTTTGCTTTTGGATGAACCTATCTCACAGCTAGATCCCATAGCAGCCAAGGATTTATTAAGTGTGATTAGATATTTACATGAAGAACTAGGAATCACAGTAATCATAGCTGAACATCGCTTGGAAAGTATTATCAGCATGGTGACTAGGGTTGTGGCAATGGAAGAGGGAGAAATTTTATATGATGGTGCAGTAGGGGCTTATCCGGGATGGGCAGTAGCAAATAATTATAGGCTGATTCCCGATATTCCTAAGCTGTTTGCCCAGGCTGGTTTTTTAGAAATTCCTTTAAATGTGCAGGTAGCTAGACAAATAATTGCTAATCCAGGGAATACCATTCAGGAAGAAACTTCACTGGCCGAGGCTAGCAGCGAGCCCAATAAAGCAGAGGCAAAGGCTATCATTACTTTCAAGAATGTGTCTTATAAATATTCGCCAGGTTTGCTGGGGGTTAAAAATATTAACATCAGCTTTCCTGGGGGTGAAACAAGCGCTATTATTGGGCATAATGGAGCAGGGAAATCTACCCTACTTAAACTCATTGCAAGTATTTTAAAGGCAGATAAAGGTCAAGTTTTATTAAAAGGCCGAAATATTAAGCGCCAGCAAAAACCCCCCAAAATAGGCTATGTTCCACAAAATCCAGATGAGTTTTTGTATTTATCTACTGTTGAGGAGGAATTAAGCCATAATTTAAGCATAGGAGATAAAGCCAGTAAGATAGAAAGTTGGCTTCATAAATTTAATTTAACTGCTTATCGTTATGTGGATCCACGTGATTTAAGCCTGGGTGAAAAGCAATTAGTAGTCCTGGCTGCCGTTTTAATTCATGAACCAGAAATAATATGTTTAGATGAACCTACCAGGGGTCTAGATTATAGCTGGCAATCCAATCTAGGGAAAGTATTAGCAGAAATCAAAAGGAAAGGGACAACTATTATTATGGTAACCAATGATATAGAGTTTATCGCTAAATATACAGATAATATTGCCATTATGTCTAAGGGGGAAGTTATAGATTTTGGAGATAAGTATGACATCTTGACTAAAGCAACTTTTTACGCCCCCCAAGTCAATCGGGTATTTAGGCAGGTAAATAATAGTATTTTGACCTATGATGATGCCAAAGGATTTCTCCTGACACCCCAAGTTTGTGAGGGGTTACCATGAGCTTGAACCTTAACTTAAGACGATTCATCATTATTTTTACTACCCTATTTTTATTATTTCTGCTAAATTCGCCTACTGATATTAATTGGGCTCTTTCTTCTAGTATTATTATAATAGCGATAATATTTTTAATCTTGGCCAGATTCGAGAGCAGGAAAATTAGTATAAATTATTTAGTCTTAACAGCTGCCTTGTCGGCTTTTGCAGCAGTCAGCAGGATAGTTTTTGTAGGCATAGCCAGTTTTCAGCCTATGACTTTTATAATAATGATAGCGGGCTATACATGGGGGAGCCGGGCTGGATTTTTGACTGGTATGGTGAGTGCTTTTGTTTCCAATTTATATTTAGGCCAAGGTCCTTGGACTCCTTGGCAAATGTTAGGCTGGGCTTTATGTGGGCTTGTAGCGGGCTGGCTGGGTGGGAATCAGAACAAATTAAGATATATTCCCTTTGTATTTTTGGCTGGATTGGGGGGACTCTTTTTCGGATTAATCATGAATCTGTGGCACTGGCTGGCCTTCACTTTTCCCCTAGCTTGGTCCACTTTAATAGCTATTTTGGCCACTAGTCTACCTTTTGATATGATGCATTCAGCAGGGAATGTATTATTTGCCCTAATATTTGCTAGGCCCTTCTTTAAAATTTTACATAAGTATAAGAATTACATATAAATTATGGAAACCATATCATTTATGGAGAAAATATATTATTATTAAATAGACAGGTTAATTAAAATGCTATCATTAATATATAGGATTAGGATAAGGGGGATGAAAAAGTGTTTGGCTTCATAGGAAACTTCGGTCCATTGGAAGTAGGTTTTATATTAGTAATTGTGTTAATAATATTTGGCCCTGGTAAACTCCCGCAATTGGGTGAAGCAGTTGGCAAAGCTATCAACAGCTTTAAAAAAGCTAGGGAAGATGATGATGTAGAGGTTGCCGACAAGGAATTAGGCGAATAATTTAATAAAAAGACCTAAAAGGGAATAATTATTCCCTTTTATTTTTTCTGTGCAGGTATTAGTCTATTTATGCCGAATGAATTTATCTTGATAGTACATTTCTCTAAGGGGGCAATCATGAGTAGACAAAAAAGATGGGAAGATTATTCAGAACAAGATATATTGCATGCCAATATTGAAAAATATGATGATGATGCAATAATTAAATTTTATGAAGACTTGGAGGAACCGAAGTATCTTTATGCTGAATATTCTGTGATATTCAAAGCGGTTCTAGATATGTTGGCTTTATCAAATGATAGGGTGCTAAGGGCGGCTGATATGTGTGGGGGAGCTGGCAAAGCGGCTTTTGTTTTAAAGGAATGTAATCCCGATTGTAGGGTTAACTTAGTAGACGTTTCTGATAAAATGCTAGAGGTGGCTGAAAAAAAGGCTGAAAAACTTGGTGTGACGGGAATTACTCTAATCAAAGATGATGCTTTTAGCTTTTTGGAAAGGGATGCTGAATATGATTTGATTGTATTTTCTTCCGCAATACATCATTTTAAGGATCCAGTTAATCTACTTAACTTGGCTGCTAGCAGATTGACGGAGAATGGAATCATTATTACTATTGCAGATCCAACGATAATAACGAAAACTAGGCGGTATAAATTTTTTGAGTTTTTAGCCAGTAATAGTGCAGGGAAAAAACAAAAGCTAAAGGCCTGTTTTTCTAGTAGGAAGGACAAGGAGTCAGCTAAGGAATTCGATTTTGATCTGGCTGAATATCAGACTTATACTGGTATAGATGATATACGGCTAAGGCAAGATTTATTTGATATCGGTTTACATCCTTTAATACATTTACGTTACCCGGCTGGCGAACCGTATATGACTAAAATAATGCCCTATCTGGGCTTGTGCTGGGCTTTTAGTATGGTGATCACTAAAAGCAAGGTCAATGAATTCGAGGCACATAAAGATACCCTTAAAGAAGAAATATTAAACAATATGCCCTTTAAATTTAAGTTTATCTTGTAGGTAGAATTTACTTACAAGATGTCTGCTGGGGATATGAATTTTTGGTTCTGTAATAGCCATCCTCGAAAGTAATTAGTCCCAATTTTATTAATCTTTCTAGGTGACGCTCTAAAGAAACCTTTTCAAAAAAAGCGTATAGGGCTTCGGGCTCAATCCATCTACTATAAATAATTTTCTTTTCGACTAATTCCTGAAGGGTTAAAGGTTTGGCCAAGGAATTTAGGATTCTTTCCTCATTAATATATATTTTTTCTAGGTATTCCTTAAGACTAGTTACAACATTTTTGTCTATGATTCCCCTATGGGCAGATAAAATTATTTTAGGGGCTAGCTCAATTATTTTTTCAATAGATCTTATAAAATCATCCACATTACTAACTGCGTTTCCATACCAGGGGCCAAACCCGGTCAGATCTATGTCACCAGAATAAAGCACATCACGCCCACGGTCATATAAAACACAATGGCCGGGGGTGTGTCCAGGTGTGTGTATTACCTCCAACTTTGTTTTACCCAGATCAATAATATCACCATCTTCAATATGCTTAGAAATATGGGATGGTTTAAAATTAAGCCATCCTAACATGCCAGGTTTAAGAAAGGCATTATCGGGTTCATTTAAGCCATAATATTCACAAAAAACCTCAGCTGATTGCATAGCAGGCGTATCTAATGGGTGGGCATATATCTTGGCATTGGGGAATAAATGATTACCACCACTATGATCCCGGTGGAAATGGGTATTGATAATTAAATCCACAGGACGATTCTCAAAACAATCTATAAAACGGGAATCTAGGGGTGTATCTATTACAGTTTTCACCTCATCATCAATATAATAACTGTAGGAAGAGGGAAAAGTACCCGAATTAGTCGGTGAAACTATATAAATATTATCTAAGACCTTAGCAAACATTTCTTCCTCCTTAAACTACTTATACCTTTTATAAGAATTAGCTTTTCTCGCCATCTTGCGCTGTTTTTTACCTTCACCAGAATAAATGCGCAGGTTTTTTTCTATCTGTTTTTTACTGCCTAGATAGGAATTTTCTAAGCCCCTTTTTACAAGCAGGGTATGACCCGCATCAAAAGTCAGGGCAATGGGTAGGTCGGATTCACCTAAAACTATAACATAATTATTACTTTTTAGAAAAACGTTATCTTTTAATAATTTACGGACTTCGGATTTTATGACGGAGAAATTACGATTGCTGTGAAATCCCTTGCCATGATTAATATCTAAAATTTCCACCTGGTGCTTTACACACCATTTCAGATTAATTTCTAATTTTTCCATGGCCTCATCTAGGCCAAGACCGTGTAAATTTAAGCTTTCTAATTTCATACTTTCACCACAATTTTTATGATTATTATATAATAGTATAAAAATTATAATGATTTTGCACAAGGATTAATGAATTTAATTAATATCTTAGTGAATATTTCCTCAATTTTGTCCTTAAAAAAGGACTTGCATTCCTTTTAATCGAATTAATTATCTTAGTCTTTTTTAAAGAAGGGGGTTTAACTCATGTTCTCTAATGACAACAATCAAAATCCTTTTTTGGAGCCTAATTATATGGAAAACCTGTTAGAGAATATGAATGAGGTTTTATACACCTATGATTTAGAAGGTAGGCTTACCTATATTAACAAAAAGGCCTACGAGGTTATAGGTTATACTACTGGGGAAATGTTTGGTCGTTATATGTGGGAGTTTATAGCTAAAAGACATCAGGAACATTTCCGCTCAGTCTTAATGAAGAGAATCAAGTCTAATAAACCTGGCATTTATACGACTACTATTGTCCACAAGAATGGTTCCGAAAAAATCGTAAGAATAAACGCCTCACCCATTATCGTAAATGGGGAAACAGTAGGCGAAATGGGTTTAGCTATAGATATTACTGATTTGATAAGGGCGGAAAGAAAATTAAAAAAATCCTATCAGGAATTAGAAACTTTATCCGCAGAATTAAGGGCTGCTAATGAACAATTGATGGCAATCGAAGAAGAGTTGAGACAGCAACTAGATGAAAGCGAAAAAAACAAGGACGCCCTAGCAGAGGCCCATCAAAGCCTGGAGTATATATTAGATTTTTTACCTGACCCTACTTTTGCTATCGACTTGGAGGGCAGAGTCACCATGTGGAACCAGGCTATAGAGGAACTAACTGGCATAAAGGCTCGGGAAATGTTAGGCAGGGGTAATTATGAATATGCTATACCTTTCTATGGTAATAGAAGGCCACTTATAGCTGATTTTGTCATATCTGCTGATAAAAACCCCAAAGACTATTATCAAAATATATCTTTAAATAATGGGACTATAAATGCGGTGGCATTTTGTCCTCAACTAAGAGTTAATGGGGCATACATAGCTAGCAAAACTTCACGCCTTTTAGACCATAAGGGTAATACAATCGGGGCTATCCAGACCCTAAGGGATATAAGCGAACAAAAGTCCCAGGAATTAGCCTTATTAGAAAGCGAAGAAAAGTATCGAAATATTATCCAAAGTCTAGATGACGGGTATTTTGAAGTTGATCTAAGGGGGAATTTTACTTTTTTAAATCGGGGCATACTCCAAGCGGTTGGCTACAAGCATGCAGAAATGATAGGGGCTAGTTATAGGCTGGTAATGGATGATATCAATGCCAAAAAAGTTTTACGTACCTTTAATCGGGTATATAAAACAGGTAAACCCGTCAAAGAGTTTGGCTGGTATGTAATGCATAAAAGTGGCAGTAAAATGTATGTGGAAAGCACAGTTATGCCCATAAAAGATAATAATACAATTATTGGTTTCAAAGGCCTAATCAGGGATATTACAGAAAGGAAAAAAGCCGAAGATGCCCTACTAAAAAGTGAGAAACAGCTTAATGAACAAGTGAAATATCTCAACACCCTTATTGACAACTTAAATGAAATATTTGTTACCTATGATTTAAAGGGGAGAATTACCTATGTTAATAAACAGACTTATAATATATTGGGTTATAAACCAGAAGATGTAATCGGGGAATTAGTAGTTGATTTTATTGTAGATGAATATAAGGATTATGTGGCTGAAAGAATATACAACCGCTTACACCATGGGGAATCTAGCAGTTATGAAACCCATCTGATTCACAAGGAAGCTGGGAAGATATTGATCAAGTTAAACGCCTCCCCAATTATTAATGAAAAGGGAGAAACCATTGGGGGTATGATTTTAGCTGAGGATATAACTGAAAGGAAGCTAGCCGAAGAACGGCTTAAATTTAGCGAGGCTAGGTATCGGGCTGTTGTAGAGGATCAGACTGAATTGATCTGTAGGTATTTACCTGATGGGACCATTACTTTTGTTAATGGGGCTTATTGCCGTTATTTCAACATAGAGCGGGATTTAATCTATGGCCTAAATTTTTTGGATAATCTTTATATAAGTGATCGGGAATATGTGCTTAAGTGTATTAACTCCTTAAAACCCCAATCTCCGGTAAAGGCCATGGAATGTAGAAGCCAAATGCCCGATGGAACTGTAAGGTGGTTGCATTGGACACTTAGGGCTGTCTATGATGATGCTAATAATTTGATTGATTATCAGGCAGTAGGTAGCGATATTACAGAACGCAGGCTGGCTGAAGATAAACTACAATATCTAAGTAGACACGATATATTGACAGGATTATTTAATCGGGGTCATTTTGAGAAAGAAATGAAAGATTTTCAAGATACTGGTCATGCCCCAATTAGTTTAATTATGTGTGATCTTGATGGTTTAAAATTGA
The DNA here is from genome assembly GCA_964623245.1 of uncultured Syntrophomonadaceae bacterium. Taxonomy (GTDB): domain Bacteria; phylum Bacillota; class Syntrophomonadia; order Syntrophomonadales; family Syntrophomonadaceae; genus JAAYRQ01. The sequence goes on from CAZUSS010000015.1 coordinate 8,339, forward strand.
TAAACGATACTCTAGGCCATGATGAAGGTGATAACCTATTAAAATCAGTAGCTAGGGTACTTAGTAATTCTTTTCGCAAGACTGATATAGTTGCTAGGGTAGGTGGGGATGAATTTGCTATATTATTACCGGGTTCTAAAAGACGCGCTACACAAAGCTCCATTGAAAGGATACAGGAAAACATAGCGCTTTATAACGAGGGCAATGTAAAGGTGCCCCTAAGCCTATCAATTGGTTATGCTGTGCGCCATGATGATAGTATTTCTATGATAGAATTATACCAAGAAGCTGATAATAATATGTATAGGGAAAAATTACATAGTGGGCAAAGTGCCCGTAGTTCAATAGTCCGCACTTTAATGAAGGCCTTGGAGGTGCGTGATTTTATTACTGAAGGGCATGGGGAAAGGGTACAAAATCTAATAGTAGAAATGGCGAAAAACTTGGATTTTGATAAGCGGAAAATTAATGAACTTAAATTATTTGCCCAATTTCACGATATAGGTAAGGTTGGGGTCCCAGATTCTATTTTATTCAAAAAAGGGCCTTTGACTAAGGAGGAGTACTCTATAATTAAAAGGCATAGTGAGATAGGACACCGTATAGCCCTATCTGCCCCAGAACTAACCCCTATAGCCGATTGGATATTGAAACATCATGAATGGTGGAATGGTGGGGGTTATCCCTTGGAGTTAAAGGGGGAAAATATACCCATAGAATGCAGGATATTAGCCATAGCCGATGCCTATGATTCGATGACTAGTGATAGGCCATATCGTAAGGCCATGAGCCACGAAGCTGCTGTCGAGGAATTATTAATCAATGCTGGAATACAATTCGATCCTATATTAGTAGACCTTTTTTTAAAATTAATTGAGGGGAAAAATTAAATTCTTGGTAAATACTCAACCTGCCCAACAAGTTCCTATATCTGGGAATTTGTTTTTTTATTAACGAATTTTCATGGAATTCAGAATATGTGATATTATAAGTATGGGAGACAGACGAATTTTATAAAGGTGGTTAGAATTTATGGATCTTTTATCAGGCCTAAATAATGAACAAAAAGAGGCAGTTTTGCATATAGATGGGCCTTGCGTAGTTTTGGCAGGAGCAGGTAGCGGGAAAACAGGTGTGCTGACTAAAAGGATTGCTTACCTTGTTGGGCAAGGTGTTGCACCTAATAATATTTTAGCTATTACTTTTACTAACAAAGCAGCTGGCGAAATGAGAAGTCGTCTGAATTCTATGCTTCCTGATTATTCAGGGGGATGGGTTCAAACTTTTCATGCTGCCTGTTTTAAAATTTTGCGCATGGATATAGATAAACTAGGTTACGACAGGAACTTTACAATTATTGATGATAATGAAGCCAAATCATTGATTAAGACTATTTTGAAGGAAACAAATGATTACGAAACTAAAGCGGAAGAAGTAATCCAGATATTTAAACGGGCTAAAAATAGTCTAGTAAATTATGAAAAGTATTTTGCCAACCTAAAAGAGGCTGTGGAAATAAGGGACCAATATTATAGTCTATTTCGTAGCTATACTCATAGATTGAAGGAATTAAATGCACTGGATTTTGAAGATTTAATTGTACTTTGTATAAAATTATTTAGGGATTTCCCTGAAGTATTAAAAAAATACCAAAACTGGTTTAAATATATAATGATTGATGAATACCAAGATACTAACTATGCCCAGTATATTTGGGCTAAGCTCTTAGCCTCTGAATCGGAAAACATATTTATTGTAGGGGATCCTGATCAATCTATTTATAGTTGGCGTGGTGCAGAACCACGTAATATTAATCGTTTTTTGGAGGACTACCCAGATTGTAAAATAATTAAATTAGAAAAAAATTATAGATCAACCCAGACCATTTTAACTGCAGCTAACTCGGTAATCAGGCATAATGAAAGTTTTACAGATAAAAAACTTTATACTGATAAAGGTGAAGGGGAAAAAATAGTACGGTTTTGTGCGGGAGATAGCTTTCATGAAGCTGCTTTTGTGGCTGATACTATTTCTGAGTTAGCTGCTAAAACTAATCGGGAATTTCGGGAATTTGCAGTTTTCTACCGCAATCACGCCCAGTCCCGTGCTATAGAGGAATCCTTATTAAGAAAAAACATTCCCTATAATATCGTGGGAGCCCGGAAGTTCTACGAGCGTAAAGAAATCAGGGATATTATTGCTTATCTTAGGTTGGCCATAAATAATAATGACAAGCTAAGTTTCGAACGTATCATTAATGTTCCTAGAAGGGGAATTGGGGACAAAACGGTAGAAAAGATTGAAAATTATGCTAGTGAACATAATTTATCTGCCTTAGAATCATTACAATTCGTGGAGGAAATTCCTAACCTAGGTAAAAAAGTTACTGGCAAATTGCAGGAGTTTTATAATATGATTAATCATTTTGCCCAACTATCCAGGGAGGGTGCCTCTATTGCCACAATTTTGGATGAAGTCATGCAAATGAGCGGATATTTACAAGATTTACAGGATAGTGGACAACCCGATGCTCAAGTACGGGTGGAAAACCTACAAGAATTAAAATCTTTAGGGGTGGAATTTGAGCGTGAGGAAGATTTGACTTTGGAGGATTTTCTAGCTCAAGTAGCCCTAATACAAGATACCGATGATGTCGATTATTCGGACTCGGTAGTCTTGATGACTTTTCATGGAGCAAAGGGTTTGGAATTTCCAGTTGTCTTCATGACTGGTATGGAGGAAGGTGTTTTCCCATCCTACCGAAGTGAAAGCGCCGAAGACATTGAGGAGGAAAGGCGCCTATGCTATGTAGGTATCACTAGAGCCCAGGAACAGTTATTTTTAACTAATGCTGAATCTAGGTTGCTATATGGCTATGAAAGGAGCAATCCGCCTTCTAGGTTTTTGCAGGAAATACCCGAAGACCTTTTATCAACCTATACTAGACATGGCAAACCCATAGTCAAGGCTATGGTAGATATGAGGGTTTTCCATAAGAAGTTTGGGGCAGGGCTTATTACTGATATTATTGAGGATGGAGAAGTAGCTATTGTTGACTTTGATCAGGCTGGAGTCAGGATGTTACGGTTAGATTTAGCCCCATTGGAAAAACTACTATAAAAGATATTTTTTATATTTGGGGGCATAATGGAAGCTAAAAAACGAATCGAAGATTTAAAAAAAGAAATTAAAAAGCATGAGCATTATTATTATAATTTGGATAACCCTATTATTAGTGATAACGATTATGATAGCTTGGTGCAAGAACTGCTTAAATTAGAAAGGGCATATCCCGATTTGGTAACTGCGGATTCCCCCACCCAAAAAGTTGGTGGGGGAGTTTTAGCTAAATTTACTACTTATACCCACCGTTCTACCTTATTAAGCCTAGATAATGCTTTTTCTTGGGCTGATTTGCGTGATTTTGAAGGGAGAATAAAAAAAATAGTCCCTAATCCCTCCTATGTGGCGGAATTAAAGATAGATGGGGTTTCTATTTCCCTAATTTATGAAAATGGATTATTTGTCAGAGCCGCTACACGGGGTGATGGTAATGTGGGGGAAGATGTCACGCAAAATGTCAAAACTATAAAAAACGTGCCTTTAAGGCTAAGGCAATCTATTCCCCGTTTGGAAATTCGCGGGGAAATATTTATGCCTAAAATGGAGTTTGTGAGATTAAATAAAATTAGTGAGGAGCAAGGGGAGAAAGTATTTGCCAATCCACGTAATGCAGCAGCAGGTTCGCTAAGACAATTAAATGCGACCATTACAGCTAAACGCCAATTATCAGCCTTTGTTTATGATTTACTTTATATCGAGGGTCCATCTCTAGATAATCAAGCCGAAAGCTTAAATTATTTAAAAGACTTGGGCCTACCGGTAAATGATAAATGGAAGGCCTGTACTGATATTGCCGAGGTTTATGAATATTGTTTACATTATCAGGAGATTAGATATGACTTACCCTATGAAATTGACGGCATAGTAGTAAAATTAAACCCTTTCGCCCATAGGGATGAATTGGGTCAAACTGCAAAAAGCCCTAGATGGGCAATCGCTTATAAGTTTCCGGCTGAGGAAAAAGAAACTCAACTTTTGGATGTAGAACTTAATGTAGGGCGGACAGGGATAATTGCACCAACCGCAAAACTTAAGCCGGTTTCCCTAGCTGGAACCACTGTCAGTCGAGCTAGTCTGCACAATTTTGATTTAATCAAGGAAAAGGATATTCGTAAGCTAGATATAGTTTTACTACATAAGGCTGGAGATATTATCCCCGAGATTATAAAACCCCTGGCGGCAAAAAGGGTGGGGGTGGAGGAAGAAATCTTAGCACCAACCCATTGTCCGGCTTGCGGGAGTACAGCAGTCCGTTTGGAGGGTGAAGTAGCCATCCGTTGTGAAAATATTAATTGTCCCGCTCAACTGATGGAAAGTTTAGTATTTTTTGCATCTAGGACGGCTATGGATATCGAGGGATTAGGACCTAAGATGGTTAAACAATTAGTTACAGCGGGCCTGGTTGAAAAGGTAGAAAACTTATATGCCCTTACTGCCAAGGACCTATTAAGTTTAGAAAGAGTGGGAGAAAAATCGGCCAACAATTTACTTCATGCTATCGAGGAAAGTAAAAGTAGGCCCCTTAACAGATTGATTACAGCTTTGGGAATAAGGCATATCGGGGCTAAAGCAGCCCATATCTTAGCTGAAGAAATAAGACATATAGATAAATTTAGCACTGTAACGGTAGATGAATTAATTACTATTCCGGAAATTGGCGACAAAATGGCCGAAAGTGTAGTTAAGTTTTTCGCTGAACCGCGCAATATTGAAACTATTGAGCAATTGAAGGCCTACGGAGTTAATGTTAGCCAAGCTGAAAAAGAAGATAAGCCCTCACCACTAACTGGGCTAACTTTTGTCATAACGGGGACTTTAGATATTTTTACCCGGGCTGAAGCAAGGGAAGGCATAGAAGCATTAGGAGGTAAAGTTACTAATAGTGTTAGTAAAAAGACTGATTATGTAGTAGTGGGAGATAAGCCAGGCAGTAAGAGAGATAGGGCCATAGAACTAGGAATTGCCATCTTAGATGAGGCAGAATTTGTAGAGCTATTAAAGAAAACCTAAATGCAAAAGGGGACTTTCCATTGCATTTGGGTTTCATATCTTTTATCCAGCATTTTTACAATTCATTTTACCTTTTACAGCAAGCGAGGTATAATTTTACTGGTATTTATTTTGCAAAGTAGGGAGTTATATGACTGGAACTATCATAAATGCACTTGCCATAATTTTTGCAGGTTTAATAGGTTTATTCCTGGGTAAGGGTATTCCCCAAAATATAAGTAGGACCATTGAAGATGGTTTAGGTCTATTAGTCTTGATAATTGGGATTCAGTATGCCTTTAAGGCGGAAAGTTTAGCGATTGTAGGTATTAGTCTGGCGATTGGGGCTATCATCGGGGAGTTAAGACAATGGGAAGCCAAACTAGATAAGCTAGGCTTATTCTTGCAGGAAAAGTTTGGTTCTGATAAGGATAATCAGTTTGTTAGGGGATTTGTTTCAGCTAGTCTATTATTTTGCATAGGGGCTATGGCAGTAGTTGGAGCTTTAGAGGATGGCTTGACCGGTAATTATGAAATTCTATTAATTAAATCTATGTTAGACGGTATCTTTTCGCTTATATTCGCTGCTAGCATGGGAATAGGGGTCTTATTCTCGGCTATTCCAGTGTTGATATATCAGGGAGCAATCAGCCTAGGCTCCACTTTTATCAAACCTATTTTAACTGATCCCATGCTTAATAACATTACTGCATTAGGTGGGGTCTTAATTGCGGGTTTAGGTCTTAATATAATTGGTATTACTAAAATAAGGGTGGCCAACTTACTACCAGGCATAATAGTGGTTCCAATAATTATGGCTCTTTATGCTTTGGTATTTTAATCTAACCTATGTTATTATAGTCTAATTATTTAGCCGATAATTGAATAGGATAAAAAGTTAGTTAATTAGGCGTTCTTTTGGTATAATATTGAGCGTAAATGTTTTTTTATGCAAAGGAGGATGTATTCATGGGCTTTACAAGCCAGAAAGTGGAGCAATTAGCCTTTCTTTCTAGTCTGTCTTTATCTGCGGAGGAAAAGGAAAGGTTTGCCCAGGAGCTTAATCCCTTTTTGAAATGTGTAGAGAAAATAAGGCAAGTAAATACAGATAATACCCAACCTTTAATTCATATATTACCTAATTATAATGTTTTTCGCCCCGATGAAGTTATACCGAGTCCAGGACAAGAAGAGATGCTGAAAAACGCAAAAGTCACTGCTGAGGGACATTATAAAGTGCCTAGGATAATGTAGGGGAGTGAAAGATATATGTCAGCTTATGAGCTTACTGTAAGTCAATTGATAGATAAAGTAAACAAAAAACAATTATCACCTGCGGAAATTGTGGAATCCATATTAGGGCGCATTGAAAAAGTAGATGGCAAAATTAAGGCTTTTATTACTCTCACAGGTGATGTGGCCAGGAATCAAGCAAAGCAAATGGAAAACCAGACTGCAGCTGGGGTATTAAAGGGTATCCCTTATGCTTTGAAAGATAATATTTGTACTGAGGGAATCCGAACTACTTGTGCATCTAAGATGCTAGAGGATTTTATACCCAACTATGATGCAAAGGTGGCCGAAAAACTAAAGGATGCAGGTGGCATTTTAATAGGTAAATTGAACATGGACGAATTAGCCATGGGTACTTCTACAGAGCTTTCCGCATTTTTTCCTACTTATAATCCTTGGGATTTAACTAGGGTACCCGGAGGTTCATCGGGAGGTGCTGCTGCTGCTGTGGCAGCTGATGAAATACCCTTTGCTTTAGCAACTGATACTGGTGGTTCAATTCGGCAACCTGCATCTTATTGCGGTGTAGTAGGACTTAAACCTACCTATGGCAGGGTATCTAGATGGGGTGTAGCAGCCCTTGCTTCTTCCCTGGACCAAGTAGGGCTATTGACTAAAAATGTGGAAGATGCTGCTATAATAATGAATCTTATTGCAGGTCGGGATTTACTAGACTCGACTAGTGCCGATTTACCTAGCCCTCATTATGGCTCTTATTTAGAGACAGATATTAAGGGAAGGAAAATTGCCTTTCCTAAAGAGTTTTTCCAGGAAAACATAGCCTCGGAAGTTAAGGCCAAGATTGACCGGGCCCTAAAAAAATACGAAGAATTGGGTGCCATTATTGAGGAGGTATCATTACCTCATTGTGAACATGCTCTGGCGGCTTATTATACAATAGCTTCTGCTGAAGCCAGTACTAATTTGGCTAGGCTAGATGGTATAAGGTATGGAATTAACGACCTGACTGCTGAAAATATTGAAGATATGTATATTAATAATCGAGGTCTAGGCTTAGGGCCAGAAGTAAAAAGAAGGACTCTATTCGGTACTTATATTTTAAGTTCCAGTAATTATGAGACCTACTATTTACAGGCCTTAAAAATCAGGAGACTAATTCAGCAGGATTTTGAGCAAGTCTTTCATAATTTTGACCTGATTATTTCCCCGACTACACCTACTGCAGCTTTTAAAATAGGCAGCCAGGTGCATGAATTATTAGACTTATACAGTAATGATATGCTAACTGTCCCAGTTAATATGGCTGGTTTACCTGCCATATCAATACCTTGTGGTTTTATAGAGGGCTTACCCATAGGCATGCAGATCATAGGTAAACCTTTTGCTGAAGGTTCTATTATTCAAGCTGCCTATGCCTTTGAACAAAATACTGATTATCATAGACAAAAACCCGTTTTGGGGGTGAAATAAATGTATAGTAAATATGAAACTGTCATAGGCCTAGAAGTGCATGTGGAATTAAAAACAAAAACTAAGATCTTTTGTGCATGTTCTACCGAATTTGGGGCCCAACCGAATACGCAGGTATGCCCGATTTGTGCGGGATTTCCAGGTATGCTACCGGTTCTGAATAAACAAGCTGTGGACTATGCCATTAAAGCAGGCCTAGCTCTGAATTCCGATATAGCTGATTATTGTAAATTTGATAGAAAGAATTATTTTTACCCCGATTTACCTAAAGCATATCAAATATCCCAGTATGATTATCCTATCTGTCTAGGGGGACATTTAGATGTAGAAGTAGATGGCCAGAAAAGAAGGATAGGGATAACCAGGGCGCATTTAGAAGAAGATGCAGGTAAATTAATACACCAGGGTTCTATTACGACTTCACCCTTTTCCCTAGTTGATCTTAATCGAGCGGGAGTACCCCTTTTGGAGATAGTCTCCGAACCTGACATACGTAGTGCCGAAGAAGCGCGAATTTATCTGGAAAAGTTGCGTTCGGTCTTATTATTTGCGGGAGTTTCAGATTGTAAGATGCAGGAAGGCTCCCTAAGATGCGATGCCAACATATCAGTCAGGCTTTTAGGTGCTGCCGAATTTGGTACCAGGGTAGAAATAAAGAATCTTAATTCTTTTCGTGCTTTGGAAAGGGCCATTGATTATGAAGCCAAAAGGCAAGTAGATGTCCTGGAAAACGGGGAGAAACTTATCCAAGAGACCAGAACTTGGGATGAGGAAAAACAGATGACCAAGTCCATGCGGACTAAGGAAGAAGCCGAAGATTATAGGTACTTTCCTGATCCGGATTTGCCTCCAGTTAGGGTGGCTGCAGAATGGATTGAAAAGGTAAAAAATGCTATGCCCGAATTGCCTGAAGAAGCCAACCGACGTTTGGTTAATACTTATGGGCTTTCGGAATATGATGCCAGTGTTTTGACTTTGACTCCGGAGCATTTACGTTTTTTTGATGAATGCGTTAACCTATATAATGAACCTAAAGTTGTGGCCAATTGGATAATGGGTGACCTAAACAGGTTACTAAACAATGCTAATATAGAAATAAATGAAAGTAAGGTATCCCCCAAAAGCTTAGCTGACTTATTGCTACTTATTGACCAAGGGGTGATAAGTGGTAAAATGGCTAAAGATGTTTTAGAGGATATGTTTGATACCGGCCATAATCCCGAAACCATAGTAAAGGAAAAAGGTATGGCACAAATTTCCGATGAGGAAACTCTATTAGCCCTTATAGATGAAATAGTAGCCAATAATCCCAAAGTGGTAGAGGATTATAAAGAAGGTAAAAAGAAGGCCCTAGGCTTTTTTGTAGGGCAGGTTATGAAAACTACTAAGGGGCAGGCTAATCCAGCCATTGTTAACAAGTTGTTATTAGACCGCTTAGGTAGGGAGTGAGTTTTAAATGTTATGGGAAAGTCTTAATAAAGAATGGTTCATGGAAGAGAATGCCAAAATAAACATTGTAGATACTACTTTACGGGATGGGGAACAGACGGCCGGAGTGGTATTTGCTAATGCTGAAAAGATACGCATTGCAAAATATTTGGACCAGATAGGTATAGACCAAATTGAAGCGGGAATCCCTGTTATGGGTGGCTTTGAAAGGGATTGTATTAAAGAAATAGTAAGTCTGGGCCTGAAATCTAGTATTATGGCATGGAATAGGGCAGTCATATCTGATGTCAAGGAATCAATAAATTGCGGTGTAGATGCAGTGGCCATTTCAATATCGACTTCTGATATCCATATTGAACATAAATTAAAGACTAGCCGAGAAGATGTCTTGAATCGGATGTCAGATGCGGTGAAGTTCGCCAAAGACCATGAGCTTTATGTTTCGGTAAATGCTGAAGATGCTTCGCGCTCTAATATTGATTTTTTAACCGAATTTGCTTTGACAGCTAAACACGCTGGGGCTAACAGGCTCAGATTTTGCGATACAGTCGGAACCCTTACTCCACTAACTTCCTTTAGATTTGTTAAGACCTTGATAGATGCAGTTGGCTTGCCCATCGAAATGCATACCCATAATGATTTTGGTATGGCTACTGCTAATGCCTTGGCTGGGGTTTATGCAGGGGCTAATTATATAGGGGTTACTGTTAATGGATTAGGGGAAAGGGCGGGTAATGCTTGTCTAGAGGAAGTCATCATGGCTTTAAGATACTTAATGGGGGTTAATTTAACCCATGACACTAAGATTTTCAAGGAAGTAGCTGAATATGTAGCTAGGGCCTCGGGACGTGAATTGCATGTTAATAAGCCTATTGTGGGTTCAAATATTTTTGCCCATGAATCTGGAATCCACGGGGATGGTGTTATTAAAAACCCCCTTACTTACGAAGTTTTTACTCCTGAGGAAGTGGGTCTAGAAAGACAAATTGTCATAGGTAAACATTCGGGGTCTAATTCGGTTAAATCAAAATTTGTTAATGAATATGGTATAGACCTAACTGACGAAGAATCCCAAATTGTTTTGGCTAAGGCCCGGGAATTATCTATTAATCTAAAAAGGTCTTTATTTGATAAAGAATTAGTTTGTATATATGAAGATTATGTAAAAGAGGGGAGATAAGATTGGGAAAAACAATCGTTGAAAAAATATTGTCCAAGAAAAGTGGCCAAGATGCCAAAGCCAATGATATAGTTGTGGCTAATCTTGATTTCGTGATGGGACAGGATGGAACATCAACACTTGCCATTGATGCTTTTAATAATATGCAGGCCAAGAATGTCTTTGATCCTGCTAAGATCGCTATGGTTATTGATCATAGTGCACCAAGCCCACTAGAGGGTGTATCTAAGCTTCATCATCAAATGAGGACTTTCGCTAATGAACAAAAAATTCATTTTTACGATATAGGTGATGGGGTATGTCATCAACTAGTTCCGGAACAAGGGCATGTGGTACCAGGTAACTTAGTCATAGGAGCAGATTCACATACCTGCACCTATGGAGCTATTAATGTTTTTTCTACTGGAGTAGGTTCTACGGACTTAGCTGCAGGCATAATATCGGGCAAATTATGGTTTAAGGTGCCTGAAACCTTCAAATTTGTGCTTAATGGTAAGTTACCCCAGGGGGTTTATTCCAAAGACCTTATATTATATTTAATAGGTGATGTCACTGCAGATGGGGCTACCTATATGGCAGTAGAATATGTGGGTGAGGCTATTAGTGCTTTATCAATTGAAGAACGCTTTACCATTAGCAATATGGCTATTGAAATGGGTGCCAAATGTGGCTTAATGGAAGCGGATGAAAAAACTATTGCATGGGTAAAAAAACATAGTAAAAAAGAATTTGAACCCGTTAAAGCTGATGATGACGCGGTTTATGCCCGAGTTAAGGAATATGATGTATCTAACTTGAGCCCCCAGATAGCTATGCCTCATACAGTAGATAATGTAGCCAAAATAGAGGATGTTAATAATGTTCCTGTCCAGCAAGGGGTTATTGGAACTTGTACTAATGGTAGGATTGAAGATTTACGTATTGCGGCCCAAATTCTCCGGGGTAAAAAGCTTAACCGGGGTACCCGCTTAATTGTGGCACCTGCCTCTAGGCAGATAATGTTGCAAGCCATGCGTGAAAACCTAATAGAAGCCTTAATTGAAGCAGGTGCCGCTGTGGTAACACCCGGCTGTGGGCCTTGTGTTGGTACACATAATGGGGTTCCTTCAGATGGGGAAAATGTAATATCAACAGCTAACCGTAATTTCAAAGGTCGGATGGGTAATAATAAGGCTTTTGTCCATTTAGGTTCCCCCGCCACCGTTGCAGCTTCCATGATTACAGGTAAAATAACAGATCCTAGGGAATTTCTATAATTAGGACAGGAGGGGAGATAATGGATTTAAAAGGTAGAGTTCATAAGTTTGGTGATGATGTCAATACTGATTATATTATTTCTGGCCGCCATAAATTTAGAACTGGTGATATGAATGAATTAGCCAAGTATGTTATGGAGGATTTAGATCCCGATTTTTATAATAAGGTTAGCCCGGGTGATTTTATTGTAGGTGGGCGTAATTTTGGCTGTGGTTCCTCAAGGGAACAAGCCCCCTTAGCTATAATTCATGCCCATATTGGGGCTGTAATAGCCAAATCATTTGCCCGCATTTTTTATCGCAATTGCATAAATACAGGCCTACCTGTTATTGAATGTGATACTGATCAAATTGATGCAGGTGATGAACTGGAGGTCAATTTGCAAGCAGGGGTTTTACACAACAAAACTAAAGGTATAGACTTACCTATCGCACCACTGCCAGATGTCATGTTAAAGATTCTATCTGATGGTGGATTGGTAGAACATTTCAAGGAAAACGGTACTTTTAAATTTGATTAAAAACAAGATGGGAAGTTAAATGCTTCCCTTTTGTATAAAGTATACAAGAGATTTTTGGGAGGTAGTTATTATGAATGGCAGTAAAATAAATGTAGAAAACGGTCTTTTAAATGTACCAGATTATCCGATCGTACCATTTATTGAAGGAGATGGTACGGGTCCAGATATATGGCGGGCTGCTTCTAGGGTTCTAGATGCTGCAGTTGCCAAAGCCTACGATGGGCAAAAAGCTATTGTATGGAAGGAAGTCTTAGCTGGTGAGAAAGCCTTTAAGCAGACCGGGGAATGGTTGCCCCAAGAAACAATTGATACCATAAGGGAATACATCATAGCGATAAAGGGGCCCCTTACTACGCCCATAGGTGGCGGTATTCGTTCCCTTAATGTGGCCTTAAGGCAGGAACTAGATCTATATACCTGTCTAAGGCCGGTACGTTATTTTAACGGAGTCCCTTCCCCCTTAAAACGCCCTGAAGATACAAATATGGTTATATTTAGGGAGAATACTGAGGATATTTATGCGGGGATTGAATATGAAATGGGTTCTCCTGAGGCGGAAAAATTAATTAAGTTTTTACAAGAGGATATGGGAGTAGATAAAATCCGCTTTCCAAAGACCTCTGGAATTGGAATAAAACCCGTATCCGAGGAAGGCACTAAGCGTCTAGTCAGGGCTGCTATCCAATATGCAATTAATGAAGGCCGAAAAAGTGTTACCTTAGTACATAAGGGTAATATTATGAAATTTACTGAAGGTGCCTTCAAACAATGGGGTTATGAGGTAGCGGAGGCGGAATTTGGAGATAAGGTATTTACTTGGGATGAATATGATAGAATACAAGAAAAGGAAGGTACTGAGGCGGCCAATAAGGCTCAAGCAGCAGCTGAGGCTGGGGGTAAAATTATTATCAAGGATTCTATTGCTGACATATTCCTACAACTTATACTACTGCGTCCTAGGGAGCATGAAGTGGTAGCCACCTTGAATTTAAATGGGGATTATATATCGGATGCTTTAGCGGCCCAAATCGGTGGTATAGGAATTGCACCAGGGGCGAACATTAACTATGAAACCGGCCATGCCATTTTCGAGGCTACACATGGTACAGCTCCTAAATATGCTAACCTAGATAAGGTTAACCCCTCATCGGTTATTTTAAGTGGGGAAATGATGTTGCGTCATTTGAATTGGCATGCAGCAGCCGATTTGATTATAGAAGCTATGGAAAAGACCATAAATTCTAAAGTGGTCACCTACGATTTTGCCCGGGGTATGGAGAATGCCAAACAAGTTAAATGTTCAGAATTTGCGGATGAATTGATTAAAAACATGTAAGCCAGTAACTTTTAATTCTTAATTTTGAATTTTAAATTCTTAGTGAATGTGGGGAAAGCCCTAGCTTTCCCTGCCATAATTAAAAATTCAAAATTAATAACTCAGAATTAAAAATGGGGAAAGGTGAAGAAAATGAAAATTGGCTCTTTTTATACTGATGGTAAGCCAGTTTTATCACTAGAAATCTTCCCACCTAAATATGATTATCCATTGGAAACAGTTTTTGCAACTGTTGGGGAGTTGCAGAAATTAAACCCTAAGTATATTAGTGTTACTTATGGGGCAGGTGGGGGGGAAAAGGATAGGACTGGGGAAATAGCGGCTAAAATTAAACGGGATTACGCTATAGAACCATTGGCCCATTTGACTTGTGCTAGACATACCAAAGCCGAAGTTGGTGCGGTTTTGGATAGTTTATGGCAGGCCGATATCCATAATATATTAGCACTCAGGGGTGATCCGCCTGAAAACGATATTAACTTTGACTTTAGCCAGCAGGAGTACCGTTATGCTTATGAATTAATTGATGATGCTAAAGCCAAGGCTGATTTTGGCATTGCTGCCGCAGCCTACCCAGAAGGACATACAGAATGTCAGAGGTTAAGTAAGGATTTGATTTATCTGAAGGAAAAAGTCGATCGGGGAGTGGATTTCCTTATTACCCAATTATTTTTTGATAATCGCATTTATTATGAATTTATAGACAGAGCAATCAGTATTGGGATTAACTGTCCCATAGTCCCTGGAATCATGCCCGTATTGAATGCCAAACAGATTAAAAGGATTATTTATTTGTCAGGTGCCTCTATACCACACAATATGTTAAAATTAGTGGATAAATATGAAGATAATCCAACAGATATGGCCAAAGCGGGTATTGAATTTGCAAGTATGCAAATTCAAGATCTCATAGCCAATAAGGCCCCTGGGGTACATTTGTACACCATGAATAAGGCGGAAGCAGCAAGTCGAATAGTGACAAATGTTGGATTATAATGGTTTAAATAATAAAATTTCAAGGTTAGAAGGTTAGATTATTCGTGGAAAATTCTACTAGTAGGAATATGGGGCTTTTATTTGCAGTTATATTTTTAGTGGGAATCGGTTTTAGTATTATAATGCCTGTATTACCCTACTATGCTGAATCATTAGGTGCTAATGCCTTTCAGTTAGGTATGTTAATTACCGTTTATGCAATTTGTCAGTTCGTATTTGCTCCTATTTGGGGAGCCTATTCAGATCGAATTGGTCGTAAAGCCGTCTTACTAATGGGGATATTAGGTTTTTCCTTTACCTTTATATTATTCGGTTTTGCCACTAAATTATGGATGTTATATATCATCCGCATAGCTGGAGGTATTTTTGCTTGTGCTACTATGCCTACTGCTATGGCTTATGTAGGTGATACAACAAGTTTGGAAAAAAGGGGTTCCGCCATGGGAATGGTAGGTGCAGCCATAGGTATGGGTATGGTTTTTGGACCGGCAATTGGGGGTCTTTTATCTGAGATTTCCCTGGCTTTTCCCTTTACTTTTGCAGGTTTATTAGCCTTACTTAATGCCATAGGGGTATGGCTGTTTTTGCCCGAATCACTACCAAAGGAAAAAAGAGTTATTCGCCGGATTGAACGCGCTTCTCTTTTAGAGGGTTTAAAATCCCCTTTGATTATTATGTTTTTATGTATTTGTCTAGTAAGCATAGGGGAATCCATCCACCATGGGACTTTCGCCCTCTTTGCTTATGGTAAACTATCTTTTACGGCACGTGATATTGGTTGGGCTTTTACTACTGCAGGAATTGTAATGGCTTTAGTCCAGGCCTTGCTAGTAGGTAGGTTGATAAATAGTTGGGGTGAAGAAAAGACTGCTAGTATGGGCATTATTCTTATGGGTTTAAGTTTTATTCTATTTATATTTATGTTTAACATTTTCTCCTCTATTATATTCATGGCGGTTTTTTCAGCTGGGGTAGGCTTAATTCGGCCCTCAATATCAGCGGCAGTTTCCAAAAGAACTGCAGGTGCTCAGGGTGCAGCCATGGGGATATTAAACGGTTATGATAGTCTAGGCAGGGCCATTGGTCCCATGTTAGGTGGGTTTATGTTGGATCAAGGACTTAACCTGGGGTATTTTACCGCGGTTACTATTGCGTTTTTGGCCTGGTTGACCTTGGTGATAGGGAGTCGCAAAGGCCAGGGGGCTATCAAGACACCTCTTTAATTGTTTCCTGATACTTACCCTGCAATTGGGCTAATAATTGCTCTAATTTTAAAAAACATTTCCCTTCTACAGTTTCTTCTATTAGGCTGGCTATTTGAGATATATCTGCAAAGCCATACATACCGGATGTGCCTTTAATGTCGTGACTAATACTTTTAATCCTATCCGGGTTACGGCTGCTGATGGCATTGTCCAACTCTGCTATCATTATGGACATTGTCTCAAAAAATTCTGGTAAGAGATCGTTCATGAATAAATGGCTTGTCTGGCTCTTTGGCCTTTGGGGATAAGGGGGCAGATTTTTCTTTATTTCGGCCACCAATTCTTCAGATTTAAACGGTTTAGCTATATAGGAAGTACAGCCACTAGCTAGACATAATTCACGGTCACCTGTCATAGCATGGGCAGTCATGGCAATAATAGGTAGATGTTTTATAGTCTTGTCTTCCCGAATTAGCTGGGCGGTCTCATAGCCATCCATTATGGGCATTTGCATATCAAGCAAAATAAGATCGAAACTATTATCCTCTAGTATCTGCAAACATTCTAGACCATTATTGACTATCCCTACTTCAAAACCATAATTCCTCAGCATTTCACTAACGATTTTTTGGTTTAATTCGTTATCTTCTACCACTAAAATAGAATGGGGCGTAAATGTGACCTTGTTTTCAAGTTGAATTTCATCCGATGGTGTCTCCAAATCATAATTTGTTCTTATATCAACTGGTAGATTTATTCTAAATTCAGTTCCAATTCCAATTTCACTAGTAACCCCAATAGTACCATCCATTAAATCAATTAACTTTTTAGATATATATAGACCTAGTCCAGCACCACTGAACTGCCTAGAAGTGGAATAATCTGCCTGGGAAAAGGGGTCAAAAATGTAGGGTAGGGCATCACTAGGAATACCTATGCCAGTATCCGAAATTATAATTATTAATTGTTTCTGCTTATTCTGCCCAAAGAAAGCCCTTATTTTTATAGAACCTTGGCTAGTAAATTTTATAGCATTAAACAAGATATTTGTCACTATTTGTCGTAATTTAAAATGGTCTAGGAACACTTCGGTTTCGGCTATATCTTGCATATCTAATTCCAGCCTTAATCCTTTTTCTACCAATGAAGGCTCTATTGTATTGATGGCACGGTAAAATAAATCATAGAGATTACAGTTTTCAGGGTGTAAGTCTACCAAACCAATTTCGATTTTGGATACATCTAGTATATCGTTTATAATATTGAGCAAATCTTCACCACAACATCTAATAATGTTTATATTCTCCATTTGCTTTTTATCTGTGCAAGTAGCCTCCAGTAAATCGACTGCGCCTAGAATTCCTATCATAGGGGTGCGTATTTCGTGGCTCATATTGGCCAAGAATTGGTTTTTGGCTAAATTTGCTGCCTGGGCTTGTCCACGTGTTTGAACAAGTTCAGTTATATCACTAGCAATTATTACATAATCTGTAATTCTGTTATTATAAATAATTGGACTTATACGGCTCATAAAAGTCTTTTTTTCCCCATCAACTTCCATTTCATATTCACCTTGCCAGGTTCGTCCAGATTGTATTAAATTGTAGATTTCTGAAATTTCAATATGATTGTATGTTGGGAAAAGCTTAGATAAGATATCCTTTTTTAGAGGCAGTTGGGATAGATTAAAAAGTTCTTTAGCCGATAGATTATAATAGTGTACTGTGCCATTAATGCCTACCACTAAAATGGATTCTTGGATGTTTCCTAGTAAGACATTTTGGTAACATAAGTTACGGGCTAAGGAAAAACTCTGACTAAATTTATTATTAGAAAGTTTTTGTAGAGAAAATACCAGGGCTAGTGACAGGATAAATATAGATACCATAAAAGCAAGCAGCCATACGCTCTTGGGGGAATCTGGCAGATGTGAAATTACAATATGCCATGCAAATATTAATATAGAAGTTGTTAAGACCCTTATTCCAATATTAATAGACAAATTTAACATCTCCCCGAAATAAAAGCAGTTTTATTAGCATCCTTTACATAAGGATACAACAAAGGTAGGGAAAAGGTTGTCAACTTGTGTCCCTAGATTTGGAAAATGTTTATCTTTTTTTGCTGAATTTCCCAGAAACTACGGTAAAAGATGTCGATTAACCTGGAATATGCTAAACTAGCTGTAAGTTTTTTTGTCTTATTACATATTTAAGGTAGGAGGAATTAGGTAGAATTAAGTGGAATTATATATTTTAACTTTAAGAGGAGGAATTATATGAAACCGAAAAATATACTTATTATGGCCACTATATTAGGATTATTTGCTAGTATTTTTATTTTACAACCTTTTAATGTTGCAGCCGGGGAATACATAAGAATCTATATCAATGGCAAAGAGGTTATTTCGGAAGATGCCCCTGCCCAGATTATTAATGATCGTACCATGTTGCCTGTAAGAGCAATTTCTGAGGCATTAGGCATGCATGTCAATTGGGATCCAGTTAATCGTACAGTTAATATTGTAAGCCCCAGGGTAGTTCCAGATGTAACTTCAATAGAAACCGATATTATTGACTATGATATTCCCATATTTGGCGAATCAGTAGCTACTAGTGCACAATTAAGGGCTATTTTAAAGAAAAATAATCCCATGGCACCAGATCTAGTGGACTTATATTTGGAAATAGGTAAGGAATACGGAATTAGGGGAGATTTAGCTTTTTGCCAGGCTGCTAAAGAAACAGGTTGGTGGCGTTTTGGTAACTTAGTTACCCCTGATCAGAATAATTATTGCGGCTTAGGGGCTACGGGTAGTCCTGCTACTGGAGATGAGGATTTGAGGGGGGCCAATCCCAATCGGGTTAGCTTTATAGAAGGGAAACACGGTGCTTACTTTAGGAGCCCCGCTGACGGTGTAGAGGCCCAAATACAACATTTGTATGCCTACGCTACCAAAAATCCACTGCCAAAGGGCAAGGAATTAGTTGACCCGAGATTTAGCTTAGTCCCTAGGGGGGTAGCTACCAATTGGACAGATTTAAATGGTAGGTGGGCAGTACCTGGAACTACATATGGACAAAGTATTATTGCGGATTACTATGGACAAGCTGTACCATTACCTACTAAAAAGGTGTCCGATAATGAACTGGAAAGGCTTAGAAAAGAAAATGCCTTATTAAGGGCGGAAATTGAGCAGTTGCGCCGTGGTAGGTAGGGTTTGGGATGTGGGATGTGGGAAGTGGGAAGTGGGATGTTGGAAGTGGGATGTTGGAAGTGGGAAGTGGGAAGTGGGATGTGGGAAGTAAAGAAGGGGCGACCATGATGGTTGCCCCTTGATGTTTGAGTAAGTAATTTATGTGCGGTTAGGCTGCAATGTTAGCAGCTTTTGCTGCTGCCGCCTTTTTGGTCCAAGGACCAAATGCTGCACCTACTGGAAGTACATTTATACCGTAATGGGTATTTAGAACTGCAGCTGCACAACCATAGAAAGACATAATAGAAATTCCCAGTTCTGAGTAGCCCGCTAATGCTGCAAATCCTGCACCGCCCCATCCCAAAGTACACATAAACAAGCCCAAGAACAGTAAATCAATCAGAAAGAAAATAATAAATAATACCTTATTGGCCCCCATGGCTCCGACAGTCATAAACATGGTAAAGACAAAGTAGCCCAGAAAAGCATAACCCATCTGTAAAGGATCGTGTGCTACTCCATTTCCCCACATGCCGTTAGATATCATCCAACTGAAAGCCATAGCGAACCAGAAAAAGCCATAGGCACAAAAAGCAGTAGCCCCAAAAGTATTATCATGTTTATAATCCATGATACCTGCCACAAATTGTGCAGCAGCACCTAAAAATAAGGCCCAAGGAATAATATAGGCGGTGCCATCTGTAATCCCTAGTTTGGAAGTCGAAGCTACTAAAGTAACCATGGCTAGGCCAAAGAGTCCAAGTGGTGTTGGATTAGCTACTATTTCAGTAACTTTAACTTGATTACGGTTTTCCATAACATCCTCCTTAGTAGTTATAATAATTTTATCAGAAAAGTGAAACCTTCCCCCCCTATCCTCCCCTCATAAAATTATAATGCTGTATATGCATAACTTTTATATTCCACATAAACTTTATTTTACCTTGTGATATTTGTAGCAATTCTAGATAAACCTATAAATAATTTACAGGGCCTAACTGTCGGATAAGTCGCAATTTTCG
>CAZUSS010000016.1:0-26565 GCA_964623245.1 uncultured Syntrophomonadaceae bacterium
GCTGCACTATTAGTATGTAAAGTAGAAAAAAATAAATGCCCAGTTAGGGCAGCCCTAACTCCTAAATTCGCAGTCTCCCCATCACGCATTTCCCCCACCATTATTATGTCTGGATCCTGACGCAGTATAGAACGCAGGCCAGCAGGAAAGGTAAGTCCCGCTTTAGTATTTATCTGAACTTGGGTAATGCCTACTAAACTATACTCTACGGGATCTTCTAGGGTAATAATGTTACGATTGGGGTTATTTAATTCGGTTAATACACTATATAAAGTGGTAGTTTTACCTGACCCTGTTGGGCCAGTAACAATTACCATGCCATAGGGCCTACTTATAAGGGATCTGATTCTACCTTCATTAATTGAGCTAAAACCAAGTCTTTCTAAGGACATAATGGCATTAGTACGATCTAAAATTCTTAGAACTAACTTTTCCCCGTGGATAGAAGGTAGGGTGGAAATACGGAAATCAATTTCCCGTCCGTCAACTTTCATGCGGGTACGTCCATCCTGGGGAATCCTTTTCTCGGAAATATCGAGATTGCCCATAATTTTTATGCGTGAAGCGATAGCCGGAAAGGACCTTTTAGGCAGTGCTAAGACTTCCCACAATTCGCCATCTATGCGAAAACGCACTCTTACATCATGCTCTAATGGTTCTATGTGTATATCCGATGCTCCACCTTGTACAGCCTGTTGTAAAAGGGAGTTAACCATACGAATTACAGGGGCATCATCGGTTAAATCATAGTCCAGGGCATCTGTTTCTACTGCTACCCCATAATTATATTGACTTAGCTCGCCTAAGAGTTTTTCCATTTTGCTATCGACTTGTAAGGCAGTGTACTGTTGGATAGCCGATTCCATTTCTCTTTCTGTAGCCATAACTGGTACTACATCTAATCCGGTTAAAATGCGAACATCATCAATGGCTTGATAGTTAAGGGGGTCCGCCATAATCAGAGTCATCCGCCCTTGATTTACGGAAAGGGGTAGGACCGAATGTCGGCTTATCATACTAGTTGGCAGCATTTTCACTAATTCTGGGTCAATATTCATGCGACTAATCTGCACCCGCGGTATTCCCAAAGTAAATTCCAATACCTCAAGTAGCTGTTCTTCGGTAATAAAGCCGAATTTAACTAATATCTTGCCCAGTTTTTCTTTACTAGTTTTTTGTTCTGCCAGTGCTTTTCCCAGTTCTTCTTTAGTGATTAAGCCATTTTCAGTTAATATATCACCTAATAACTTACGTTTCATTTCTCTATTTATCTCCTTAAGTAGGTATAACGACTGCCAAGATTGGGATAATTCTTTTTACTTTTTAAATTTGCTTGTTTTGCAGGTCTATGGTCCTAATTTGCTGGTTATTGTATCGCTATTCATGAAATGTTTTTCTTGGTTTCCATAAAATTGATACTCCTTTTTAATTCTGCATTTTTCCGATAAATCCTGCTTTTTAACTGAAAATTATCTTAAATATGATATTTCTTTCAGTGGGCTACTGATGGATTATCAATACTTGCTAGATGGGACTTTCGACCGGGGACCACCTTGTTAAGGATGTCGTGAAAACCCATATGTTTAATATGGGTTGGTTGAAGGATTAATATTGTGGATAAAAGGTAAAGGTGAGGGGTTTATGTGGCTAATGAAGTATTTATGGCCTTAATAACCTTTTCCTGGGGAATATCATGTACAATAGCATAATTCCCGATGCCTTGTGGTAATATAAAGGTTAATTTTTCCCCGCTTACTTTTTTATCAGTCAACATGGCCCTATATATTTCTGGAGCCGGCCAATTGGGGAAATTCTGATAGATATCTAGCTTTTTAAA
Organism: uncultured Syntrophomonadaceae bacterium; assembly: GCA_964623245.1. Taxonomy (GTDB): domain Bacteria; phylum Bacillota; class Syntrophomonadia; order Syntrophomonadales; family Syntrophomonadaceae; genus JAAYRQ01. The sequence continues at coordinate 1,838 of CAZUSS010000016.1, forward strand.
GAGATTTATGATCTGCTTAAAATCCATTCTGCTTAAAAAGTTTAATTCCACAGCTAAGTTACCAGCCGCAATTATGCCCATTATGACTGCTTCTCCATGCCTATATCTACCGTAACCAGATATGCTTTCAATGGCATGTCCAAAAGTATGGCCTAAATTTAATATGGCCCTTAGACCGGTTTCTTTTTCATCCTGGGCCACTATATCACTTTTGATTTGGCAGGACTTGTTTATTATAGTAACCAGAATAGAATCAGACTTTTTTTTGATTAAGTCGGTATTTTCCTCTAATAAATTAAAAAATTCCAAATCGTAAATTATGCCGTATTTACAAACTTCACCTAGCCCGCTAATATAATCTCGTTCGTCTAAGGTATGCAGTGTATCTGTATCAGCTATTACTAAATTAGGCTGGTGGAAGGCACCTACCATGTTTTTGCCTAAAGGATGATTAATGGCGACTTTACCACCTACACTACTATCTACTTGGGCTAATAGGCTGGTAGGTATTTGTATAAAGGGGATACCCCTTTGGTAAATTGCTGCTGCAAAGCCAGCGATATCGCCAATGACTCCCCCACCTAAGGCTATAATGGCATTGCTGCGCTCCAGCCCATATTCAATACACTTATCAATAATGTGCATGGTTTGGCTAATATTTTTGTATTCCTCCCCATCGGGTATAAGATGGGTAAGGACTTGTAAGCCAGCATTTTCAAGTGAACCGACTAGCTTGTCCCCATATAGGGGAAAAATAGTAGGATTGCTTATTACCATTACTTTAGAAGTCTTTAGAACTTGTTTTATATAATAACCCGATTCACTAAGTAGATTGGAACCGATTAAAATTTTATAGGAATTGGCCCCTAAATCGACCGATAAAGTCTGCATTTCTTATACCTTCCTCGACTTGTTTTTAATATATTTTATTATATCGTTTACTACCTTTTCTAATTCCTGGTCACTGGTATTAACCCGATAATCTGCATAAGCATAAAAGGGTTCTCTAGCTGCCAGCATTTCCTCTATATCTTCGACCTGCATATCCTTACGTAATAGTGGCCGAGTACCCTTTTTGCGATTAACCCTTTCCCATATGTCCACAGGGCTAGCTTCTAAACATATTAATATCCCATTTTCCTTTAATGCTTCCACATTTTCTTTTTGTAATAAGGTGCCCCCACCCGTAGCAATTACTACATTTTCCTGGGAACTGAGTTTTTTAGTCATTAATTTTTCTTCCGAACGAAATCTGATTTCACCGTGTTTTCTGAATAATTCATTTATAGTCATTCCCGTAATTTTTTCTATTTCTTTATCCATATCAATAAATTTTAATTTTAGTTTTTCAGCTAGTTTCAGGCCCACGGTACTTTTACCCGTACCCATAAAACCGATTAATACTATGTTTTTTCCCATTTCCACACTCTTTTCATATAATCCCTATAATTACTATAGTTTTCCCGGATATCCCCTAGGTTATCTTGACTGAATTTCTCTAGCAGGGCTGCAGCTAAACCAAAGGCTAACATAGCTTCACCTACTACTGCAGCTGCGGGAACTGCACAAATATCTGACCTCTCAATACTAGCCTCTTCTCTTTCCCAGTTTACAATATTGACACTCTGCAAGGGCTTATATAAAGTGGGAATAGGTTTCATATAGGCTCTGGCCCAAACAACTTCGCCATTGGTCATCCCACCTTCTATCCCCCCAGCCCGGTTAGTGGTACGATGCAAGCCTTTTTCCTCCTCCCAAAAGATCTCGTCGTGAACCTGGGAGCCATTTGCTTGGGAATTTTCAATTCCTGCCCCAATTTCTACAGCTTTTATAGCCGGGATACTCATCAATAAGAAGGTCAGTCTAGCATCTAATTTCTTGTCCCAACTAACATGACTACCTAGTCCAGGTGGTAGACCTACTGCACCGACTTCAAAGGAACCACCTAAGGATTCCCCCTTTTTTTTAGCCCCTTCAATCTCCGCAATCATTTGCCCTTCTGCGGTCTTATCTATACATCTTACTGGTGATCCCTCTGCTTGCTTAATTAAATTAGGATAATCGATTCCTTTTAATAGGGCAGAAGATATTTTCACCTTACCTATTCCTATGACATGACTATAAATATATATGTCAAAAGCAGCTAATAATTGCTTAAAAAAAGAACCTGCTGCTACCCTAGCTGCGGTTTCCCTAGCACTAGCCCTTTCTAATACATTCCTCATATCCAGATGATTATACTTGATGGCTCCAGGTAAATCGGCATGACCCGGTCTAGGACGGCTGACAACTTTTCTGTCTATATCTGTACAAAGCCCAGTATTCATAATACTAGCCCAATTCTTATAATCCTTATTTTCTATTATATAACTAATCGGACTGCCCAAAGAAACTTGGTTACGAATCCCAGCTATGATTTCAATTTTATCTTCCTCAATTGACATCCTGCCTCCACGTCCGTAACCTTTCTGTCTCCTGGCTAAATCCATATTAATCAGGTCTTCATTAATAGTTACACCAGCGGGAAAACCCTCAATAATCCCAACTAATCCTTTACCATGTGATTCACCAGAGGTAACAAATCTTAGCACTTAACTTACCTCCTATTTCTTCTTTATGTATCCACCCCGGAACTGTTTAGGCTCCATCAAAACTACAAAAGCCTGCGGATCCTTTTCATAAATCCTATCCGCGACTAATTGGGCCATATTTCTTTTTATTACTATATCCAGGACTAACTTGGGTCCAGCTTTTCCAGAAGCTTCCCAACAAGTCACAGGAAAACCCTCTTCACGCAGCTCATCCACAATAAAAGCATGTTTCCTTTCGATAGTGACTTGCAAGCCCCGATAGCCTAAGGCCAGCCTTTCCTCGATTAAAGCCCCGAAAAACACCCCTAAAGCAAAGCCAGTACAAAATACGATTAGTTTAATCGGATCATTCAAGGCCCCAACTACCATGCCTAGTGCTACTGTATAAACTAATATTTCGAAAAAACCTATTATGGCCGCAGGCAGTCTGTCTCCCCTAATTACCAAAATCATTCGAATAGTACCCAAAGAAACATCTATTATGCGAGCAAAAAATATAAATAGTAGTTCCCAAATCATATCATCGACTCCTTATTCCCAATGGGCAGGCGGTTGATCTGAAGTCCTAATTCGCCCAGCCACAGGGTTAACAATAATATAGCGTTTAGTGCCTTGATTGTTTATTAAGGTAACTGTACCACTCCCACTCGGTGTTCCCGTAGGGGTGAAGCCACAATAGGGGTTCTTATCCATACCTTGAGGAAAAGTAGTGGCTCCTACATATGTAATACCTTGTCTTAATCCATAACGGACATTTTCCATATCTGGTATCTGGGTATAGAAAACTTTGTAGCTATTATCATTTACATAAAATTTTATTACTACGGGTTTTCCATATAATATGGCATCACTTCTAGCTTTTCTGAGCACCGAAACAAGAAGGTCGGCCTCATTAGTTAATTTTTGATCCTCTAAATATCCTGCAAATAAGGGGAAAGCAATTGCCGATACAATCGAAAAAAGGGCCAAAACTAAAATTAACTCTATTAGGGTAATGCCTTTATTACATTTGATTTAAGATCACATCTTCCATAAAATCGATGGGGGCTTGTTGACCTGTCAATATATTAAATGTTAGGGCCCCTTGATGTATTAACATAGGCAGACCGTTCATAGTAGCTAGCCCCTTTTTTTCCCCCATGGCTAAAAATTTAGTTTTCAAGGGATTATAAATCAAATCGCATAATAAAGCCTCTTTTACCTGACTTATATTAACGATAGGTGATTCGTCAACATGTGGATACATGCCAACTGGAGTGCAATTTATAATCATCTTAGCCTTACTAGCTAGCTTATCGAAGTTTTCCTGCCCTATATCATAACTACTTCCTATGGTTGAGGTTTTCTCAGTTATGAAGTTAACCAAATTGCTAGCCTTGGACTTATCTAGGTCGAAAATGGCCATGGATTTTATACCTTCCTGAGCCAAGGCATAAGCTACTGCCCTCGCAGCCCCACCTGCACCCAGCAATATTACATCCCCAGCCACGTCAATATTGGCCGCTTTTAGCCCGGCCACAAAGCCAGCTCCATCAGTGTTATAGCCAATTAACTTGCCCTTTTCATTCTTGATCAAGTTTACCGCTCCACAAGCCTGGGCATCTGGAGATAGGCCATCTAAATGCTCAATGACCTTTTCCTTATAAGGAATGGTTACATTTACCCCTAACATATCTAAGGCGCGAATAGACTCAAGGGCAGGGGCTAGGTTTCCGGGCTTTATTTCAAAAGGAAGAAATACATAATTAAGCCCCAACTTGGCTATAAGCTTATTATGCATCAAGGGTGAAAAGGAATGTCCCAAAGGATAACCGAAAAGTCCCATTAATTTAGTTTTTGCGTCAATCATTTTATTTAACCCCATTATAATTTATGGCGAATGCTCAAGCACCCGCCTTATCTCAAATTATTACACTTATTATCCAATTTTTCAACTTAATATCCTTGACTACCTACCTGCTTTTTTATTTTTTTTAAAACAAAGTATTCCATAGCCCTAGATATCTTGGTACCACAAAACTCCTTCCCATTAATGGGCACGACTAAAATGGTATAAAGGCCAGAACGATTACCCCCTAAAATGTCCGTAAAAACTTGGTCACCGATTACCACAGTTTCCTCAGCAGTAACATTTAGTGTTTTCAAGACCCTATTAAAGCCAATTCTGCGGGGCTTTTGGGCCCTATGTACATAAGGAATATCCAGCTGCTGGGCCACATTCAGGACTCTTTTTTCCCCATTGTTAGATAAAATACAGGCATAAAAGCCCAAATCCTTAATATGGGTAAACCACTTAGCAACTTCCGCTGTAATTATATTGCTGTTCCATTCGGTTATAGTATTATCTAAATCCAAAATAAATACCCTTTTGCCCAGCCCCTCCATTTCATCTAGGGGAATTTCCAGTAATGAATTAACATACATATCAGGATATAATTTTTTAAACATTTTTTACTCCTTAAGTAAAAGTCCTATTTCCTTTTTAAATAATTGGCTTGCAACCTCTGGGGAAACAGGGTTCATATAGAAACCAGTGGTCACCTCCACTCCAGCAGTGACTATTAACCTAGGGGTGATTTCCATGAACCAATGATAAGCCTTTTCCTTCCCACTATTTATAGGTGCAGAGTTTATAGCGATATTGTAAGATGGATTGCCTAAAATTGCAATAATGACCCCTAATACCTCTTTGATTATAAGGGCTAGTTCCTGTCGTTGCCCAACTGTAATATTACCAAAATGGGCCCTATGCTGTTTAGGCAGCACCCAGATTTCATAAGCAAATCTCGAGGCATAAGGGGACAAGACTATAAATTCATCCCCTTCATATATTACCCGACTACCTAGGGCCTGCTCCTGGGCAATTATATTACATATTAGACAATCGGAATGCATTTCATAATATTTTGGCAAACCCTTATTCACTTCTGGAACCATGGGCAGGGCTAAGATTTGGCTATGACTGTGGGCTAAAGAGGCCCCGGCAAATATACCTCGATTTTTATAAATCTGGATATATTTTATTCTATCATCCTTGGCCAAGGCTAAATACCTCTCTTGAAACATCTTAAATACTAGATCTATTTTATCGGTATTAAATTCATGTAATTCCTTATCATGGTCAGGGGTTTCAATTATAACTTCATGCTGTCCTACACCGGTACGGCTTTGATTAATTCCGGTGTGTTCAATTTTCAATTCATTTTGTAGACTAAAAGCAGAATATTTATTAGGAATAGTCCTGATGGCCCAGCCTGGACTATTGGCTGTGGAAAAGTTATCACGATAGGCAGCTATTTCAGGAGGAGTATGTCCTTCATTGCCCACACAAAATGGGCAGAACTTCTTATTACCCGAAAAATAAACCCCCTCTTTATTTATAGGAAAGTCGTTAGGCTTAAGGGCCCTATCCTTAGCAATTATTATCCAGGTGTCTCGCAAAAGATCCTTACGTATTTCGGCCACTATTCTCCCCCTCCTCTAATGTCGAAGTAGTTTAGGCTTTATCTGTTTTATTAATCTATGTTACAGGAAATTATTTAATAATAAAAATATTATATAAGATATCTTAATAAAACAAGATTACTTTATTACACTTAGGTAGGGTGGGAACTTAGTGGCTGGCTATTTCCTCCAAGGCACTGCGTTCTAATATTATAATAGTCCTTTGACCCATCTGCTTAATCCAACCCATTTCTTGAAAAAAAGCCAGTTTGCGGCTGAGGGTTTCTTGGCTCATGCCGATATGGGCTGCTAAGTCCTTTTTACTAAATTCCAATGTAAACTCATCACTGCCTGCGGATAATCTGATTAATATATCAGCTACCCGGCGTTCCACATCGTGCAAGCCTAGGGATTCAATCATGTTTTCCGCGCTATGTAATCTTTTGCTCAACTCTTCGATTATTTTAACTGCAATGCTGGGGACATCCTGAATGATCTGATTAAGTTTCTTCCCATCAATAATACATACCGCAGTAGGTTCAAGGGCCTCCGCATTAGTATCTAGAGGGGAATTGGCAAACAGGGAAAGCTCCCCCATAAAATCTCCTGGGGTTAAGATGCGGATGATCTGTTCTTTCCCTGTTTCCGATAATTTATAAATTTTAACCATACCATGGTTTATGACATATAATCTTTCTTCTTTAGCTCCAGATAAATAAATGTTTTCCCCCTTTTTATACTCTCGATCCACGATTATTTCCGCTATTCTATCCATTTCCTCGGGGTTTAAATTACTGAAAATCGGAACTTTATGCATGCACTCTCTTTCAGTCCCATGAAAACATTTATTCATTTGCATTATAACATCCTTTCTAGATAGCCAGTTTTTTAGTCGGTTTCTCCTTATAACCTAAAAGACGTATTGCGTTTATTATTACAGCCAGGACGCTTAATATATGGACCAACATACCCGATGATAGGAAAACGAGTTTGGCCAGTACACCAATTAACAAGATAAATACTACACTTACCGCAAAATAAATATTTTGTTTCATATTGATTACCGTGGCCCTACTCAAACCTATAGCATAAGAAAGCTTAATTATTTCGGCGGACATAAGGACTAAATCGGCTGTTTCCATAGCAACATCAGTTCCGGCTCCACCTATGGCAATACCTAGATCAGCCGATGCTAGTGCCGGGGCATCATTAACCCCATCACCTACCATAGCTACCGTGCCATATCTGGCTTGCAATTCCTTAAGTATCTTGACCTTATCTTCGGGTAACAGTTCAGCATAGTAACCATCTAAGCCAATTTGCTTGGCTATAGCTTGAGCAGCCCTTTCATTATCACCGGTTAACATTACTATCTTTTTGACACCAGAAGCCCTTAATCTTCTTACTAAATGTATGGCATCATCCCTGACCGTATCAGCTATGGAAATTACTCCTATAATTTGGGCTGAAGTTAGATCGGCTATGATAACTGCAGTCTGTCCTGCACTTTCCTCACTATTAATATATTCCCCTATATCGGCTGGTATTTCAAGACTATTTTCACTTAAAATTTTTCTATTACCAACAACTAGGGTTCTTTCCCCCACTTTCGCCTTGAGCCCCTGCCCAGTTATGATTTCAGATTCTTCAGGTGCCAGCAAGGTAATTTCGGGGTAGCTATTAGCCTTCGCTATAATAGCCTGGGCCAAGGGATGTTCCGAATAGGATTCGGCACTAGCCGTAAGCTTTAAAAGTTCTATTTCTCCCATACCATAGGCCTTAATATTAGTTACTTGAGGCCTTCCTTCCGTGAGGGTACCCGTCTTATCGAAAGCAATTACCTTTACTGTGCCAATCTTCTCTATAATTTCTCCACCCTTGATTAAAACCCCGTTTTTGGCCCCATTGCCAATTCCAGCTACTATGGATACTGGGGTAGCAATCACTAAAGCGCCTGGGCAGGCTATAACTAACAAGGTTAAAGACAAGGGTAAGTTCTTAGTCAAGAAGTATACTGCGATAGCCAAGACCACTATTCCGGGTGTATAGTATTCGGCAAAAACTTCTAAAAATTTCTGGGTTTTAGCCTTCTTATCTTGGGCCTCCTCCACCATTTCTAAAATACGGGCAAAGGTAGTATCATCCCCTACTTTCTCGGCTCTTATTTTCAGATAGCCCGATTCCAAAATAGTCCCGGAGAAAACACCATCATCATTTGCCTTACTAACTGGCATCGATTCCCCCGTAATAGAAGCCTGGTTTACATAAGCATTACCTTCAACTACCTTACCATCAACGGGTATTTTTTCACCGGGCTTAACTATAACTATTTCATCCTTAATTACCTCATCGGGGGAAATTTCAATTTCTATTCCATCTCTGACTACCCTGGCTAGATCTGGTGCCAATTCAAGTAAAGACTTAATAGCAGACCTGGTTTTTTCTAAGGCCCTTGATTCTAAATAATTACCTAACATAAAAAGAAAGGTAACTGCGGCAGCTTCCCAAAATTCCCTAATATATATAGCCCCTATTACTGCTAGGGTAACTAAAGCATCAATGCCCAATATCCTAAAACGAATAGCCTGGATGGCATTAACCGCAATAGGGTAACCAGCTATGAAGGTTGCTGCCAGCATTAAAATGTCGGATACGCTGAGGTAAAAGGTGGAGGTAATGCTTATCCGATAATTCAATTTTAAGGCAAATAATCCTGTTATAATTAAGGCTCCAGCTAATAAGACCCTGCGTCCTTTATCATCCCTCAACATATCCTCATCTCCTTTATTTCTTTATTTTTCACCTAAAATACCGAAACCTAACCTTTCGATAGTTTTTCTAATGTCCCTACCATCGCCAAGACTTTCATCAAAATTGACCTTTACCCTACTAGCATTAAAGGCTACATCCACCTTTTTTACCCCATCCATTCTTTTAACAGCAGTTTCAATTTTTTTTACACAAGTGGGGCAAGTTAAAGTTTCGAGTTGATAAGTTTTGCTTGTCATTATAAATTCCTCCTTTAATTTTCTTTATTTCATGTTTTCCATTGTTTAAAGAAATTATAAGGGCGGCGACTATATAAAGCCTTGACCTACGTCAATTTTAAGCATTAAATTCTAAAATTGTTAAAGTTTAAGGCCAATTTCTAATATTTAGATATGCTAAAATAGGCATAGTTCATGTGACAAAAGCGGAGGTATGAAATATGGAGGATCAAGCAGGGAATAAACTAGGAAAATCTGCCCTAAAATATTGGCGCATATCAGGCTTTCTCTCTTCCCTATTTTTCTGGTTGTTTCCGTTGGGATATCTAGTTTTAGTTAAGTATTTCCCTTGGCCTTTTCCGGTAGTTTATGGATTAATTCTAGTGTGCCTTTTTATTACTATTATAGAGACTGCAATTTTCCCCAGAATCAAATGGGAAAGATGGCGCTATACGGTTTCCGAACATGATATTGAATTAAGTTATGGTTTATGGATAAGAAGGCAAACTGTTATCCCTATGGTAAGGGTCCAACATGTTGATACCAAACAAGGCCCACTTATGCATAAGTTCTCCCTGGCATCAGTAACTATATCGACTGCAGCCGGCAGCCATGAAATTCCTGCCCTATCAGCACAAATTGCTGATAATTTACGCCAACAAATTTCCCTATTAGCTAGGGTGGTGGAAAAAGATGTCTAAAGCCAAACGCTTGCATCCCGCAGCGGTTATCGAGATACTGATAAAAAATATTTCCCGCCTAGTAAAAATTATAATTGGTCCTTTTGTGGTTATTCTTAGCAGCCCTTTGGGTAAAAAATGGTTACTAGCCACAGGCATAATTGGCTTGGTCTTATATGTAATAGGGGCAATTCTTAGTTGGCTCCGTTTCAGTTATACAGTCCATAATGATGAGCTAAGAATTGAACAAGGCATTTTTTACCGCCGCAAAACCTATATCCCTCTAGAACGCATCCAAAGTATGCAAATAAGTGCTGGCATTGTGCAAAGGGTATTTGGCTTAGTTAAGTTAGAGGTACAAACAGCAGGTGGGGGTAACCAAGCTGAGGCTACCTTGTCCGCTATTGCTAGAAAGGAAGCCTCCAGATTACAAAATACTTTACGGCCAGCAGTTGCCACTCTAGATTCGCCAGCAGAAGAAACCCGTCAGGATCTAGAAAGGAGTTTGGGGATAAAAGGATTGATGGTTGCGGCTACCACCTCCAATGGAATTGGAGTTGTTTTGGTAGGGGGGTTAGCCCTCTTATCTCAAGTTAATCAATATGTCCCTGATGAAGATATTTATACGAGAATTGGAAATTATCTGGTATCTTTCGCCGATCAGCCGGGGTTAATTTATCTATTAGCAATCTTTTTGCTACTTTTACTAGCTTGGTTGCTTTCCATCATTGGTACAGTGATCAGTATGGGGGGATTTTCTATCAGCCGCTTGGAAGATCGTTTACTGGTAGAAAGGGGACTAATTGAAAAACGCCAGATTAATATTCCCCTAAATAGGATTCAGGCCGTGAAAATATCGGCCGGGATTCTAAGACAGCCTTTTGGTTTAGCTACAATTTATGTGATAAGTGCTGGCCATGGTGATAAGGGTTCTAATGCAACATTAATCTTCCCTTTGTTGACTAACAAAGGATTATTGGAATTTTTGCAGACATTTCTACCTGAGTACAGTTTAGAAAAGTCATATAATGGTCTATCCGGGGCTGCCCAAAACCGCTATCGTATGATTCTTACTATACCCACGCTACTTCTAGTCCTACCCATAGTGGTATTTTTAAAATACGGATTTTTAGCCTTATTTCTTCCTGTCCTGTCTTTCTTCTGGGGGATTAAACAATTTAAAGATGCAGGCTGGAAGATTACTAATGAACAATTATCCATCCGCTACCGAACCCTGGGTTTAAATACTTTTTTGCTCAAAAGCCACAAAGTCCAAACTATAAGTTTAGCACAAAACCCTTGGCAAGAGCGTAAAAATCTAAAGGCTTTAACGGTTATGATTGCATCCAAGGTAGGGGGTACAAAAATCGGCATAAAAGGAATAGATGAACAGGATGGGGATAGTATCCTGGCTTGGTTTAGGGATTAGTCAAAAACTGGACTTTTCCAGGTTGATTTATGTTTTTTTTACATTTATCATTGATTTAAGTAAGTAAAATTAGAAAGGAAGTCATATGAACTTAAGGGAATTGGGGCGTAAAATACAAATGGCCCGAGAAGAAAAGAAAATGACTCAAGGTCAGCTTGCAGATTCCATTGGCTGTTCACAATCAGCCTTATCTAATTATGAAAAAGGAAAAAGACGGATTTATTTATCCCACTTAGAAAAATTATCCGAAGTATTAGAAAAACCCTTAGAATATTTTGTGGAGGGATTTGCTGATAATTCATCAGAAACATATAGTACCGCCAATGCTAGAAATGGCGATTTAATACGCCTTATGAATATTATACATACCCTTAATACCGAAGAACGTGTAAAAGTGGAAAACTATATGCAATTTCTATTGTGGAAACGGCAAAAAGGAGGTATATAATGGACTTTGCCTTGACAAAGGAGCAAAATGATTTAGTCTCCCTAGTACGCGAAATCTGTGAAAATGAATTACACCCCTATTTTATTAGTCGTCAAACTAAGCAGGCAGAATTTGATTTATGGCCCATTAAATTACTGGGTGAACTTAACTTAGTCTGCCCCAATATTCCTAAAGAATATGGCGGCCTAGGTCTGGATATGTTTACAACCTCCTTAGTAATTGAGGAAATTGCTGCTTGCTGGCCGGGGTTGGCAGCAGTCATTGATACTAACTTACATGCAGTTCAACCATTGCTGCTGGCAGGCAGCAAAAGACAAAAAGAAAGCTACTTGCCTCTTCTAACTGGTCCCGATGCTAAGCTAGCATCCTTTGCCTTGACGGAAACTAGTGGAGGTTCTGATTTAAATGCTATGCAAACCCATGTACGAAAAACGGCCCGGGGCTTTATTGTGACCGGTAATAAAAATTATGTCCTTAATGCCCCCCAAGCCTCCTTCATATCCTTATTTGCCATGACTGATCAACACAAGAAAAAATCTTCCTTAAGATGCTTTATAATTCCCCGGGATACTTTTGGCCTTAAAATTGAACAACATTATGACATAGCTGCATTGGATTATGCAGAACTTGCCAGCCTAGTTTTTAATGAAGCAATCTTAGATAATGAAGCTATAATAAAAGAAGATGAATTATACAGTGGCTATTTATTGTTGTCCCAGACCTTTGATATTGGCCGTGTTCTAGTAGGGGCTACTTCGGTGGGAATTGCTAAAGCTGCATATGAAATAGCTAAAAAGTATGCTAATGAGCGCTTTCAATTTGGCAGGCCCCTTAAAAAACATCAGGTTGTAGCCCATGACTTAGTGGATATGGCTACTAAAATACAAATGGCCCGTTTAATGACTTGGCATGCTTGTTGGTTAATTGATCAAGGAGATGATTATACCGTCGCTTCAGCCATGGCTAAGTATTCAGCCAGTCAAATTGCCCAAGAGGTAACTCTAATGGCTTCTGATATATTAGCTTCACGTGCCTATGGCAAAGCTTCTTTCCTCGAGCAACTCTCTAAAGATGCCCGGGTTCTATCGACTATTGAAGGTACAAATAATATCCAGAAAAACATCATTGCATCACTTATATTGTAGGAGAAATTAATTATGTATAAAATAATTCCTGATTTGTGTTCCTCTTGTGGCCTGTGTGCCGATGTATGCCCGGTTGATGCTATAAGTCAAATAGGGGTGTATGAAATTAATAATGAGTTATGTACAGCGTGTGGACTCTGCGAGGAGGATTGTCCTACCAATGCTATACGCTTTATAGAAACAGCTTAAAGGGCCCTAGCTAATCCCCTCTAGAGTAATCTCTTTAATCAGTTTCTTAAGAGCTTTTTTCTCTATCCTTGATACATAAGACCTGGATATGCCTAATTTCTTAGCGATTTCCTTTTGGGTTTCTTTTAGGCCGTTAAAAAGGCCATATCTCATTTCGATTACTTGCCTTTCCCTTTTAGTTAAGATGCCCATATTTTCTCTTATCTTTTCCTCTTGTAACTTGGCCTCGATTATTTCGATAATTTCATTATCGGAGGTCAATATGTCTATTAAAGCAATTTCATTTCCTTCCTTGTCATAACCAATCGGGTCGTAGACGGATACTTCTTGTTTTATCTTTTTAGTACTCCTTAGATGCATTAAAACCTCATTTTCCACGCATCGGGAAGCATAGGTAGCTAATCTAACCCCCTTGTCATCTTTGTAGGTCTTTATAGCCTTAATCAGACCAATAGTGCCTATCGAAATTAAATCTTCCATGTCCTCACCACTAGTCTCATATTTTCTAACTACATGGGCAACTAAACGCAGATTATGTTCAATCAACTTGTTCCTAGCTTCATCACTTCCCGTCTTAAGTAAATCCAAATAATATTTTTCTTCTTCCTGTCCCAAAGGTTGTGGGAAGACCTGGTTATTAAGATAACCAAAAAGCAGGATACTACCCTTTACGACAGCTGTTATAGCCAAAACCCACATAAAAATGGTCAAACTAACACCCCCATAAAAACTCAGCGTTCTATACTATATGAAGGTCAGAGCCAAAATGTGATATGTTTTGACATGAAAATAATGGTGGGATAGTTGGGGTAAGGGTCAAATTTGTCTACCGAAAGCTTAAGCAGATTAATTTTATTCATTGCTCCCCTTTGTGAGTTAAGGAGAGCAATGAATACCAATTTATGTTAATGTTATTCCCTTTTCGTCATTTCAAGGGCACGGAGTTCTTTTCTTAGTACCTTACCAGCTGTACTAACTGGAAGTTGATCAATAAACTCAATTATTTTAGGTACTTTATATGCAGCGAGCTGGGTTTTGCAATATTCCATTACCTCTTCTTCGGTAATTTCCTCACCTGGTTTTTTAACGACGAATGCCTTTACAGTTTCACCCCGATATGCATCGGGAACGCCGATTACACATGCCTGGGCTATTTTAGGATGGGCATAAAGAACTTCATCTATATCTCTTGGATAAATATTATAACCACTTGCAATTATCATGTCTTTTTTTCTATCAATAACATATAAATAACCGTCCTCATCTACTTTGCCTATATCACCAGTGTATAGCCACCCCCCCCTCAAGTTTAAGGCTGTTTCTTCTGGCATCATATAATAGCCAGATGTCACTTGGGGTCCCTTGAATATAATTTCCCCCGCTTCTCCTGAAGATATTTCCCTAGTACCAGTTTCAACATCCACGATCTTCATGTCTGTTTCTGGAAGGGGTATTCCAACTGAGCCTACTTTAGTCAGTGCCCCCTCCCCTACCGGATTCCCAGTTGCACCTGCAGACATTTCAGTCATCCCATAAAATTCAGTAATCCGCGTACCAGTCATCTTTTCAAATTTATCCATTATATCTGCAGGTAATGGAGCAGCACCAGAAAGACATACATCAATAGATGAAAGGTCATATTTCTCCAGATCAGGATGGTTCATTATGCCATAAAAAATTGTAGGTATGGTAGGAATATATCTCGATTTATATTTATCAATTGCCTGCATTATGGTAAGGGCATCTGGTCTAGGTATTAAGACGTTAGTCCAACCCATATAGATGCATGTCATCATACTAGCTCCCAAGCCGTAGACATGAAAGAATGGAATAGAGCCTATTGAAATGACTTCCCCGCTATGTAAGGGCGTGAACCAAGAGGTAAAAATTTCCACCATATTGGAAAAATTCCTATGTGAAAGCATAACCCCTTTACTTATACCCGTAGTTCCCCCAGTGAACATTAACAAGCAAAGATTTTCTATATCTAAATCGGCTTTTATATCAGAAGTAGGGTTATTTCGCATCAGATCTATCCAATCATAAACTCCATCTATTTTCTCACTTTCCTGCTTCTTCTCTTCAATATTTATTGTTTCGGAGCAATCTATTAGCTTAGTTACGATTATCTTTTCAACCTCGGTTTCCTTTCTCAAGTTTATTATTCTTTCAGCAAAAAAGTCTAATGTCACCACAAACTTACAAACAGAATTATTAAGCTGGGTTTTCAATTCAGGATCCGTATACAATGGATTATGCGGTACTACTACTAAGCCAAGCTTCCAAGCCCCATATGCAGCAATTACAAATTGAGGTAAATTAGGCAAAATAAGCGCTATCCGATCACCCTTCTTTGCTTCCATCTTCGCTAGTGCATGAGCAAAGCGGTTCGCTGCATCATTTAATTCGCTATAAGACATGATCGTTTCATTGAAAATCAGGGCTTTTTTTTCGGGTATTTGCTTAGCCTTTTTCTCTAGTTCTTCATGCAGAAATTCATTACTAAAATTTATGCTTGCCTTTACCCCTTTTGGGTAATGTCTGTGCCATTTTCTTTCTTCCATTTCCTCTCCCCCTATTTTTTTCTTTTGTAACCAGAATTACAAGTTGCCAAACTAATGGAAAAATTAACATTCGTTGTATAAGTCCGAATATATTTTCTTAAGCACATTATATCACATAATGTAGTTTTTATTACATTAGTAATATTTATCTTTTCCGCTTTTTTGCAAGTGGTTAAGTCGCTTCCTTTACCATTGCGGGTTAATGCGAAATCCAAAAAGCTGTTTTTTTAATTTGTCTATTACAAATCGTAATACTAATTGCTTTAATTGTGATACCAAGATATAAGAGGGAAGCAAGGTAGTTGATTCTAAACAAAAAACTAGTAGCCAGACAATTATTATCCGACTACTAGTTGATATCTTTTTACTTTATATTTACTGATAGTTTCTATTCAATCTTGTTGCTACGCACCCAAATGTTCATTTCATCTGCAGCTTTTACTAACTCATCCCGAAAATCCGGATGAGCAATATCAATCAGGGCCTGGGCTCTTTGCCATGTAGACTTACCCTTAAGCTGAGCAATTCCATATTCTGTCACTACATAGTGGACAATCGACCGAGGTACAGTAACTATGGCACCTGGGGTCAGGGTAGGCTTAATTCTGGAATGAACATTACCCTTGCTATCAGTGAAAGTAGAGCTTAGACAAATTAAACCTTTACCGCCTTTAGATGAAAAAGCACCAAAAATAAAGTCTAGTTGACCACCCGTACCCGATACGTGTCTGGTTCCAACACTTTCCGAACATACTTGGCTGTATAAATCAATTTCTATGGCATTGTTTATAGCAATAACCTTATTGTTCATGGCAATAATCCTGGGATCATTAGTATAATTAACAGGGTATGAGGCACACATAGGATTGTTGTCCAAAAATGCATATAGTTTATCAGTTCCCATAGCGAAGGTATATGCCATTTTGTGGGTATCAATAGACTTCCTTCTTCCATTTATCCTACCTGCTCTATACATGTCAACACAAGAATCGACTAGCATTTCTGTGTGAATACCCAAATCTTTTAAATCACTGTCTGCTATTTTAGCCCCTATAACATTAGGCAATCCCCCAATACCTAGCTGCAGACAAGAACCATCCTCTATTTCTTCCATTACGTAATCTGCAATTTTATAATCAAGGTCCTGGGGTTCTATCTCCGGTAATTGTAATAGTGGTTCATTATTGCCTTCTACGACATAATCGACTTCATTAATATGAATATTCTCTGAATTACCACCTAAACAATTGGGTACAGAATTGTTTACCTCCACTATAACGAGTTTGGCCTTGGTTATTGCAGAAGGTGTAGTTGAATTAGAAGTACCTAAATTAAAAAAACCTCTAGCATCCATTGGTGCAACTTTTATAAAGACTACGGCATTTTCTAGATATTTTTTCATAATCCTAGGCCCTTGGTGGTAAGTAATCGGTATATAATTACACAAACCTTTTTTATGAAGCTCCCGAGATACCTTACTAAAATGCCAATCCTCCAAAATAAAATGTTCCCTATTAGGATCGGCCTCAACAATTTTGGGTACTTTTGTAAAGGAAACTGACCTCACATTAACATCATATAACTCGTCAACCCTTTTGGCTAAAGCAGCATCGAGGGCCTCTGGGAACATAGCAAATTCGCTATACCAAACATAGTCGCCCGATTTTACGAATTGTGCTGCTTGATCTGCGGATATTAGTTTTTGTTTATATTGCCATCTTGAAATATCACCCATAAATATCGACTCCTTTCGTAAACTACAACTAAAAACTATCACTAAAAAAGAAAGACTGACCCTATGCATATTGTACCCAGACTCTCGGAAAAATCGTATTATACTTGTATTCCATAAGGTCAGTTTTAAAAATACATATTATATTACCGATAGTTATACCTAATCTGCAATTCATGCCTTAAAAGTTATTAGTATTGCGTAAATTATAACCTAATAATTTTATAATTGCTAGCAAATATTTGTTTTTGCTATTGTCCATTAAACCGTACACCTAGGACATTTCAGTTGACTTTTATAACTATAATGTCCATTATATATAAAGAAAGAATGTAAATAGGTGGTGGAATAGCTAGTAGTTATGGAAGACTTTACAAATTTTGTTTGCTATCAATTAAAAGCTACAATGAAAAAAGTGGAAAGATACATAGCCCAGGAACTAAATCTCCATGGGGTTAATTTGGCTCAGTCCTTTGTCCTGTTTTCCTTGTTAGAAAACGATGGTTCTACATTATCCGAAATTGGTCTCAGGGCACAGATTGAAAATTCATCTTTAACCACCATGGTGGATAAACTTGAAAAAGAAAACTTAGTTGAAAGGCAATTATATCCACAGGATCGTAGGGTAGTAAGGGTCATCTTGACAGATAAAGGCAGGAAAACTGCCAATGAAATACTATCTGCAGGCAAAAAATTTAATGATTTTCTCATAGAAAATATGTCTATTAATGTCGGTGATTTTCTCCAAGCACTAGACGAAATAACTAATAGTGTTGATTCATTACAAATGGAATAATATTAACCTGGCTGTTGGTGGGAACCAACAGCCCTTTTTATTAATAATCATATATCAATAAATTGCAGAATAGGAATTTAGGATCTTGTCTGCAATTTCTTTAAATAGGGGGGCAGCATCAACGGCTCCGGATGTCCCACCCTCAACTAGAATTACCAAGGCCCACCGAGGATTATCAGCAGGAAAATAACCACCAAACCAAGTATTGAGTATTTCTTCATGGTCTTTATAATTACCAGTCTGGCTAGTAGCTGTTTTGCCAGCTAGTTTAATATTAGGCAATTTTGCTGTCCGACCTGTTCCACTGAGGACCACTTCCTCCATCAGTGTCCGAACCTTTTTTGCAGTATCCAGGCTTATAACCTGGGCAAAAGGACCTTTGGCGACAACTTCTTTTATTCCATTTTCATTTACAATATATTTGACCATAGATGGTCTGCCCCATCTTCCATTATCGGCAATGGTGGCGATTAAATTAGTAATATTAATTGGACTTAACATGACACCTTGTTGGCCTAGAGAAGCATTTCCCATACCGGCGGGGCCAGGATTAATTTTTACATAGCTTTTAACTCGACTAGTTTGCGACCAGCCGTTAATAGTTTCATCAGCTAAGTGGAACCTTTCCGCATATTCCTCTATGGTACCTTTGCCCAGTTTTAAACCTACTTCAATAAAGACTGGGTTGCAGGATTGAGCAAATGCCTTAGAAAAGTTTAGGTCCCCATGTCCCTCCTTTTTCCAACATGATGTGGATAATTTATCTGTAAATTTATAGGCACCATTACAATAAAACCTATCATCAATAGTAACTTTCCCTTCCTCTAGTGCAACTGCGGCCATAAATATTTTAAAGAGTGAACCTGGATGATAGCAACACGTAGCCCTATTGGTAAGGGGACTATCTTCATCTTTTATGGCTTGAGGCAAATCATAAGGGTTAAATGTGGGGCGACTAGCTAAAGCTAATATTTCTTTACTCTTAACATCCATAATTACTATAGCACCCTTATTAATCTTTTTATTCATAACCTCCTCCACGATTTCTTGGATGTTTTTATCAATGGTCAAAACTACATGGCTTTCATTTTCGGGGTTGTTTACTATCTTAAACATCAAGCCTTGAATAGCTGTGCCTTTAGCATCTCTAATAGAAATTAGTTGGGGACTGGCCCTACTTTTGCCCAAGGCATTATCATACTCCTTTTCTATCCCTGCAACTCCTATGCTATCCTCAGCGTTTTTAACATAGCCCAGTATATGCTGACAAAAGCCACTGGGTTCATATCTATTAATTAAGGGGGCTATGGCAAGCCCAGAAATATTTGATTGGTTAATTAGCTTTATATCCTCTGTGCTTAAAGACCGGACCAATCTTACTAGGGAATTGCCTTTTTTCTTGGCTTCATTTAATTTTTCTATTAATTCTTTCTCATTTAATATTTTTACCTTTTGACTTAAATCCAAGGCCAATTGATAAAATATTTCTTCACCGGAAAAATTGTTGGCTCCGATATTTGGATAGTTTTTAATAATCTCATAAGGCGAAGCATAAAGGGCTTTTGTAACATAATTATCAGTTAAAGATACTTGATGACAATCTAAGATGGAACCACGTACAACTTCCTTTAGGGGCATAGTTTTACTACGCATAGCGATTGCTTGTCTGGCTATTTCCTCACTACAGATAACCTGATAATAAAAAAGGCGAACTAAGATTAAAGTAAAAATGCATAAAAATGTAGACATTAAAATAAAAATTCTTTTATAAGACATAATTAAACCCCTTAGTCATCTTTTAAGATTATACTTCTCATGACTAGGGGCTATTATTCCTAATTAATTATAAATGGGATAAAAGCTTAAAATCGAAGGGAAGATGGTCTAGAATATTGTCTAGTTCAGGTAAAGTATCAACCGTTCCCCGTATAATTATAGTGCCTGCAGATTGATCAATTGTTGAGACTATAGCTAAGTTATCATAGGCTTCTATCAGCTTGGTAAGCAAGTCAATATTAATGGGGTTAATTTGCAAGAGGATACTATCTTTTATGAGTCTCGCCTACTTTCCTCAAAATTGTAAATTTTGGAACCGGAAAATCAGATGCAAAATAAACTATTTGTTTTGGATGCCTAGCCCGCTCTATTTGGTGCAGGTTTTCATCCCATAACTTTTCTATATTTACTGGTCTGCTTTCACCTGATGGTAACAAAAACTCTAGTTTATCTCCTATTCCGAAGTTAGATCTTTGTTCAACTTTAACTAATGGGGCTTCATGAGCTAAAACTAGACCACTAAAGCTGGCTCGCCCTGGGGTTTTCTCATTATTTAGATCCTGTAGAACCTGGGATTCTCCAGCAATAAAACCATTGGTAAAAGGTCTGGTAGCGGTTTTATTAAGTTCACTCAGCCATTTGTCTATATCCTTGGGCGAATACTGGGTCCTATTTTTACTGTATTGGTCAATTGCCTGGCGATAGGTTGTGGCAACACTAGCTATATATAAAGGGCTTTTCATCCTGCCTTCTACCTTAAAGGCATCAATACCTATATCAATGAGCTTAGGCAGATATTCTAGTAAGCATAAGTCTCGCGAATTTAATATATAGCTGCCTCGGTCATCTTCTTCTATAGGATAATATTCACTGGGCCTTTTTTCCTCAACCAGGCGGTATTTGTAGCGACATGGATGGGCACAAGCACCCTGATTAGCACTTCTGCCAGTCATATAATGGGATATTAAACATCTACCTGAATAAGAAACACACATAGCCCCATGGACAAATACTTCTAAATCAATGTCTGCCTTTTCCTTTATCTCCCACATATCTTCCCAGGTAACTTCCCTGGCTAAAACCAGACGCGTGGCCCCTAATTCTTTATACATGGCAGCAGACTCGTAATTAGTAATATTGGCCTGGGTACTAATAGTTTTAGGAACTAGTGGTGCATATTGATTAGCTAACCTGAGGATTCCTAAATCTGAAATGATTATGGCATCGACTTGTAAGGCTTGTAACTTTTCCAAGTAAGCTGGTAAACCTTTTAGATCATGGTTATGGGCAACTATATTCACCGCCACATAGACCTTCTTACTTCGCTTTTTGGCAAAATCTATCCCTTCAGCCATGTCAGTTAAGTTGAAGTTTCCTGCATAAGCCCTAAGGCTATAAGACTCACCACCTAGGTATACAGCGTCAGCTCCGTATGTAAAGGCAACTTTAAGTTTCTCTAAATTACCTGCAGGTAAGACTAACTCGGGTTTACTCATATAATAACAGATTCTCCTTAATCAATGTACTTAGCCTTGGCTCTAATATGCTCATCATGGGTTTTAGAGAAATAGTGACTGCCATCACCTTTGGATACATAATAAAAATAATTATGTTTTTCGGGATTTATGGCTGCCTTTATGGATTCCTGCCCTGGTGAAGCAATTGGGCCAATGGGCAAACCCCTATATTTATATGTATTGTAAGGGGATTCAACATCTAAATCCACATTATAAACTACTTCCTTGTGTTCACCTAATGCGTATATAACTGTAGCATCTATTTGCAAGGGCATCTTAATTCGTAAGCGGTTAGCTATGACTCCTGAAATGGTAGGCCTTTCACTTGCCCTAGATGCCTCTTTTTCAATCATAGAGGCAATAGTAATAATTTCGTATATATTTTCATCTGCTACCTGCCCAGCAAAGATTTCTTGCCATACCTTTTGGAAATTATTTAACATCAGTTTTACAATAGTCTCAGCATCTGTGTTTTCACTCACCCTATAAGTATCCGGAAACAAAAAGCCCTCTAAAGGGTACCTAACATTATTGTCATATTGCAAGAAATTATAATCATAAGGTAAATCAATAGCGGCTTGCCATTCTGTTTCAGTACATAAGCCCTTATCTCTTAATAGTTCACCAATTTGTTTTATGGTATACCCTTCCGGAACAGTAAAGTTGACTGTGACTATTTTACCCATGGCAATATCCTGAACTATTTCCTGGAGGGATTGACTGCGATTAAATTGATAGTGGCCCGCCTTAAGAGAATTGTCATAACCCGTTTTACTACAATAACGCAAAAAAACTTTCTCATTATGTATTAAATCATGTTCAGCTAATATCTTAGCTATCTGTTTAGCAGAGCTTTGAGGAGGAATGTTTATATCGATTATACTTTTATCCGAACTATCTACTGCTTGGTATTGCCCCTTAATCAGACTATGGCCTGTCCATATAAATCCAAGTATGAACAGGAAAGTTAAAATAAATATAAATTTCGCCCTACCTGACCTTACCTTAATCTGTCTCATCTCTTTCTCCTTATTTTTAGAATAACTTAGTAGATATAATTAAGCATCTTGTCCTAGCTCCATAAGCCCGTCCTCACTATCTAAATTTACTAAGCCATCATCTTCGATAGGCTTTTCAGTAATATCCTCCTCCTCAGTTGGTCCTATTAAAACCACCTTGTTTAAGGGGGAGTATCTATCTGTGGCTAGACTTTCGGTTTTAGTAATATTACCATTTTGGTCATAGAATGTACGGAAGGATCTAACTGTATAACCTAGCATCCCATTAGTCTCTATTTCTTCAGCACCGATAGGTAAGGTATCATCTACCTTTCTAATCTCAGTAAAATCATACACCTTATCGACTACATGAGATACTTTAATATTTCGCCTATAATCTGTATTCCCATAAAGATAAATAGTCAATTTACCTTGATTGGCTGAAGCTCTTAAATAAATGGGAGAATCGGTATGGTTACGGAACTTTAAATCCTGCAAGCCATAAGTAATTGTGGCATCCTGCCCCAGGGGGATATATGCCACCGCTAAACCATGATTATGTCGTTCTACTATTTCCATACCTGCTAGTAAAGCTGCATTATACAAGGTAGAGGAAACCTGACATATACCCCCACCTAAACCGGGTTCAAAAAGCCCCCCAACAATAATTGCTGCATCCCTATAGCCGGTCTCATAAGTCCTTTTACCCACTACATCATTGAAGGAAAATATTTCCCCTGCCCCTACCATAGTACCATCAATGCTGCGGGTGGATATTTTGACATTATGGGACCTATCCACTTCATATTCCCTATACCAAGTAGTATAAGAGGCCAATTCACCCATATTACTTAAATCATTTTCCGTAATTTGCGGATTAACTTCCTTCATTTCAATAGGTATTTCAAGTGTTTCGGTCTTATGGTCCAATAAAATTTCTCGCGGGAGTTCCGCTAAAGTAGACTCAACATCTACTACCATACCGGGTTTACCAGGAACAATTACCAGGCCTATATCATTATCTATTTCCAAACTTGCATTGAGATAATCTACGGCAATATTACTATTCCAGATCTTGACTATGCTATCTAGGGCCTCCCGATTATACTCAACTTTTATGGGATAATTAATCAATTTGGAGCCATCCAGGTTAAAGGCCTTAGAATATATACCCCGACTTTTTTCTTGTTCCCTGATATCTTTAACAATTTGACCCATATCAGGTTTAAAATATATTTCCCCTAATCTAGTGGAGTAGGAATAATCTTTATAAACAAATTCTAGGGGGGTATCGGAAAAAGATGCTAACCTCTTATCTAATTCCCCCTTCGCTTCTTCTTCGGTATAACCTTCTACCGAGAAGGCAGCTATATGCACCCCAGGTAAGTAACGGTCTGATTTATAAAAGAACTGATAAAAATATAATAATAAGGCTAGCAATATGCCAACTAAAACCATTAAAACATATAAGAGTATAGTTTTTAATCCAATATTAGTCAAAGCCCAACCCCCATAATAAAATCCGCTTTTTAATCCCCTCTTATTATATTACATTAAACTCTATATTTATATCTAATTTTACATAAGAAAAAGCCCGGAAGAAACCGGGCTCATCGGGCTAAAAATTATAGTTCTTCACTTTCAACTAATTCCTGCCAAGCATCTGCTACTCTTTCCCATTCATCATCATCTTCAATATCGCCTAGTAACTCATTACCTTCTTCATCTACTATAACTTTTAAGATAACAACTTCTACCTCTTCTTCATCTTCGTCTTCCTCGGCAAAACTAAATAAAGGTATTAAGACCCGATAAGTTTCATTTTCGATTTCAAGTTCGGCCAGTAATTCGAATTCGTGTTCTGCGCCTTCTTCATCTACTAAAACTAAAACTGGGAATTCTTCTCCGAATAAGTCTTCATTATTCATATATTTACACCTCTTTCACCAGAATATAACAATTCTAATATTTCCAGATATAGAAGTCAAACCCCATTATTTTTTCCACTGTCTAGGTATAACTGCAAAATATGAACTGCAGCTACCTTATCTATAACCTTTTTTCTTTTGCTTCTAGAGAGATCAGCTGCAATTAGCATTTTTTCTGCACTGACCGTCGACAGCCTTTCATCAGCATAAATGATAGGCAGGGATGAGGCTAGATGTAACTTCCGGCCAAATTCCTGGATTTCCTTAGCTTTTGCACCAATACTGCCATCCATGTTTTTCGGGAGGCCGATTACTATCTGGGCCACCTCATGCTCCTCGCATATTTTAATTAGGTCAGCCAGATCTTTTTTTAAATTACTCCTGGTCAAAACGGAGTGAGCTTGCGCGGTCCAGCCCAATTCATCACTTATGGCTATCCCTATTCGTTTTTCCCCCACATCTAATCCTATTATCCTCATATAATGCTCCTAAATATAAGTAATC
>CAZUSS010000016.1:26665-28138 GCA_964623245.1 uncultured Syntrophomonadaceae bacterium
TAAGTAATCATGTAACTAAAATATATCCCCATGCCCTGAAGCATGGGGATATGTCTATAGTAAGTATTTTTTCAACATTACCTCTAGTATTTCATCTCTTTCAACTTTGCAAATAAGGTTCCTCGCCCCATTATGACTGGTTATATAGGCCGGGTCCCCGGATATCATATATCCCACCAGCTGATTTATAGGATTATAACCCTTTTCCTCTAAGGCTTGGAAAACTGTTTGCAATACTTCCTTTATTTTTTCTTCCCCGTCTTTTGCCAGTTGAAAACTCATGGTCTCATCAGGTTTTTGAGGCATGGTTTAACACCCCCTAGTAATGAGGAATTTCTATATTATATTTTAAAATCCTTTATTTATGAAAATGTATTTTCTACCATGCTTTTTGCTTCCCTAAGGGCATCCTCCAATTTACTCGTATCCTTGCCACCAGCTTGAGCCATATCTGGGCGTCCACCGCCACCACCGCCAGTAATTTTGGCCGCGGCTCCAACAATTTTACCTGCATGTAAACCTTTATCTACTAAGTCTTTACTTACGAAACAGATAAAGGATATCTTATCATCAAAGGTGGCCGCTAATAATACTACTGAACTGCCTAGCTTATCTTTAAGCATTTCTGCATTCTGACGTAGTGAATTAAGATCTTGTATAGCAACTGCCTCAATAAGTAGCTTAGCCCCCTTAAAATCTACCGCCTTATCTATTAGACCTTGGCTTGAAGATTTAGAGACCTCTAATTTCAAGGCCTCTAATTCTTTTTCTTTTTCCCGTAAATTTTTATACAGGGTTTCGATACGTTTGCTAACATCTAAAGGTGTAGATTTGAGTAGAGTTGCCGCTTGGTTTAACTCATTTTCCAGATCATTAATATATTCTAGAGCACTGCGGCCAGTTAGTGCTTCGATTCTCCTTAAACCTGATCCAATACTGCCTTCGCTAATAATTTTAAATAAACCAATTTCACCCGTATTCTGCACATGAGTCCCACCACACAACTCCATACTAAATTCATCTACTTTAACTACCCTTACCTTATCAGCATATTTTTCCCCGAAAAGAGCTATAGCCCCCATCTTCCTAGCTGTTTCTATGTCAGTAGATAGGGTTTCTACCTCATACATAGATAAAATAGCTTGATTAACGATATTCTCAATTCGCTTGAGTTCCTCAACTGTTAAAGCCGTTAAATGGGTAAAATCAAAACGCAACCTATTCGGCTCGACCAGTGAACCTTTCTGTTCAGCATGGTCACCCAAGACTTGGCGTAGTGCCTTATGTAGCAAATGGGTCGCAGTATGATTTCTGGCTGTGTCTATCCTTAGACTGGCATCTGTCTGCATTTCAACTAGATCAGATAAATTAATAAGCCCCTCAACTTCACCAATATGCAAAATCCAATTAGATAGTTGTTTAACATCTTTGACTAGCATAGAACCATATGGGGCAGTTATTAGCCCTGTATCA
>CAZUSS010000017.1:0-27677 GCA_964623245.1 uncultured Syntrophomonadaceae bacterium
TAAACTTGTGGCTCATCTAATAGTAGATAGAGATAAGTGGTGCTACCCATAATATTATCACCATATAGTTGGGCTTTAGGATAATCCCCCTTAACTTCGGCCAAACGGGCTTTAGCAAGTTTCTGCATCTCTTTTCTTTCCCCAAATTTCAGGGCACCTGTTTGACAAATACTTACACACGCAGGTTCCATACCATTTTCTACCCTATCTATACAACCTGTGCATTTAAAGGTCTTCTTCAGTTCGGGGTTAAGTTTAGGTACACCCCATGGGCAGTTGGTTGTACAATATCCACAACCAATACATTTTTCTTGATCTATAATTGTATAACCAGATTTAGTTTGATAAATTGCTTCTGAAGGGCATGCTTTCATGCAAGCAGGCTCAGCACAGTGATAGCACTGATGCTTAAACATAAACCAATCCATTTTTTCGTTTTCATATTTTTCATGATAACTGACATATGTCCAGGTATTATAGGAATAATCAGCATGAGACTGAATACCCGAAACAAATTGGGTTTTCTCTGCCGGTAATTCATTCCATGCCTTACAAGCTACTGTACAAGCCCTGCAACCAGTACATAATGATGTATCAACAAAAACCATTTTAGGTGTAGTCATCTTAAGCCCTCCTTACGTTGACAAGACAGCATTTGTACTCTGGGGTTCCTGCTCCCGGATCACAAGCATTCATTGTCACATTATTTGCACTTGGACCAGGATTTAAGCTCGCAAAACCCCAGCTCCATGGCATACCTACTGTTTCAGTTTCTTCTCCGTTCACCTTCAAAGTCTGAATACGATCGGTTACTAAAGCACGTACTTCTAATTTGCCACGAACTGAGGATATTTCGACCTTATCCCCTTCTTTGATGCCAAGTTTTTTACCTAAGTTTTTACTTATTTCAACATAAGGTTCAGGCATAAGCTCATTTAACCATGGAATATTTCTAGTTATTCCACCAGCACAAAAATGTTCACAAATTGTATAAGTAGTAAGAACGTAAGGATAATCCTTAGGATCACCGAATTCTGTAGATACGATCTTAGCCATTGGATTGTTCGGTACTTTTGGATTTAGTACATTTGTTGTTGGGCTTTCAATAGGTTCATAGAATTCAGGCATTGGTCCATCAATTACCATCCCTGCACCACGAACTGGAATAGCCGCTATGCTATCTGTAGGAACCGGTGATGATGAAACACCACTAGTATAACTAGCTGTAAATAAACGCCCAACTCCTTCAGGGTTCATGCGGAATGCCTGTTTGCCTTCAGGGGTATCTGGCCCTTTAGTCTTATCAACTACATCAGGTCCATCATTTCCAGTCCAAACCCCCTGCACCGGATCCCACCAAATTAAAGTTCTGTCAGGATCAACTGGTTTACCATTGGCATCACAAGATGCCCTATTGTAAAGCACCCGAATATTGCCCGGCCAAGCAAAGGCATAGTTTTCATTCAATCCTAAGCCTGAAGGGTCACTAGAATCACGGCGATCTGCTAGGTTTTTGCCTGGTGGTGTGACACCTGCGTATATCCAACATCCAGTAGAAACAGTACCAATTGGTGCATTTAAGTATTCAGCTAAACTTGTATTCAGCTGGCCAGTGTTATCATTGTACCCGTTAAGTTCATTCAAAACTAAGAAAGGATCAGCATGCTCACCATAATCCCAATTGGCCTTTAGGATGGGTTCATCTTTGGGATCGGTACTACCTGCATATATTTCCCGCATCTCTTTGAAAATTCTATCTATAATATCTAAATCAGGCAGACAATCGTTTAATGGTTTCAATGCTTCGTCTTTCCATTGAATTAAACGAGACGAGTTAGTCATGGTTCCAGCTTTTTCATAAACGAAAGCAGCTGGTAAGAAAATAACTTCGGTTTGAATTTCCTCAGGATTCAATCCTTCTTCAAGCCAAAATTGGGAAGTTTCTATATTAAATATATCCGCTACAACTAGCATATCCAAACAAGAAAGTCCCTTAGCTACCATCTTGCGATCGGGAATAGAAACTGAAGAATTAGAGCCAAAGTTAAATAGTATTTTAAATTGTCCTTTTTCCATCCAATTGAAAAATTGAGGTTGAATAGGCATATTAGTCGGATCGTTTTTGGGTAACCAACCATAACCATAATCATTGTTTGCAGTAGCGTTCTTGCCGAACCAAGCCTTGAGTAAAGCAACTAAGGGCTTATGCTGCACAGAACCAAAGCTAACCGCATAATCATGTAATGTAACTTGGGCATTTGTTGGATAGGGTAGATAACCTGGTAAATTAGCGTTTAGGTTGGCCATATCGGTTGAACCTTGTACATTAGGCTCGCCACGTAAAGCCTGAATACCAGCACCAGCTTTACCCACATTGCCTAATAGCAATTGAATAATTGCATAGCAACGAATCCCTTGTACACCAGTAGTATGCTGAGTCATGCCTAAAGCATACAGGATGTTACCAGGTTTTGCTGCCGCAAAGGTGTCGGCTATAAGTTTTATTTTGTCAGCTGGAATACCAGATATTTGTGCAGCGGTCTCTAGTGTATATCTGGAATAATGTTCCTTGATCTTTTGAAATACGCAATCAGGATCATCAAGGCTATCAGCCTTAATAGGTTTGTTTTGGTCGTCAAGCTGATAAGCCCACGTGGAATAATTATATTTTTTACCAGCTTCATCAAAACCAGAAAATAATCCATCTTCAAATTTAAAGTCTTTATTAATTTTATAAAGTGCATTAGTGAAATTTAATAGATAGGATTCATCATACAATTTTTCATCAATAATATATTTAATCATAGCCCCTAGATAGGCTATATCAGTTCCGGGACGAATTTGGGCAAAAATATCTGCTTTTGAGGCAGTACGTGTAAAAACAGGGTCAACTACAATTATCTTGGCACCCTTTTCCTTGGCACGGTTGATCCATTTCATAGCAATAGGATGTGCTTCAGCACAGTTACTACCGGCAATTAAAAAGCACTCACTATTTTGCATATCCTGCCAAGAGTTAGTCATAGCACCACGACCAAATGAAGGTGACAAACTAGCCACCGTAGGTGCGTGTCAAATACGGGCCTGATGTTCGTGATGCGGTGTCCCGATTAGGCGAGCAAACTTCGTTAATAAATAAGATTCCTCGTTATCTATTTCAGCTGAACCTATAACTGCAATGCCATCGGCTCGGTTAGCTGGAACAGTCTTTTTCTCCCCTGTTTTAGGATCCACAATTTCATCAGTACTTGTCCAAGTCTTATCTCTAACTTCGACAGCCTTTTTAGCAATACGTTCGAGGGCCTCATCCCAAGAAATTTCTTGCCATTCACTAGCCCCTGGAGCACGATATAGTGGTGTTTTGGGGCGAGCTTCTGAATAAGCTACCTGCTCAAGACTAGCGGCCTTAGGACATAGATTCCCTTCATTAATCGGATTATCTGGGTCTCCCTCCAAGTGAACTAGTTTACCGTCTTTGATGTAAAGTAGCAAACCACAACCACCAGAACAAAAGTGGCAAATACTAGTTGCTTTTGTACATCCATCAAGTTTTAAATCATATCCTCTATTTGCAGCTACAGCCATATTAATGCCCAGGCCAGTTGCAAATGTAGCCAATGACAGGCCACCAGATAGTTTTAAGAAACCACGACGAGTTACTTGCATAACATTCTCTCCTTCCCCCTAATTAAGAGTATAGTTAAGAGTACAGTATTAACTTTTTTATCCCCCCTCTACATCAAAAAAGTTCCTATACCTAGCTAAAATAAAAACGCCTTCAGTCTAGACTGAAGGCATAAAAACCCCATCACATGAAAACGCCGCAATCTAACCTTAAAATACATCAAAAATTAAGGCTCCTTTCCAATAATGGGAGGCTAACTCATTTCTAAGCTAACCCAGCGGCTTGCTATCATGGCCAGAGCTTTAGATAGAAAGCTCGGAGCTATATATTTATGTAATATTATTTTGTTAAGTTAAAAATTGTTTATTCCGCACATTTCCCCATAAGATAATTCTATGCTGGCATAGAAGTTATTTATTCTTATAGATATCTGGATTTATTTTATCACAATAGATTATTATTTGTCATTAATAACTTATTGTCTATATAAAAGAGTATGCTTCTATTCCAATTCATAGGCATCAATTTTTTAAAATTCATTTTTATAATAGCCCTTACTAATACCATATTGTCCCCCACAATATAGGTGTTCCCCAGATGCATGATTTATGAAAAGAAAAGCTTGTTATTAAAGTAGGGTATTAAAAATATTACATTTACTAAAATGACCTCAAATAACAAGACATGATTTTTATCTATGCTAGACCATGATATATCTTATGTCAACAGATGTTTAAAAGCAGCGGAATTCAGAAATATTTGAAAAAAACTGACTTTTTGTAATCTTTAATAATCAAAAAAGCCTGCCCCTAATCTTCTATTGTAATGATTGTTGGCAAGCCTTTTATATATATTATTTTTTTATTAAGAATTACTGGCCCTATCTTAGCTCAGTTGGTATAAAAGCATCTATTAGCCCTATGACAAAAGCTGCTAGTAAGCTACCTATAAGGGATACAGAAAGGAAATTTGGCACTATAAATTGTGCTAGGTAAATAACAACTGCCGCAGTTATAAAACCCACAAAACCCCTTGATTGGGGGGAAACCTTTTCTCCTAAGATAGTTTCTGCAACCCAACCGAGTCCTGCTATCACTAGGGCAGCTATTAAAGCACCCCAAAAACCTGCTACGGTAACCCCTGGAATTAAAAAACCTATTAACAGCAGAACTAAGGCAGATACTACAAATCTAACTATTGTCCCAAGCATACAGTAACCTCCTTATATTTTCTCACAATTAGCATTGCTTAAATAATAAAAAAATATACCATACTTAGCTAAGAGTTGTGAAAAACATAAACTAGGAGGCCGAGTTTATCTATATTCAGTTGACCAATCCCATACTACTATGTGATCTGCATTTTGCACATATTAAAGCCTCTCCTGAAGCGGTAAAGGATTCCTGGCAGTGCTCGCAAACTTTTGTATGGCCTTTAATAAAGTTTATTTTATAGGAAGTCGCTACATTTTCAAGTGATACAGGCATTAATTTTAAACTTTTATGAAAACAAAGGTCGGCACATAGGTTGCAACCGGAGCACCTACCACTATCCAAAACAATTTCCTTATCCTCTTCATTATATTCCAACGCACCTGTTGGACATAATATGGTACAGGCTTTGCAAAAATAGCAAGTATCTACTAAATGGGGTTGTTGCAATAGGTCCAACCCTTGTCCCGGATCTTCCATCTTTTCATATACATACTTTTTTAATATTTCAATACGATCAATGGCTATATAATCCGTTACCCTTTTAGGTGCAATAGTAGCCTGAGACTGATTATTTTGTGCCCCCATATAACTTTCTATAACTAGCCCAGGCATTTTACGAAACCCATCAACCAGCGAAGTGAATAAGGCCCTCCTATCCATATCGGTTTCTGGGTGTTTTTTGGCTTGTTGCTTAGGCTTACCCCTTTTGGGACTAATTACTTGGATTAGTTCGTTCGCGTCCAAGGCAAATTTCCCTATCATTTCGTCTACCTGGACCATGCGGCTATTAAACAGATCAATTCCACCTTTTACAGGGCATGTACCACATTCCTCCTCGGTATAGATGAGATAAATGGGAAAATCATATAAACGCATAACCAGTAATATTTCTGGCATCAAAGCAGCTAGGCAAGGTATTTTTATACAATTATCATCTGCAATTGCCTTACGCTTACAAGTAAGGTTTACTACTCCATCATCATTATGAGCCTGTTCAATCTTATTTAATATCATCATAATGCTTGGTTCCTGCAAACTCAAAGCACCTGTAGGGCACACCGAAGCACAAAGACCACATTCTATACAATTATCGGCTAAGGAAAGGGTCTTACCTGAAAACTTAATCCTTTGCTGGGGACAAATATCTAAACAGTTACTACACTTGCTCAAAGGCGATCTTATTCTGGCACATTGTTGGCTATTAACTGCAACTGGAGACATTTTATCGGCAATAAAATTCGCTATTTTTTCTATATCCATTATGCATGTCACCTCACTAGTAACTATTGTCTTTCTCCTAGTTTGTATCCAATGCCCCAAACCGTTTGTAAATATTTCGGTTTAGAAGGTTCCTCCTCGATCTTCTCCCTTATTTTACGGACAAAAACTGCGATACTAGTTGACTCTCCTACATAGTTCTCACCCCATACATAGGCAATTAATTGTTCACGGGAAAAAACTTCCCCTGGGGCAGATGCCATATAAGAAAGAATTTTATATTCCTTAGGAGTAAGGTCTACTATCTCACCCTGTAATTTTACTTCCATCTTTTGAAAACAGATTTCCAAATCTCCTGTTTTATAACTATCTTCAGTTTCGGATAGCGAGTAAGAAGAGAGTTTGCGGGTCTTCCATCTTAATAAGGCCTCAATCCTTAAGGATAATTCTAAGGAGCTGAAGGGCTTAACTAAATAATCATCTGCTCCAGCCCGAAAACCTACACTTTTGTCCACTATATCACCCTCTGCAATTCCTAGTATTTTTACGATAATAATCATAATTTTCTTGATTTTCATTAAAACAAAAATAGCAATTACGGGTACATTTCAAGGAGATAAAAAAGGTTATGCTATTCTTACCCTTTTGACAAGCTAGACAAGCAGGAGAAATAGCATTCAAATATAGACTATGTCCATTATTACGAAATTTCACAGGTGTCTTAGCTAACTTCTGGCGTAGTCCAAGGCTTTCATCAGAAGAACCTTCACTAAAAACTATACCCATACTTGCGACATCTTCTAGAAACTGCCGATAAATATCTGCATATATATCGCTGTATTTTTTGAAAGTTGGATTTTTAATAAATTCATTCTTATCTAACAAGTCTATAATCATATTCATTTATCCCCCTTTCATTGGATCTTATTTACCTATCCCCAATACTTCTTATCTAGAGTTCTATATTTTAGTGATTCGGCCAAATGCGGCATTAAAATTTCTTCCGACTGCTCTAGATCTGCAATAGTGCGAGCAACTTTTAAGACCCGATCATAGGCTCTAGCACTCATTTGAAATTTGTGAAAGGCAGTTTTAAGGAGTTGTTCTGATTTTTCATCTATTCGACAATAGCTCTTTACATCACGGGGCAGCATCTGGGAATTGAGCTTAATACTAGAATTTTCAAACCGCCTTTCTTGCATTTTTCTGGCCATCTTTACCTTTTCCTTTATAGAGACTGAACTTTCATTGGTAGTTTTATCAGTCAGTTGTTCATAATTGACCCTACCCACTTCAACATGGATATCCATGCGATCTAAAAGAGGACCACTAACCCTGCCCAAATAGCGATTTATTTGTAGGGGTGTACATGTACATTCCCTATCCGAACCAAAAAATCCACAGGGGCATGGGTTCATACTGGCGACTAGGGAGAAGTTAGCTGGAAAGGTATAAGTAGAATGAGTGCGGGCCACAGTTACAACCTTATCCTCCAGAGGTTGTCTAAGTGATTCTAAAACATCACGATTGAATTCGGGTAATTCATCCAAAAACAAAATCCCGTTCTGGGCTAGACTAATCTCGCCTGGACGTGGGATTCTACCCCCTCCGATAATACTAGCGCTGGAAGCATTTTTATGTGGAGATCTAAATGGCCTGGTGCTTATAAGGGGGTTTTCTTTATTTAGCATATTGGCTACGGAATATATCCTAGTAGTTTCTAATATTTCTTCCCTATCCATTTCGGGCATTATACTGGGCATCCTACGAGCTAACATAGTTTTGCCACCACCAGGGGGCCCAATTAATAAAATATTATGTAGTCCCGCAGCCGCTATTTGCAAAGCCCTTTTGGCACTATCTTGACCCTTTACATCAGCGAAGTCATAGCCATCATCTAAAATGATTTTTTCATTATAATCAAAACTAGGCAGATGGGGTAAATTCACTTCTCCATTTAGGAAATTACACATCTGGACTAAATCACTAACTGGATAAGAAGTAACCTCACTAACCAAACTCGCTTCTTGACTGTTTTCCATGGGCACGATAAATCTAATATTAGGATTGTTAACCTCTGCCAGTTCCAAAGCCATAGGCAAGATCCCAGGAACTTGGCGAACTGTCCCATCTAAAGAAAGTTCCCCAGTTATAAATAACTCCTTATCAATCTGCTTAGTAATCTGCTCAGAAGCTAGAAGTATCCCTACTGCTATAGCCAAGTCAAAATGGCTGCCTTCCTTTTTCATATCCGCAGGGGACAAATTAACAATAATTTTACGGTTAGGGAAATCAAAACCCGAATTTTTGATGGCTGATCTAACCCTTTCCCTGGCCTCCTTAATGGCAGTCGAAGCCAGTCCCACAATCTCAAAATAAGGCAAGCCATTTAATATATCTACTTCTACAATTACTGGACTAGCCTCAATGCCTGCTATTACTAATGTATTAACATGTGCTAACATAAACCTTCTCCCCATGCCTTAATTAATAAGTTTCATTCCCTAAAGCCCACTTCCATTGTTCACTAAGCCAAGCGTAAATATCTTCATATTCTGGTGCAGATAAATATGCTATGGTTCTTTCATCCCCCGCCATAGAATCAATATCGACTACATATATGTAGCCATCAGACCAGGTAAAAATATTACCTACAAGAGTAGGAAAGAACCTACTTTCATCGTGTTCTATGTGAAAATTTACATAATAAAGCGAATCATCTTGAATTCTGGCATACATAAATTCATTATCTTCTTTTTCCTTTAATCTAGTAAGAGAGATTCCTTCTATCTTACCCAGCAACTCTTGTATAATTTCATCATCATCGATGGTAAGGCCTTTTTGCTTTATGCCACCCTGAATAATCTCCACCATGGTAATTTTATTTTGATTAGATATTAAATCCTGCATATTTTTAGAATTGTCTTCTGTATTATTACTGCAGCCAGTAATAAACAAAACAAGGAATAAGCAAGATAGGCAAAAAGATTTTCTCATTTTCTTCCCCTAGGCTAATATAAAATTATTAATAAAAGCCCTTTCCTAACAATTCCACAAACCCATTAATTTTCCTTTAGTAGATAGACTTTAGCCATTGGAAAAATGGACGGAATTGCCCCGAACTTGGTAGACAAAATATATTCCCAAACCTATTAAAGCAGGTATAGTAGCCAAAAGATACATCCAGCTATAGCCGACCATTCCAACTATAAGCCCCCACATAATTGAACCGATCCCTATCCCTAAATCAAAACCAGTAAAAAATGTAGCATTGGCCCCACCCCTTTTTTCAGGAGATGTTTTTACTATGGCTAAGGCTAGTAAAGCAGGCTGGGTTGAACCAAAGCCAATCCCATAGACTACGGCAGCTACTAAAAACCAAGTCATATTGTTAGCAAAAAACAGCAAAACCATAGCGATAGTAATAAAGCTAATTCCTGGAATTACCACTAGGTCAAAACCACGCTTATCTGCTAATCGTCCTGCAATGGGGCGTGTTATAGTTAAAGCTATAGCATAAATTGTAAAAAATAATCCGATATTGCTAATGCCGAGTTCTCCAGCATAAATAGCTAAAAATGATACAATAGCTCCATATGTCATGGTAATAAATAAAACTACCAAACTAGGAACTAGGGCATCTTTTTCGATTAATTGAAATTTTCTTTGCACAGCTGCAACCTTTTGGTAATTAATAAATAAAGCTAGAAGGATAGCTATAATAATCAATACTGTTGAAAGGGAAAATAATACCTTGAAATTGTAATGGCTTATAATGAAAAGTCCCAAAGCTGGGGCTAGTGCCATAGATAAAGTTGGAGCGAGACCATAATAACCCATTCCTTCACCCATGCGATTTCTAGGAATTACATCAGCTGCTACCGTACTTGCCGCTGTACTGGTTAAACCCCAACCAAAACCATGCACAAATCTGAGTAGAAGCAATATTAGCAAAGATGGAACCCACATATAACCGAATACGCAGGCAGTAAAAATAAACATCCCTATGAAAAATATACCTTTACGTCCATAAACATCTAGAGCATAACCTGTAAAAGGGCGTATTATTACGGCTGCAAAAGTGAAAATACCTACTACCAAGCCAGCATGGGCATCAGTGCCCCCCAGAAACTTAGCATATAAAGGCAAGGTAGGCATTAACATCTGAAAACCTAAAAAAGTAAATAAGCCGATAATACTAATTAGGATAAAATCCCGCGTCCATAAACCTTCCTTTTGTTTTAGAGCTGCTATTTCAGTAACCATCTATTTCCTCCATTGTTTCGTCTACTGAATAATGCTTGGATTAAGCATGTGTATATTGACTTTTTTCCATGAACATTTAATATGGATTTCCTATATTACTCCGAAGTCGTTTGGTTTATATTTGTCTAAATTATAATGAAAAACTAGTGCCATTGTACATAATTTATAGGCAAATGTAAAAATTCTAGACCGATAAATTATCATCTTCCTAGAATTGAACAAAAAAGTTGAAAGTATAGTGGCGAGTAAGTATAGTAGATATAATAGATTCTTTCGGGAATGAAATTTACGAATTCAAAAGGAGGATAGGGGTAAATAATAATTTTTAGGAGGTATTTATGGCTAACACAGCAACTGACTACAACCGCGATTGGAACAAAGCTTTTGAAACTTATTTGGACGAGAATAAGACACTTGCTTATATGATGTTGAAAAATGCAGAGAAATTTGCAGATTACGACATCCTGAGTGAAAAGATTGATGGTAAATGGGTATCCATAACCTGGAGGGAATTTGGAGAACAAATCCGCTCAATTGCCAAAGGTCTTTTGGAAATGGAAATACTCAAGCCAGGTGAAATGGCAGGCATATTTGCTGATAACTCCGCTAATTGGGCAATTTCCGATTTAGCTATACTCTCCATACGATCGGTATCAGTCCCTATTTATGCTACTAATTCAGTTGAAGAAGCTACCCATATAGTAAACGATGCCCAAATTAAAATTCTTTTTGTCGGCAATCAAGAACAATACAATAAGGCTAAAGTTATTATTGGCGATAATCAACACCTAAAGAAGATAGTGGCCTTTGACCGAAATATTAGTATAAATGGTGATAATAGTATCTATTTAGAAGATCTCCTAAAATCAGGGCGCTCATCTAACCAAGAGGAAAAATTACAGGAACATCTAAACAAGGTTAATCCCGATGACACTTTAACTCTGATTTATACTTCTGGTACTACGGGTATGCCTAAAGGGGCCATCCATACACATCGTTCTTTTATGAACGGTATTTACCCTTCGGTTATGCGTTTTCCCCATGTAGGCCCCGAACATGTTTCCTTAGCCATATTGCCGCTCAGTCATGTATTTGAACGCATGTGGTCCTATGGTTGTATGAGTATGGGTATGCGTATCGCCTACTGTCCCGACCCTAAACAGTTTAAAGATATAATGACCGAAATAAGACCCCATTTTATGACTAGCGTCCCCCGCATCTGGGATAAAGTTTACGGCACTATTCACGAGGGGCTAAAGACAGCATCTCCACTAAAACTTAAACTTTTTACTTGGGCCAAAAGGGTAGCCTTAGAGGTATACCGCAATAAAGCCGCAGGACGTCCTTCTAGTTCCTCCCTATTACTCCAACATCGTCTAGCCAAAACCTTAATAATTGACAAGGTGCGTGAAACTCTAGGCGCGGAAAATTGCGACACTTACCATGCTGGCGGGGCTGCCCTAGCCGCGGAAATTAATGAGTTTTTCCTCTCTTTTGACATCAATCTAATCCAAGGATATGGCCTAACAGAGTTTTTCCCAGTATGTGTAGGATTTGCGGATAATGGTAGGCCAGATGAATGTGGTCCAATGATTGCCATGGTAGATGCACGTATTTCTGATGAAGATGAAATACAATTAAAAGGCGGTATGTGTATGCAGGGTTACCATAATAGGCCTGAAGATACTGCTGCATCTTTTACCGAGGACGGCTGGTTTAAAACGGAAGATGTGGGTACTATAACTACTATAAATAAAAATGGACAAGAGCTAACCTATATCAAAATCACGGATCGAATTAAAGATCTTATTATTACTGCTGGAGGGAAAAATATATCACCACAACAAATTGAAAAAATGTATGGTGAGGAGCTCTTTATTGAACAATTTGTGGTAATTGGGGAAAAACAACCATATGTCACAGCACTTATTGTCCCTAATTTTGTTATTCTAGAAGATTACTGCCAAAATAATAATATCGCTTACACTTCTCATGAGGAACTGGTTAATAATGGTGAAGTTATCAAAATTTATGAAGACATAGTTGCTAAACATAATGAAGTATTAGCACGGGTCGAACAAATAAAAGATTTCACCCTTTTAACTGCTGAACTTACCCAAGAGGGTGGCGAATTAACTCCAACTATGAAGTTAAAACGCAAATTCATTAGCGAAAAATATCAAGAAGCTATAAAATCTATGTATCAGTAATTACCTCTAATAGAGTGTAATAATAAATAAGGGGGGGTTGTTTTATTATGGAATATAAAACAATTAAGTTGGAACGCCGTGATGCGGTAGGAATTATTTTATTAGACAATGCTAAGTCTATGAACTCTACTACTTCTGCTTCTTTAAAGGATTTGGCTGTAGCTTTACACGAATTCAATAATGATCCAGAGGTGCGGGCAATCGTAATTACTGGCGGTGAAAACATATTTTCTGCAGGGGGGGATATACCCTACATGTCAGAAGCTAGTCCAAGAGAAATGGAGGACTTTATCCGCGATGCCCATCTTACCAATAATTTAATTACCTCATCACCTAAGCCCTATATAGCAGCCATAGGTGGGCCCGCTTTAGGTGGTGGAACTGAATTAGCTCTGACATGCGATATACGCATTGCAGCTGAAAATGCTGTCTTCGGGCTACCAGAAATTAATTTAGCCATTATACCTGGGGGTGGTGGTACCCAACGTCTAGGACGTGCAGTTGGATGGAGTAGAGCTAGATACTTAATCTTGACTGGGGAAATATTTGACGCTGCAGCTGCACTGGAAATGGGACTGGTTAACAAAGTAGTCCCCACAGCTGAACTAGAGGAAACCGCCTTTAAATTAGCCCGTTCATTGACCTACAAAAGTCCAGCTGCTTTACGTACTGCTAAGGAAGCTATTAACTATGCGGAAAATAACTCCTTAGATGCTGGTCTAGTGCATGAACAAAAGATCTGGTCCTTGCTCTTTGCCGGTTCTGATCAAACTGAAGGAATGAAAGCCTTTTTAGAAAAAAGGCGTCCAGTTTACACGGGAGAATAATTTTAAATAAAGTTAATATGATAGAAGACAGAGCTATTAAAATTAAATAGCTCTGTCTTTTTTTATTTATACTTTTATAGGTTCCAAATGCTACTTTAGTAATCCCCTTTTAATCTCCTTTTTAGTTAAATCTTAATTATGACAGCTTGTACCCCCCTAACTTCTAGTGCCCTTGCAGTAGCCGTAAATTATATAACATTAGCATATTTATTATATAGGGGAATCTTTAACGATAATTTGTTACTAATGATAAGGGGAAAAATAATTAAGAACCCAAGCACCCTGTACAAATTCCCATTCTATTTATCTTATGAATTTTCTGAAAAAGGACTACCGTTTTCGTAATTAGCATGTTATTATAACAGTGTAATCATAACATGTTGATATGTTCACACGATGTTAAGGTGAAAACTACGGGGGTTAAGCTAGTGGAAAGGAACTTTGGAAAATCCACCCTAAAAACTCAAGGGGTAATCTTCAATATTCAACGTTTTACCATCCATGATGGCCCTGGGATAAGGACCGAAATCTTTATCAAAGGCTGCCCCTTGAGGTGCCTATGGTGCAGTAATCCGGAAAGTTATGTAGGTAGACAGCAGATAGGCGTATACAGCAACCGCTGTATAGGTATTGAAAATTGTGGCAAGTGTCTAGAGGTATGCCCCCTGACAGGGGCTCTAGTTGTGAAGGGAGGGGTAATAAGCTCTATTGATAGGGAAATATGCAATGACTGTCTTAAGTGTCAGGCAGAGTGCCCAAGTTCTTCCTTGAAGTTATGGGGGGAAAAAATAAGTGTTGAGGAAGTAATGAAAATAGTTTTAGCCGATCGAAACTTTTACCGCAAGTCGGGAGGAGGGGTTACCATTTCGGGCGGGGAAGCCCTTTCCCAAAGTCAATTTACCAAGGCAATTCTTAGGGCCTGTCACCAGAATAATATTCATACCTGTATCGAAAGTGCCTTATATGTTAAGGCTCAAGTCCTAGATGAAATTATTCCTTATACTAATATGTTTATAGCTGATATTAAACACCTAGATGATGACCTACACCGGCAATATACCGGGGTAGGCAATGGACTAATCTTGGCTAATATTAAAAAGGTTGCAGCATCGGGTAAACCCCTAGTAATAAGGATTCCGGTAATTCCGGGAATTAACGATAGTCCAGAGCATATCGGACAGATAAGTGATTTTATTTTAAAAGAACTTCATAATCAGGCGATTCAAGTGCAATTTTTGCGCTTTCGCCGTTTAGGAGAGGAAAAATACCAGTCTTTGGGCCTGCCCTATCTTATGGATTATGTAGTGGCTAAGCGAAGTGAATATGAGGAACATATTAGAAAGCTAGTGAGATTAATGACAGATCTTGGTATCCCCGCAGTGGCGGGAACTACCAACAAAATACCCTATTAATATAATGGTTTTTTAGGGGATTTAATTAGAAAGGAGTGCTTATTCAATGGGTAGAACGGCGGCGCGTGGTACCACACCATTTGATAAGAGTTTTGGCTTGGGTTATCAGGTAGGACATGGAGATTATTCACCTTATAAACGGGTAAATAGCCTTAGGGATTATTTTTTTGCCCAAGAATTTCATATTGACTCCCAGCGGGGAGAATTAGTAACAAAAGCCTATCAAAAATATAAGGCAGCCCCCCAGGTTATTAAGGTAGCCCGGGCTTTGGAGAATGTGCTTACAAATGTAAATATTAAAATTTATCCCGGGGAGCTCATTGTGGGAGAAATAGCAGCACCCTATAAATATGCTCCAGTTTATCCTGAGTTTTCTTATGATTGGGTAGTAGACGAGATGAGAAATGCCCACTTCGATAAACGAGTTCATGACATGTATTATATGGATAGGGAGACCGAAGAAAAACTTTTTTCCTTAGAAGGGTTCTGGCAAGGTAAAACCGTTAAAGATGCTATTGATTCAATGTTAAGCCCCGATGAAAAGAAAGGAAGCAACTTGGGCAAGGGGCTCTTCTTGCTGAACTTATACCATTATGCTGGGGTGGGCCATTTTGTAGCCGACTATGAAAAACTATTAACTGTAGGCTATGGGGGCTTAAAAAGAGAAGTAGAAGGGAAGATGGCGGACTTAGACACAACTAAGGCAGAAGATATTGAAAAACGCAGTTTTTATGAAGCTCTATTGATTTCCTTAAATGCCAGCTCCACCTTTATTAAACGCTATGCTACTTTAGCTCGCCAGATGGCAGAAGTGGAAGTCGATGAAATCAGAAAACAAGAGTTACTACAGATAGGGGAAAACTGTGACCAGATTGCTGAAGGTGTACCGCGGGATATATGGGAAGCCATACAACTATTTCATTTCGCTACAACCATAATTTTAATTGAGTCTAATGGTCATTCTGTATCTTATGGCAGAATGGATCAATACCTGTATCCTTTTTATAAAAAGGATATTGATTCTGGAAGATTTACCAAGGAGCAAATTCAGGAATTGATTGAGCTACTATATATAAAATGTGCCACTAACTGTAAGTTGAGGGACGCTATGACTATTATTGCCAATGCTGGTCGGGGCTGGGGTGGAGAAAGCCTGACCGTTGGTGGTGTAGATAAGGATGGACGCGATGCAACTAATGATTTGACCTATATGATGTTAGATGCCTCAGCCCATACCCGTATAATTCCTTGGTTGTGTGTCAGATGGCATGCTAATACCCCCGAAGAACTAAAAATCAAAACCGTAGAAATTATCCGGGCCGGATTTGGGCACCCTAAGATTTTTAATGATGAAATAGCTATTCCAGCAGCCCTAGCCAAAGGCAGAAGTTTGCAGGAAGCCCGCAATTACGCCGTAGTAGGTTGTGTGGAAATAGACACCCCAGGTTATGAATATGGCTGGCATGATGCAGCTTATTTTAGCCTAGCTAAAGTACTAGAGTTAGCTATTAATGATGGACGTTGTATAGCTTGTGCGGAATATTGCCCCCGCTGGTCCATATGTGGTAGCCTAGGCCTGAAATTAGGCCCTTCCACAGGCAGTTTATCTAATTTCACTTCCTTTGACCAGGTTCTAGAATCCTATGAAAAACAGTTAAAGTATTGGATTGATTTGATGGTCAGCGGGATAGAGGTTATGGATATCTGCCATCAGAAACTTAAACCCTTGCCCTATTTATCCTTAATAATGAATGATTGTATTGATAAAGGAATAGATGTTAGCGCCGGTGGGGCTAGGTTTAACCATACCGGACCCCAAGCGGCGGGTATAGGTAATGTGGCTGATGGATTAAGCATTATCAAACAGCTAATATTTGAAGAAAAGAAGGTTAAAGGAGAAGAAATCCTGCAAGCCTTGCAAGATAACTGGGAAGGGCATGACGCCCTATATGCTTTAGTAAATAGTGATAAAATGCATCATTATGGCAATGACGACGATTATGCCGATGATATGGCTAAGTTTGCTTTTGATACTTATTGCGCCTACGTGGAAACTAAAACA
Source organism: uncultured Syntrophomonadaceae bacterium (assembly GCA_964623245.1). Classification (GTDB taxonomy): domain Bacteria; phylum Bacillota; class Syntrophomonadia; order Syntrophomonadales; family Syntrophomonadaceae; genus JAAYRQ01. The sequence goes on from CAZUSS010000017.1 coordinate 16,835, forward strand.
AATTCCCGCGGTGGTACCTATACCCCTGGGGTATATACGGTGTCTGCTAATGTTGCTTTTGGTTTATTACAATGGGCTTCGGTGGATGGTAGAAAAGCTGGAGAAGCCATATCCGATAATATGGGCCCAACTGCCATTGCCAATTCGGTAACCAAGCTAGATCACAGCCGTGCTACTAACGGTACCCTTTTAAACTGGAAGTTTACCCCTGAAGCGGTTTCAGGTCTCACCGGAAGAGACAATCTGATTAATCTAATAGAAGTATATTTTTTACAAGGAGGCATGCATAGCCAGTTTAATATAATTAGCTCGGCTATGATGCGCGATGCCTTAGAAAACCCTCATCTTTATAAGGATATGCTAGTAAGGGTGGCGGGATATAGCGCTTTATTTGTGGAACTTAGCTATCCACTGCAGATCGATCTTATTAATCGGACCGAATTGTCTTTTGAGTAAATTAAATAAAATAATTAGTTTGCTATAAAGACTTACCCACAGGTATAGTGATTCTATATAATATATTAAATAATTGGAGGAATATTCATGGCAAGACCTGCAAGGACACTTGAAGAGGTAAATGAATTTAAGGAAAAGATCCTAGATGTGGCATTAGAAATGATTGCCAAGCAGGGGTTTGAAAACTTTTCTATGCGCAAATTAGCAGCTAAGTTAGATATTACTGCTACTACTATATATAACTACTACTCCAGCAAAGATGAAATATATCTATATATTTTAATCTATGGCTTTGGGGAGCTTTACCAGGTATTGTCAAGTGTCTATAATAGCGATTTAAACCTAGAGGATAAAGTCAAGGCCTTGGTTAAAGCCTATATTACTTTCGGTATTCAAAATGCAAATTATTATGGCCTAATGTACACTTGGGATGTTCCTAAATTTGATGACTATGTCAGTCGCCAAGAAGAAATGGTGGCCCGCGCGGAACTGGAAGCAGCTTTACGCAATGTATCCATTTGGGAGGATTTATATAGAGATTTGTCGGGAAAATATTTGTTTTTAAAGGAGGAAGACAGTGGGTTTCATTTTCTTAAATTATGGGCGGGTGCCCACGGTATAGTATCCCTTTATAATAGTAAAGTGCTCAATTATGTAATTAAACCGACTGCTGAAATCATGGATAAATATGTAGAAGAGATGGTTGCCTTACTGCTTATGCCGGAAAATCAGCCAAGATAAAATTTTGCGGGGGGAATAAAATAAATGAAAGCTAAAGAGATATTAAAAAAGCAAATGTCCTTTTATAATCAGGGAAGTACTAGGAACTACCATTTCCGTATTGAAAAATTAAAGCAACTAAAGCAAGCGATAAAGTCAAATGAAACTGCAATAACTGCGGCCCTTTATGAGGATTTAAATAAATCAGAATACGAAAGTTATATGAGTGAAATTGGCATAATATACGCTGAAATAAACTATGCCCTTAAAAATTTGCAGAAATGGATGCGGCCAGAGAAAGTACCTACACCCTTAACCATGTTTCCAGCCCAAAGCCGCATTCTAAAGGAACCTTATGGGGTGGTATTAATTATCTCCCCTTGGAATTATCCCTTTCAACTAACCTTTGCCCCCTTAGTAGCCGCTATGGCCGCCGGTAATTGTGCTACGTTGAAAATGTCCGAACTAGCCCCTGCTGTTTCCAAGATAAATGCCCATATTATTTCTTCGACTTTTGAACCCGAATATATTTCAGCAGTAGAGGGAGGAGTAGAGACAGCCACTGAACTCTTGGCTTGCCCCTTTAACTCCATATTCTTCACCGGCAGCCCCGCAGTGGGCAAAATTGTTATGGAAGCAGCCGCGAAAAACCTGACCCCAGTTACCTTAGAGTTAGGAGGCAAAAGCCCCTGTATCGTCGATAACACCGCTAATCTAACTGTGGCTGCTAAAAGAATTATTTTTGGCAAATATTTAAATGCTGGCCAGACCTGTATAGCCCCCGATTATTTATTGGTACAAAATGATATTAAGCCACAATTAGTAGAAGAACTAATAAAAGTCCTTTATAAAATGATACCTAAGCCCCTATATAATCAGCAATATCCTAAAATTATTACCGAAGGCCATTTCGAACGCTTGGTGAATTTAATGGAGGATAGCCAGATAATAGAAGGTGGGGCTTATGATAGGATAAAATGTAAAATCGAGCCAACCTTGGTTGAGGGCATAGATTTTAACCATCCCCTCATGCAGGAGGAAATCTTTGGCCCCATCTTACCTATATTGACTTTCGAAAGCTTTGGGGAAGTGCCAGATTTAATTAGTCGCAATTCCCATCCTTTGGCCTTATATATCTTCTCCCAAAATAAGTCAGATATAAACCGTATATTGCAAGAAGTACCCTTCGGTGGCGGCTGTGTAAACGATACCCTGATGCATATTTCTTCCCCTAAACTACCTTTTGGAGGAGTAGGAGGTAGTGGTATGGGCAGATACCATGGCAAGTATGGTTTCGACACCTTCAGCCACCAAAAGAGTATCGTCACAAAACCAAACTGGCTAGATATTCCTTTACGCTACCAACCTTTCCCAGCTAGCTTGAAGTTACTCAAAAAGATTTTGTCTTAATAGTTTAAACGGAGAACTTGGATTCCTGACCTTTATAAGATCGTTATAATCCAGAGCCACCCATGTTGGACACACTAAAAGCAGGGCTATTTTTAAAAATAGCCCTGCTTAAATTTTCCCAGCAGTTTGGAAACCCCTTTTAATAATCCCGTTCTAGTATCCTTTTCAGGAAAATCCTAGTCCTTTCGTTATTAGGATTATTGAATATAACTTCAGGGACATCCTCCTCGGCAATAACCCCATCATCCATAAATACCACCCGATTAGCCACATCACGGGCGAAACCCATTTCGTGGGTTACAACCAACATGGTTAGACCACTGTTAGCTAGGGTTTTCATTACTTTAAGCACTTCTCCTACCATTTCGGGATCCAAGGCACTAGTAGGTTCATCGAAAAGCAATGCTTCTGGTTCCATGGATAAGGCCCGAGCTATGGCTACCCTTTGTTTTTGCCCGCCAGATATCTGGTTGGGTTTGGCCTTTATAAATTGGGCCATACCTACTAATTCCAAATATTCCATAGCAGTTTTTTTAGCAGACTCCTTATCTTTTTTTAACACTTTAACCTGCCCGACCACACAATTATCTAGGACAGATAAGTTATTAAAAAGATTAAATTGCTGAAAAACCATGCCCATTTTGGCCCGGTATACGGCTGTAGTCATCTTATGTTCTAAAATGTTTTGTCCATGATATAATATTTCTCCACTAGTAGGATGTTCCAGCAAATTAAGACAACGCAGTAAAGTCGATTTACCCGAACCACTAGCCCCTATAATACAGACCACTTCGCCTTTACTAACTGAGAAGTTTATATCCCTTAAGACTTCATTACTACCAAAGTTTTTGCTTAAATGTTTAACTTCAATTATTCTATCCATGTGGTTGACCTCCATCTACTATACGAAATTGGGCTTCGGGCACCGATTGGGAACCATGAATGGTATAGACGGAGGGGCCATCGAGTTTGATTTCTATCCATCTTAATATACGGGTTACGGTAAAAGTCATAATAAAATAAACCACACATGTAATTAAAAAGGTTTCAAAATAGCGGAAATTTGCCCCAGCTGCAGATTTAGACATAAAGAAAAGTTCGGAAATAGATATTATACTCAAAACAGCTGTATCCTTAATATTAATAACAAACTCGTTACTAGTAGCAGGTAAAATATTACGGATAGCCTGGGGTAATATTACGCTAGTCATAGTCTGCGAATGTGTCATACCTATAGCATGAGCCGCTTCAAATTGCCCTTTATCTATGGATAAGATACCGCCCCTAACTATTTCAGCCATATAAGCCCCAGTATTAATCGAAACGATAAAAATACCTGCGCCTATTAAAGGCAGATGAACCCCGAAAACCATGGCAGTACCATAGAAAAGAACCATCGCTTGTACCATCATAGGTGTACCTCGGAATATTTCAATATAAGCCAACAATATAAAATCAACTATTTTCAAAAATACCTTTTTAAGAAGATTGGTATTATGCTCAATAGGAATAGTACGAATAACCCCTATTAAAACACCCACAACAAAACCTATAATAGTACCAGTAAGGGCAATATATATAGTATTACCAGCCCCCCTAAGAAAAAGGGGCCAGTTTTGTTGCCATATAAAAGAAACCCACGCGAAAAATGACGCATCTGCAGACATTGCTATAATTCAACTCCTCTTTTAGGTGCAATGATTATTCTTCCTCTGATGATGGCTGGTTTTTAATGGCATTATCCATAATAGCCATTCTGTCTTCCTCGGAAATACCGGCCAAAACTTCATTTATTGCTTCCCTATCAGGATTACCTTTTTTTAGACCTACTGCGATAGCTACATCATCATCTGAAGCTTCAAAACCTTGACCTTCAGCAAATTCCACCATTACAAAGTTTTTGTTAGCAGCTGATGCAGAAACCCCTTCAGGTCTTTCAGATATATACCCATCTATAATACCAGCTTCTAAGGCAACACGCATAGCGGGAAAGTCTTCCATAGCCTGTTTTTTGTTCACACCTTCAATTTGTTCAATAACCGTATAGTGGAAAGTATTTAATTGTGCAGTTATATTTGCACCAGTAAAATCTTGGATACTAGTAGAATTCTCATATTCAGAACCCCTTTTTACTACCATTACCAAGTCAGACTTATAGTAGTTATCACTAAAGTCTATGGTCAGTTTTCGGTCAGCAGTAGGGGACATCCCTGCAATAATAGCATCAATAGTATCAGACTGTACCGATGGTACTAGCCCATCCCAAGAAGTTTTCACAATAACTAAATCCCTGCCTAAGCCTTCGGCAATCCGTTTGGCTATTTCTACGTCATATCCACCTGCAAATTCTTTGCTACCTTGAATAGGTACAGCCCCATTACTATCATCTAATTGAGTCCAATTAAATGGGGGGTATCCACATTCAAGTCCTACCTTAAAAACAGCTACCTCTTTTTCACCCTTATCTCCTACACCTGGTTCCGATTGGTCAGAGTTATTACACCCTGTTGCGACAATAATCAAGCCGAGCATTAAGATTGTCACAAAACATAATTTTACTAACTTTCTCATTACCAATAACTACCTCCCGTTATTCCAATATTATAATTAACACAACTATAAAACTTCGATAGTAAAAGGTTTTTTCCTGCCTAAATAGAGATTTAAAGATAAAATCTTAGCTCTTAAAAAAACTTCCCCCGCATTTGGGGGAAGTTTTTGTTCTTTTATTTGGAAAGCTATATATCAGTTTGAGTTCTACCCTTATTCTATTTGAAAACGTCGTAAGCGTAGGGAATTAGACACTACTGTTACCGAACTTAATGCCATAGCCCCACCAGCTATTATCGGTGATAAAAAGCCCAGTGCTGCGAAAGGGATTCCGATGATATTGTAAATAAAAGCCCAAAACAAGTTTTGTTTTATATGCCGCATAGTCTTCTTAGAAAGCCTTAAGGCAGTAGTTATACCGCGCAAATCTCCACTCATAAGTGTTATTTGGGCAGCTTCCATAGCCACATCAGTACCGGTACCAATAGCTATACCTATATCCGCTACGGCTAAAGCAGGAGCATCATTTATCCCATCTCCGACCATGGCTACTTTTTTACCCGCCCCTTTTAATTCAGCCACTTTGTTGGCCTTATCCTGGGGCAAAACTTCAGCAATTACATTTTTTATACCTACTTGCTCTGCAATGGATAAAGCGGTATTATAATTATCGCCCGTCAGCATATAAACTTCTATTCCCATATTTTTCAGGGTGCCAATAGCTTCAACAGCATGTTCCCTAACTTGGTCACTTAAAGCAATGATTCCGGCAATATTGCCATCAAGTGCCATGATAATCGCTGTCTTTCCAGCCTTCTCCAGCCCAAGAAGTTCCGCAGCAATATGTTCTGTATTTATACTCCAATCGGACATCAAAGTTCTATTACCCATAAGAATCGTTTTATCCCGATATCTAGCTTTAAGCCCCATTCCGGGTAAAACTTCAAATTCTTCAGGTTCATCAATATCACCTAAGTCCTTTTTAGCTTTATTATAGATAGCCTCACCCAATGGATGTTCCGAACCACGTTCAGCCACCCCAGCTAAATGCAATATTTCCTCAGGGGAATAATCCCCCTTCGCTATAATGTCAGTCACTTCCGGTGTACCCGTTGTTATGGTACCAGTCTTATCCAAAACTAGGGTATTTACCTCATGGGCAGTTTCCAGGTATTCGCCCCCTTTAATAAAAATACCATGTTCAGCTCCTATGCCAGTACCCACCATAATGGCGGTAGGGGTAGCTAACCCTAAGGCACAAGGACAGGCTATAACTAATACGGCAACTGCAGCAGTTAAAGCTATGGTCGTATTAAAATTAAATAAATATTGTAAAACAAAAGTTATAATCGCAATAACAATAATAGAAGGCACAAAAACACCCGAAACCCGATCAGCAATTTTTTGAATAGGTGCTTGGGAACCCTGAGCATCTTCAACCATTTTTATTATTTGGGCTAAAGTAGTATCCTTGCCAATCCTAGTTGCCTTAAATTTAAAAGTACCGCTTTTGTTTATAGTTGCACCCACCACCAAATCTCCTACGGTTTTATCTACTGGGATACTCTCCCCAGTCAACATAGATTCATCTAATGAAGCATAACCTTCGATGATTTCGCCGTCTACGGGGACTTGCTCACCAGTTCTAATAAAGATAATTTCACCTAACAATACTTCTTCAACTGGAATATCCAACTCTACCCCATCACGAATGACCCTAGCGGTTCTAGGTTGTAAGTTACTTAAAGCCCTAATGGACTCAGTAGTCTTATCTTTAGCTACCGCTTCAAAATATTTGCCCAGTAAAATTAAAGTAATGATTGTGGCCGAAGCCTCGAAATACAAATCATGACCTTTGCCTATGGACATATTATATAAACTATAAAAATAGGCTGCCGAAGTACCTAAGGCCACTAAGACATCCATGTTGCTCCCCCCAGTCCTGAGGGCAGCATAGGCATTTTTATAAAATCTAAATCCAATTACGAATTGTACGGGGGTTGCTAAGGCTAATTGCAAATAGGGATTGTGTAATATCTTCACATTTATTCCGGTTAGCATAAAAACCATACCCAAAATCATGGGTAGACTCAAAAGGGCTGAAATAATAACCAGGATTCTAAGTCCCTTGGCTTCATCTTCTAAAGATATAATATCCTCATTATCATCCCCCACTAATTCTGCACCAAAACCTAATTTATCAATAGCAGAAGTGATCTTTTCTACATCTAAAAGGTCATCATCATACTCTACTACCGCCTTATTGGTTGCCAGATTAACTGTAACTTGATTAACACCTTCCATACGGTTTAACCTTTTTTCTATTCGAGCAGAACAAGTAGCACAAGACATACCCGTAATATTAAAATCACTTTTCGTTTCCATACTTATTACCTCCTTGTGACCATATTAGTATCTGCTGATTACTAAAAAACGACCCCTAGGGATCGTTTTTAATTTAATTATTTACGCCTTAGCCAATTTACATAAGTTATTGAACAATTCCGCTACGGTAACTAAACCTACTCCACCTGGTACAGGGGTAGCGAAACTGGCTTTTTCTTTAGCGTCTGGGTGGACGTCCCCTACTAGTTTACCTTCCTCAGTAAAATTAATTCCCGCATCTAGTATTACCACACCCTCACTAACCATATCCGCAGTTATGAATTCTGCTTTTCCAATCGCAACTATTAGTATGTCCGCATTTCTAGTTTCACTAGCTAGGTCAAGGGTACGCGAATGGCATAAGGTCACAGTAGCATCCTCCGATGTCATCATGTTGGCCACAGGATGCCCTACTATGGTACTTCTTCCTACAACTACCGCTTTTTTACCTGACATAGGAATACCAAATTCCCTTAACATAGTTATCAATGCCTGGGCAGTAGAAGGAAAAACCCCTGCTTGTCTGCTGATTAACTTACCCAAGTTATAATTGTGAACTCCCTCTACATCTTTAGCCGGATCTAATTTATCCACCAATCTATCTGCATTAATATGCTCAGGTAGTGGTTCTTGAATCATAATTCCGGTAATCTTAGGATCTTGATTAAGTTTTTCGATTTCTTTAAGCAAATTTTCTTCATCACTATCCGCAGGGAATTTTAAGAATTCTATACCCACTTCTGTCTCTTGGGCAAATTTACGTAAACCCCTTATGTATGATTCTGAATCAGGTGCTTCCCCTACTTGAATAATGGCCATAGTCATATCAACATCTTTAGCTGTAGCTAGTACTTGTCCTTTAATCTTATCCCGTATTTCCCTACCATATATAAGCATCTTCTTCATTTCTCCTTCACTGCAATTCTACTTGCTATGTCATTAGCATAAACAACTTTTATTTTCTAACCTAAAAGTAGCTTCAAATTCGCCTAATATCCTATCAATTCCAACTACAATTATGTACTTATAGTTAGCTGCATATTATGGCAAGAATCATAGCATATTCCTATCTTATCTTTATTTGACCCATTCTGCAATATTCTATTTAATTCGCCAAAGGAACTTACTATTTCCCCAGCAGTTAATATGATCGAAATACTAAGAAGTGTAAAAAATGGGAATCTCACTCCTATTGCAATCCAGCTTCAATTTTATTTTCTAATAATATAACTCGCTTTTCTAGTTCTTCAATTTTTATAGCTAGATTTATAAGTACTGTGACTAAAATAGCTATAATAAAGGCAATAAATACAAACATAGCCCAAAAATTCTCCAAAATTAAAACACCACCAAAAAACAGGAAAACATAAGTTAATACAAGTGTCATGGCAAATGTTGCAAGAAAGTTTTTCATTTCCTATTTCTCCTTTTGTTTGAATAATAATTTTTTTAAACCCAGTAGGCTGTAATATCGGGATAGGTTAAAATGCCCCCTCAATATGGTTGATGCTAATGTCATCACCCTGGATTAAAATCCCAATTACATCAAAACGCAGTTCCTTATAATATTTCTTTTCCTTCTCCAAGTATATAAATACAGCTTTTCTTAAATGTTGAATTTTATTAGGGGTAACTGCTTCCTCTGGGGTGCCGTAAGTGGTGCTACGCCGGGTTTTAACTTCTACAAAAACTAGGCTGCCCGCTTTTTCGCATATAATATCTATTTCCCCATAGCTGGTATGGAAATTACGCTTTTTAATTTTATAACCTTGGTCAAGTAAATACTTGGTGGCTATTTCTTCACCATTTTTCCCTAATGATTTTCTCATTTTATCACCTATACTGTCCATCAATGCGATAAATAAAAGCTAGTATTTCCGCAATAATGGGATATAATTCTGCGGGAATTTCTTCGTATATATTGAGACTCATTAAATATTCGATTAGTTCATCGTCTTCCTTTAGGGGAACCCCAGTCTCTTGAGCAGTTTTAATAATATTTTCTGCCATGTAGCCACTGCCTTTAGCTACCACTTTAGGGGCCACATCTGCTGCAGGTTCATATTTCAAAGCAACCGCTTGTTTTCTTTTTTCCTTTATTTTATCACTCATGCCAATCCTCCACTAGATACGGATATCTATAACGTAAGGCTTGATAACCTCATCTATTTCTTGTAAAGTAACCCGCATTTCTTCTTCACCTTTTGCTATTTTAATGCCTTGATAATCAACCATATAGCCCATTTTTTCAATTGCATTTATTAGGTTGTTAACCTGATCAGAAAGATAAGTAGACACCCTTGCACTTTCTACCACCCCTTGTAATTTTAATAGACCCTTTTTAAACCAATCTACATGGAAAAGGACATAACCTAGGTTGTCCGTTTCAAGAGATACTACAATTTTTACATTATCTTGTTCGATTAGGGCTTGGTTAGCTAGTTTTTTATCAATTTTTAGCTGGCATAGCCTATATTCATCTTCAAGCTTAACCGGAAAGGATAGGTAATAGTAATTAAGGTTGCTATCCCCAGTAAACTTAGTCATTACATTAAAAAGCCTTTGGCCCGTAAGCTCTCGCCCCATATCCTCAATATTATTTAGCAGGGTATTGACGATAGTCCTGTCCACCCCAGAAATTTCTTTATGCACTAAAATTTCCTTGATTAAAGCTAGCCCCTTAATAAATTCATTATTATGAACTAGATTACTTCTTAGACTAGTAAGGATACTATCCACCTGGGCTTGCTGAGCTGAACTTGTAGGAGAAGTTGGGCTTAAAACAGCTTCTGTTTCCCTATTAAAGGGTATAATCATATTTTCTAATAATTGATTTAATAAGGGTAAGAAATTATTTAAAAAAACCGGAGAGGATAGACTACTAGCTGATTGGGTGGGGATATTGACTATTTGCTGTGAACTACTAGTCCTGCCTATAATTCCCGCCCCGACATTTCCAAGATTACTGGACTGGAAGGCTGGACTCGATTCCGCGGTTCTAACATTAACATTATCTAGCATAGGGGTGTCTAATCTGGTTGTGGCACTTTTGCTGCCCCTACTTTCTGAGGCAGGAATAGCGGTGTCCTTAACCATACTAGCCACCTGGTTTAGTTTATTAATGAGGTTCGTTAAATCTTTAGTTACCTGGGCTAAGTCTATTTTCCCTTCGGCAAATTGGACTAGGGCCGTTAGTGATTGGGGGGTTAAGGGTACATTTTTGGCCATGGCTAATCCCACTACTTCTAAATTCCTAGGTGTATTTTCGCCTAAAATATTTATTCCCCTAGCCATACTTTTCAACATATCACTTGTAACTGCT
>CAZUSS010000018.1:0-6949 GCA_964623245.1 uncultured Syntrophomonadaceae bacterium
TCAACAAAGTACTCAAGGAAAAAGAAAACAAAACATAGACAATACTTAAAAGCATTAAGGGGGATGGCTTATATATTAAAATAGCCATCCCCCTTGTTTATGGTGCCTATCTAGGCTAGGTTATAATTTCCAGCCTACATTAACGACTTATTAGTGCGTGACCATATTTTCATTTCTTTGGCTTCTTTAATTAAATCATCACGGAATTGTGGTGCTGCTAAGTTTATTAGTTGTTCAGTTCTATTCCAGACTGAACGTCCTTTAAGATTTACTATTCCGTATTCTGTTGCTACGTAGTGGACGCAGGTTCTGGGAATAGTCACTACGGAACCTGGAGTCAGTAAAGGCCTAATGCGGGATACCACTTCCCCATTCTTTCTAGTAAAGGTAGATTCAAAAGCCAATATACCTTTACCACCCCTTGATTCGAAGGCTCCTATATTGAAATCTAGTTGTCCACCAGTGCCAGATATTTGGCGAAGGCCATTAGTTTCTGAAGCTACTTGGCTTAAGAGATCAATTTCTACTATATTATTTATGGCTACTACTTTTTTCTCCATCTGAATGTATTTGGGATTGTTAGTGTAATCAGCATTGTAGGAGGCACACTGGGGGTTGTTGTCCATAAAATCATAGGTTTCCTGGGTTGCAAAGCAGAATGTATAGGTGCTACGCCCTTTATCCCTAGTTTTATATTTATTGGTTACCTTGCCTGCTTCATACATTTTTACAAAGGCATCACAGAACATTTCACTATTGATTCCTAGGTCTTTTAAATCCGAATCAGCTATCAGCATACCGATAGCATTGGGAATTCCGCCTATTCCTAGTTGTAGACAGGATCCATCCTCGATTAAGGGCATGATGTGTTGGGCGATTTTTTCTCAGTTTCACTAGGTTCAGATGGGGGTAAAGCGAAGATTGGCTCATTGGAACCCTCTATAATATAATCAACATCTTTGATGTTTATTGATTCTTCAGAACCTCCTAAACAGTAGGGCATTGTATGGTTTATTTCCACGATGCAAATATCGGTTGTCCGCATATCTGCATAATTAAAGGAATTAGCAATACCAAAATTAAAATTACCGTGTTTATCTATGGGGGTAGTCTGCATAACTCCTATATTGCGTTTACAGCCATCATGCCATAATGGTTCGGAGCGATAAGCAATTGTTTCGTGGTAACTGAAAGGCATATAGTTTACTAGCCCCATTTCAGCTAGTTTTCGTTCTACTACTGTATAATACCCAGAATAATATTGGAAAGTTTTTTGTTCAGTATCTTTCATTATGACTTGAGGTAATGGTGGAATAGTCCCTGCGGAAGATATGGCTATGTCGGTGAATCCCTCCTCACCTGCACGTTCAGCCAATGCTATATCGAAGTCGACGGGTTTGGCTAAAAAAGTTCCATAAGCCACCTTGTCTCCGGCATTTACTAGTTGGGCCGCCTTTTCTGGGGTAATAAGTTTCCTTTTATATTCTTCCATAATTGTTGACACAATTAATCTCCCCTCTCAATTATTTATTTATATCGTTGAACTAGATGAAATGTCTTGTTTTTAACCCACTCCTCTTCATTTATCCTTGTATTAGTTCTTTTCTATGCAAGATTTTACTTATTAGGTATTAAGTAATACTTCCACATACCTAAAAGCACTCCTTTTATTAGTAGATGGGAAAATATCAAGCGCCTTATTTAGTTGCAATATATAATGTGAAATTATGCAGGTTAGGATATGTATAATTCACTTAAGAAACCATGTAAAGGTGTGTTTGCAGGGGGAAAAATATACATATATTAGTAGGCGCAACTAGCCTAATAACTGTCAGCTAATTTACCATGCTTTATCAATTTAATAAACTCGCAGCTAGATGCCAATCCTGTGAAAAATACTTATGGAGTACTGGTCTTCTCCTGACTGCTAAGGGGTGATATGATGCTAGGACTTGGTAATCCCTAATTGAATGGACCTTGCCCCTAAGTTCTTTTACACTAGTATCAGGGTTGTTGAAGAATGATTGGCATGCTACATCGCCCAAACACATCACAAGTGTGGGATTGATGTTCCGCAATTGTTCCCACAAAAATTTTATACAGGTAGTCCGGGCTTTTTCTTTATCGTAGGCCCTTTTAGGGCGGCATTTAAGAATATAGCTTATATATATAGCATCTGGGGCTATCCCTGCTTCATAGGCTGCTATCTGCATAGTTTCTCTGGTACCACATAAAAAAGGTTCTCCATTTTTGTTCTCCCTAGCTCCTGGATTATCAAGCACAACAAATAAAGGGGCACAAGGATTACCTTCACCCCATATAATTCTAGTCCTATGATTGTGTAGTTCACAGAGTTGACAGGATTGGTTGCAGGCTGCTGTCATATCTTCTGGCATAATAAAAGGTTGATAAGTTGTCATCTTTGCCTCCCATAGACCATGGTGCCTCATTAAAAGTTACTTTTACTTTGCCCTATGGGAAGGGATACTATGATTTTAGCTACTAGGAAAAAGTAGTTTCTAGTAAATTAATTCCCCAGATTTGTTTTATGGGGCGTTTTAGCAGGAAATATTCACCATCTTAGGGAAATATAATATCTAGTATTATTATCTAGGGCAGGTGATCTAATGGCTAACGGAAAAGTAAGCAATATTACAGTTATGGCCACTAATATTTATAGGTATATTGAAGAACATCCTAATCAAGAAGTTGAGGATATATTAGATAGTCTGAACATTACACGTCCCTCCTTTTATCGATGTTTGCTAGGATTTAAGGATGAAATGGCAATATGTAAAGGTAACAATTTTTATGTAGTAGAAAATGGCCGTAATTTAACGGTAAAGGATATTAAAAGGTATCTAGAAGAGGATGTTTCAACATCATACAGGCCTTCAAAGGTGGAGCGCATTTTGTATTTATATAATTTGCTTCATGGCCATATACCCTATGGGGGGGTGAGTTTCGATGATATTATGCAACAATATATTATCTTATTGGAGCATAGCTCAATTAACCTACCTAAAAGAGAATCTATTAGTCGTAGCATTTATAGGGATTTAGGGGAATTAGAGAAAATAGGAATTGTTGTGGAAAGACCTTCTACTGGTAATAAAAAGTATTGTCTGCGGGATAAATATTTGCCTAAGCTATCTTTTGAACAGGCCTCCTCTTTATATATAAGTATGTTATTATTTGAAGATACTATATTAGACCAGGTGAGCTCCTCGGCTAAGGCAGAGTTTGAAAAGGCCTTTTTCAGAAATTCTCCTCACGAATCTAAAAAAATCGCCCAGCGCATCCATGTAGTGAGTGATACTTTGGTTAATCCTAATGATTTTAGTGATAGTTTTACAAAATTAATTGCAGGAGTAATAAATAGTTATCAGATTACTATTAATTATGTTAAATTAAATGGGGAGGTTTCGGATAGGTTATTAAACCCAGTAGGCTTAGTTTATAAAAGGGGAGTCTGGTACTTAGTAGCAAAAAAGGCGGTAGGACAAGATTACCGGACTTTTCGGGTTGACCAGATATTGGGGGTTAATTTAAGAAATATCCAATTCGTCTATCCCGATGATTTTTCCTTAAGAGAATATATTGGTTCTAGCTGGGGGGTCTTTACTAATGATGAGGTGCAAAATGTAAAACTTAAGTTTTCCCCTCAAGTCTGTACTAGAGTAAAAAACATTCGCTATCACCGCACGCAAAAGGTAATAGAAGAAATGGCAGATGGTTCAATTATTATCGGGCTTGAAGTATGCGGCTTAATTGAATTAAAAGGCTGGCTTTTACAATGGGGAAAGGAAGTGGAAGTACTAGAACCTATATTTTTGCGCCAGGAATTAAGAAAATTAGCTCAAGAGGTAGTAGAATTATATGAATAATAATTTAAGGGGGATTTTGTAATTGGACTTGATTAAATACGAGGATTTCAGGTTAACAGAACGCAATAAGGCTTTAGCTAATATGTTTTTCAATTATAATGATGAAACAGTAAAAGCTGAATTTATCTTTTATTTACAAAGGGATGAATGTCTAGGAATAAGGGTTGGCAGGCATGATGAAAGGGTACCTACCCAAGAGTTGAAACAGTATGTCAAAGAAAATAAACCTAGCCTGAAAAAGTTAGTTAAACCAGATGTAGTTAGGGTTAAGGAAGAACGTCTCCGCAGGTTAATGAAGGAAAATATTTAGTGGTTATTCCCTTTCCTTTTGGTCAGATTTTTTGACATAGTTTATTAGGATTAAAGCCAATATTACTACCCCAGCATATATAGACCAAAATAGAGGGCTATAATATGTAGAAGTGAAAATGGCATAGATTACTAATACAACAGAACTAATCGTTAATATGGTTGCAATAGCCTTTATGAGATTTAACACTGTAAAGTTACCTCCTAAAACAGATGGTTAATACTGACAATTAATTTAGATTAAATTACATGTTGCATGATTGGTCCAAATTACATAGGATTATATATCAGGATTATAATCAATTTGTCTTTATGATATAGTTTAGTTCTATTATTTAATTAGTTCAAGGCTTTATATTTATTTGCAAGCTTAGGGTAGATTTTTTCACATAAATTAGACTAGCTCGGAGTACAATTTATTATGGACATTTTACTTTGTATAGTTTAAGGTAGGGTTAGAAACAGTAATTATTATAGTTTGTTTTTTTGCAAATTGATGTGGAGGTGGGGCTATGAAGAAATGGGGAAAAGGAGATCCTGTAAATTTATCGGATTTACTTAAAATTACACCTGTAGCCAATGAGATCATGCAATTAAGTGAAGAATTAGACATGTCTATTACTGATATAATATGGATAGCAAGCCAAATCATTGATAGTAGTGAAGAAATCAATGAAGATTTTATGCTTAAGGTTTTCGATGAGGAAGACGATGATATTACTATTGAGGATTGGGATGATTTTGATTTAGAGAGTCTTGAGGACGATATGGAGCAGGCTATGTATATTGTTAATGTCAAGATTAATAGTGAAGGCAGGTTTCCCGAAATAGGCTTCAAAGCCGGGGTTAATGAGAAGGAAGATATACATTACTTTTTTGATATGGTAATGGATATGTTGGATAAATTAGAGTAAGTTAATGTCCAGCCTGGCTTCGGCCAGGCTTTTTAATTTTAAAGGTATTTTACTTTGGAGGGATTATATGGTAATAGATTTAGACCGAGAAATAAAGGTTATTAGGCCCGAAGCATTAGCAGTTTTCCCCTATAGTAATTCATTATTTATTGATGATGACATAAGGATGATGATTGATGCTGGCGCTGGTGGTAGGGCATATAAACCGATTGAACCAGAAAGTGTAGATATAGTTCTTTTAACCCATAACCATTTTGATCATATAAATGGGGTCAGTTTTTTTAATAATGCCCGGATACTAGCAGGACAGGAAGAAGCTGAAGGTTATACCAATCCAGAAGTATATGCAGCCTGGGCAGGATTCAAGCAATGGGAAAAGTTAATGGGCCGAGCTAAAGTGGAAAGGTTTGCTGAGTCGGTTCCTATGCCTGAAGATGTGCCCATAAAACCTGGATTTAATAGAATAGAATTGAATGGAGTAATTAAGGATAATGATGTATTCGATTTAGGCAAGACTAAGGTTCATGCTCTCCATACACCTGGTCATTCACATGGACATTATGCCTTTTATATGGAAAAAGAGGGGGTTTTATTTTCAGGGGATATCGATATTGCCCCTAGGGGTCCTTGGTATGGTGGTGAATTATCTGATTTTGATGATTTGGTGCAATCAGTAGAAAAGTTAATTGAACTTAAACCCCATATTTTAGTGACTTCCCACCGGCGGGTTTTTTATGGGAAGGATGAAAATATTGCCGAGATTCTGCGGGATTACATTAATATTCCCTTGGAAAAGGAAAACAAGATATTGGATTTCTTGGCCAAGCCCCAGACGGTAAATGATATAGCCCAGCAAGACTTTGCCAATGATTATCCGCAAAAAACATCCCATGCGGAATTTTGGACGAAAATGATGATAACCAAGCATTTAGATAGGTTATTAAGACAGGATAAAGTAGTTAAGTTAGATAAGGCATATTATGTACAGGCCTAAGTAGGGGGATATGGTAAATGAGAATTAGGCGTATTATTTACTTGGCTTTGCTTGCTTTCTTGCTTATATTTTTATTCAACATGGACAATAATTTGTTTAGTTCTAGAACCCCAATGCCAATCGGCATAAAAGCCTCCGATATTGTTGAGGAATTTAAGGATTTATCTAATACAGCTGATAATGATCTCAAAAGATTATATTTCCCTAAAGATTTTTCTGGACAGGCTGGGGATGTCTTTTACTTAGTAGTGGAGGAACAGATTTATAAGTATAAAATTGAAGTTGCGGAAGGAAAATCTAGTTTAGACCTAGTTTATGAACTTAAGGACACATATGATAGCATAGTCCTGCCCACAGACAAATTTAAAATTTTCGACCTATAGAGTAGAAAGGGCCTGCATATAGCAAGCCCTTTCTACTTTGTTGTTTAAGCTGGTGTTTTATTGTTATTGATGATAGAGGGGGATGTATCATCATTAGTATTAGGCAAAGTCTGTTTTTTTCCCATCCTAGATTCCATTATGATTTCGTATAATTCATAGATGGGGGAGTATTGCATCAAGGCACTGACTAAAAATGCCGTTCCGATAATGCCACATGTTGCTCCTGCCCATCCAGTTAATATCTGGCTTCCGGATAAATAGAACAAACAAAAGGTAAATATGAATCTAGCTATAACTCCATCTTTTGTTATCATAATGTATTCCTCTTTCCATTAAGTTAGTATCTTTAATAGCCACTATTTTTAGTATTCACTCTAGGGGTAATTTTTTATGTAATAAATGATTAACAAAAATTTTTCCAAATTAGTGAAACCTCTTGAATTATCAGACATAAGATGATAA
>CAZUSS010000018.1:6959-25905 GCA_964623245.1 uncultured Syntrophomonadaceae bacterium
CCCTAAGCCGTTTGTGCTATTTTTCACTATCCTACTAAACAAATTGTACTCTAATTCACAAGTCCTAACAATAGTTTTAGCCTTAACACTTTTTTATTGCCTGGCATAAAATCTTCTTATTTATAAAATTAACAAGGGTTTAATGGCTTTAGCTAGAATAACTATATTATAAAACTAATGTTCGCTTAGGGGGGTTGACTGATGAAAAATAAAGCTATTGGGGTAATCAGGGAATTTATTAATCAGGAAGAATGGGACAGCTATCTGGTAATCCTCCCCACCCAATATTTAGTAGAAGATTTTATAGACTCATTGTTAAATGATGGGGTGCAGGGTGTCTTATACCCTAGGTTTTATACTTTTGAAAGTTTTGTCGCTGAAATCTTGAAAGGAAATGATGCAATTTATATTGATGACATGGTCAAACTGGACATTCTTGACTATATTTTGGAGTTATTAATCAGGGAGGATAAGTTGGATTATTTTCAAGGACTAATTAGCTATGGGGTAATTAACTATATTAGCGAGGCTATTAGTGAACTAAAGCACAACTTGATTACTTCGGATTTATTTAAGCAAGCTGTACTGCCTTGCCATAATCCCCGATTAAATGATTTAGCCCTTATTTATGCTACCTATGAGAAAGAATTACTAAAGAAGGGCTTTAAGGATAAGGAAGAAGGCTTTTTGGATGTAATAGAAATAATTAATAATGATGACTCTTTTTTGACCAGTGTTGACTATGCTTACATAGATTGGTTTTTTGATAATACCCCCTTACAAGAGCAATTATTTTCCGCCATTTTGGATCGGATTGCCCATGCTGATGCAAATTTGGGACTCTACGGTCTAAATGGTATCAAAGATATACCTACTGGGAAAAACCCCGCAAACCATATAGCGAATTTAATTTTCACGCCTAGCGAAGAAAAGGCTATATCCCCCCATATAGGAGTTTTCAATAGAAATGGTCCGGAAGATGAAGTCAGAAGTGTTTTACATGAAGTTATTAGGCTTTTGGAGGATGGGGTTAGCCCAGATGACATAGCCATAGTAGCCAGAAACCCGCAAGATTATGGGGATATCTTATTTAAGCTTTTTAATGAAATCGGAGTTAATCTTCAATTTAAATCTTTAAAACCATTGATCACTAATCAAATGATCAAGTCAATTTTCTTATGGTTTGATTTAGCTGTCCATCCTAAGAGACCATTTAGTCTAGCCACTTTATTGAATAATCACTATTTAAGTAGGCAATTCACAGATAAGGATTTACTTATAGACTGGTCCATGCAAAAAGGAATAAAGACTACTGATGAGTGGTTGGATTTGTGGGAGATTGGGGGAAGGGAAGTTTCGGAGTCTGCTTATGAGGATGTAAAAAACCAACTTATGGGGGTGAAAAACTGGCAGGATTTATTGCAGGGTAATTATCCTAAGGCCGACATCATTTCCGCCATTATTGGCAACTTGCAGCAATTGAATCTAGCTGAAAAAAGCCGGCTCTTCCCCGAGGGGATTAATTTAGAGACTAGATTTTCCATTTATTATAGAGATATGGAAGCACTAAATTCTTTTTCCGGCTTGCTTGCTAATTTACAGTTAGCCTGGGCTAGTGACCAAAGAAAAACTGATTTGACGGGGGTAGTAAACAGCATTAAAGAATATGTGGATTCTACTTATTATAGGGAAAGGCCCAGTCATTCTGCCGGCATTAAGGTCCTATCCCCCACAGAGATAAGGGGGCTTACCTTCCATACAGTTTTTCTTTTGGGAATGGAGCAAAATGTATTTCCCCGATTAGTAGCCCAAAATCCTTTTTTAAGAGACAGGGAGCGCTTAATGCTAAAATCGACTTTCTATTTACCCTTAGCTAGTGATGTATATGAAAGGGAAAAGATTTTATTTTATTTAATTTTGCAGGCTAGCCAGCATGAATTTATCTTAACCTATTCTGAGGTTAATGAGGAAGGTGAAAAAAATCTACCCTCCTTATTTGTGGAAGATGTTTTATTCCTAACTGCTGAAAATGATTTACTAACCCCCTATCTGCCTACTTTTAAGCCTATCGAGATAAACCCTAGGTTGAAACATTTGTTACAGGTGGAGGACTTTCGTAATAGTTCCCTTTTTTCAGAATATGAGGGTTGTTTTAGGGAGGAAAAATATATACGGGAGCTAGAAAATAAGGTCCGAAAGCAGGTTTACAGTATTAGCAAGTTAAATTTATATGCCAAGTGTCCACTTAAATACTTTTTGATGGTTGAATTAGGGCTAGATGATGACCCAACAGCTTGGGACAGCTTAACTAGCCTGGAATTGGGAAGATTAAAACACGAGGTATTGGCCCGAGTAATGCAGAGCTCGGCCAGACTGAAAAGCCAGGATGTGCCCGAATTAATAAGGCAAGTAATTAGCCAGGTTTGCCAGGAGAATGGCTGGCAAGGTGAGGAATACCCTACCGAATGGTTATGGGAACTAGAAAAACATGAGATTGCAGTAAGCCTAACTGATTTAGTGCTTAGGGAATTGGGGCGGGGTGATTTTAAACCAGCCTACCTAGAGTGGCCTTTTGGTTTTGAAAAAGCTTTTATTATAGAAAGTGGTGGAGATAAGGTAGGGCTTAGGGGGGTTATTGATCGCATTGATACTGATAATGCAGGAAATTATGCGGTTTACGATTATAAGGAAAGAGCTAGTATGAGAAGGTATGATGTGGAAAATGCCAAGGAATTGCAGTTACCTGTTTATATCCTGGCAGTAGAAAATTTATTAGGAGAAGTTGCGGGTACGGCCTATATCGAAATTAAATCAGGTAGTTTAAAACATTTTTTTTACAATGATGGCTACAAATCTAGTCTAGGCTTTGCCACTAATATTAAAGGCTTGACTACTGAGGAATGGCAGGCCTGGTTAGGTACAATTAAAGAAGAGATTATTGAATATCATAATAATATACAAAAGGGGATATTCCCCCCACTTCCTTATAGTTGCGATTATTGCCATTTGCAGGATATATGTCTCTACCGACCTGCCCGTATCAGAATTAAAAGGGCTTTTACAGGGGGTGTTTCCTAATGACTTTAACTAATGAACAATTGCTTGCAGTCAAAAATAATGATAAATCTATTTGTATTTCTGCGGGGGCCGGTTCGGGTAAGACTAGAGTCCTAGTAGAGAAATATTGGAAACTGCTAGAACTAGGCTTTGAAGTGGATGAAATTATGGCGGTTACCTTTACTCGTAAGGCAGCCCAAGAAATGGTGGAAAGAATAAGGCGTAAAATAGAGGAAAGCGATTTAAATTATGCTAGAAAAAGAGAATTGAAGGAAGCCCTTAACCAAGCTTGGATAGGTACCATTGATAGTATTTGTTCGCGGATTATTAAGGAATATCCCATCGAAACCCAAACAGATCCCTTTTTCCATATAGCGGAGGAAGTTACTCTTAATCAGCTAAAATATGAAATGGCCCGAAACATTGTGATAGATGCAATTAATAAGCAAGATGAAGTAGTCCTGGCTTATGTTGAAACCTTTGGATATAGTCGCTTGTTAATTGATATGCTGGGTTTACTTTCTATTGCTACTAGTAAAGGTTTACAACTAGAGCATATGGAGTCACTTACATATAGTAGCATTGATCAAGTTGTTACGAGACTGGCACCATTAACTGATGATCTTATCCAAATATATATGAATGTGCTGGCTAATTTGCCCCATGTTAACCCCAAAACCAAAACATATGCTGCAGTGGAGAAAATGCAGGCTAACCAGGCAGAATGGGTAAGAGCCCTTCATAGTATTGGTAGATTTACATGTGATAAGGCCGATTACGATATTTTGGATCTTCTATTTGTCATAGGGAAGGGGAACCCTGCCAAAGAAGTTAAAGCTGATTTAAAAGAGATGCAGCGACTAATAACTATTGTTAAGGGGATTATTACTGATTATGGTAATCGAGAATACTTGACTACCTTATTTAGCCTGACCAAAAGATTAGGGGAAGATTTAGCAGCAGCCAAAATGGAAGCGAACATCTTAGAATTTGCTGATTTAATTGATAAAGTAGTTAGGCTGCTGCAAGATTACCCAGACATATTATCTATTTTCCAGGGACAGTTTAAACAAATTATGGTGGATGAATTCCAGGACACTAATTACCGACAAGTCGATTTTGTGAGAACTATTAGCCATGATTTTACTACACCCGTATTCGCAGTAGGAGATCCCAAGCAATCGATTTACCGCTTTCGCGGGGCGGAAGTAAATCTATTTACTGAAGTTATGGAGAATGTGGAAAAGGTGGGGGGCCTAAATAGTAGCCTAAGCATGAATTTTCGCACTAGGGAAAATCTCATGCAATTAGTAAATGATGTTTTTGCCGAAATTATGCAAGATAGTCGTATAGGCTTTCAAGCCCTAGGGGCTGCTAGACCAAGTCACCAAAGTAATTTTGCTGAGATTCACTTAATCCATCCCCAGTTTAGCATAGAGGTTGAGGCAGACGAAGCTGAAGCATATTGTATTGTTGCGCGTATTAATGAAATAATTAACAACCGCGAAGTATTAGTATATGAAAAGTCAGCAGGGGAGGAAAGACCTAGACCACCGCGTTATTCCGATATAGCCATCCTATTTCAAAAGTCTAAAAACATGGATATATGTACTTCCATATTAAAGGAATACAGTATTCCCTACTATATAGTAGGAAGTCGAGGTTTTTTCGACACAGAGGAAGTTAATAATATAATCTTATTCCTTAAAACTGTTAATGATGTTTCAGATGAAAAATCCCTAGTAGGAATTCTTAGGTCGCAGATGCTAGGTGTTTCGGATGAAAGCTTGTGGTTTATAAAGCAAAGGTATAGTTCTCTTAATAAGGGCTTATCCCATCTAGAGGAATATGTCCAAGATATTAAGGCGTCTGATTACGAGGCTTTAGAATTAGCTGAAAAAGCAATTTTCCATCTTAGACTTAATAAGTCGCGCCTCAGTATAAATGAAATTATTACCTATATTATGGATGTTACCGATTATGCCAAATTTTTAGCCCAGCAGGCCAATGGTGAACAAAAAATCATTAATTTACAAAAGCTATTAAATATGGCCCAGAGCAAGGAAGTGGAATATATCCACACTATTAAGGAATTTTTAGAATATGTAGCCCAAGTAAAAGCAAGTACCCAGGCAGAATCCCAGGCAATATTAGATAGCGAAACTAGCAATACCGTAAAATTAATGACAGTTCATCAAGCCAAAGGCCTAGAATTTCCTATCGTCTTTTTACCCTTCATGCACCAAAGGTTTAATGTTTCTGATGTAAGTGATAACTTGATATTTGGTCACAAGTTAGGGGTATTTTTGCGTACAGAAGAGAAGGGTTATTTGCGAGAATTAGCTGAGATAGAGGAAGAGGAACTCATGTTGGAGGAATATATGCGGGTACTCTATGTAGCCAAAACTAGGGCCTGTGATTACTTGGTAATGTCTGGCACTTATGATATCAAGGAAAATTCGGAGGGAGAACTCATAGCCAGAACTAATAAGCAGTCTTGGCTCAAATGGCTTTTTGATTATTTTGGAGTAAAAGATATCCCGATCAATCATTATTTTGAAAGAGCTAATATACAAACCTTCATATACGAGGGGAGTGATATAGAAAAAATTATGCAGCAGGAGCTAGGGAGCGGGGATAGTCCAGAAACTGTCAGCAGCATAAGTGAATATGACTTTAATTTTACAGGTGAATATGATGAATATGAGTTCTTATCAGCTACCCGCTTGATAGATTATGAGTTTTGTCCTTATTTTGTTTATCTAAAATATGGCAAGGGGCTGGGTATGGCCACGTCTGGGAGGCAGCAGGGAGCGGAGGATATTGATGAATTAGATGCAGCTGGCCGGGGACTAATAATCCATGCAATTATCGAAAAACACGATAATCTAAGTGCCGCTAGGGATAGTTTACAGCATATCTTGGAGGGTTCTAAATTCCTAGTGGAGGATACAGAAAAGGCTCTTATGATTAGCATGTTAGAAAACTATTATGAAAATGACTACATAGCGGAATTGACTGGCAAGAGTAAAGTCCTAAAAGAAGTGCCATTTATAGCCCGCCTGGCGGGAAAAAGATTTATTTCGGGCTTTGTAGATCAGCTCTGGCTAGATGATAATCATTATAATATTATCGACTTAAAAACCGGTAATGTCAGAGAGGAATATACTAGCCAGCTCAACATCTACCAGTTGGCCTTGGACAAAATATTGTCCCAAAAGCTAAAAAACAAGGATATATTCTATCTGCGGGCAGGGAAATTAGCAAAAGCAGAGGATCAAGATATCAATCTTGAGCTGGACAAAACCCCCCTTCCTGAGAAAACCATAGCTTGCAAATCATGTAATTATCAATTCATATGTTTCCCTGATTGGGGAGAGGAGTTATAGGATATTATGGATATAAAGTTAAGTTTCATTTTATTAGCTTCACTAACTATGGGAATTTTGCTTGGTTGGCTATTCACTAGGTTTAGTTTATTAAACAAGATAAGCAGGTATGAGCTGGAATACACTAGACTAGAACTTGCTCTTTCGACAGAACAGGAAAAGGTAGCTGAATTAAACCAAGAGGCAATAGAGTTAAATTCCAAAACATTAGACCTAGAAAGGGATAAGATTCGCCTAGAAACTATGCTAGATGAAGAAAGGAAAGCCTATGCCGAAAAGCTTACCTTATTAAATGAAGCTAAGGAAAAATTAGCAGATGCTTTTAAGGCCTTATCAGCCGAAGCCTTATCCAGCAATAACCAGTCATTTTTGGAACTTGCTAAAACTACTTTGGAGAAATACCAAGCCGGGGCAGAACATGAACTTGATATGCGGACTAATGCTATAGGTCAACTGGTAGCACCCCTAAAGGAATCCCTACAAAGGGTGGATAATAAGATTGGTGAATTAGAAAAAGCTCGGACTTCTGCATATGCATCCCTAACCGAACAAGTCAAAAACATGTCCAACCAGCAAGCCTTATTACATAATGAAACAGCTAACCTAGTTAAGGCCCTGCGGACTCCAGATGTCAGGGGAAGGTGGGGAGAAATCCAGTTAAAACGGGTAGTAGAAATAGCTGGCATGGTGGAGTATTGTGACTTTTATTTGCAAGAATCGGTAAAAACCGATACAGGCCGATTAAGACCTGATATGCTGGTCAAGTTACCCAATAATAGGAATATCGTAGTAGATTCTAAGACCCCTTTAAGTGCTTATTTGGATGCTTTAGAGGCCCGGGATGAACAAGAAAAGGAAATTAAATTGCAGGAACACGCCAGACAGGTACGAACTCATATTAACCAACTATCTAGCAAGAATTATTGGAGCCAGTTCCAGCCTTCACCGGAATTTGTAATATTGTTTTTGCCTGGGGAAGCATTTTTTAGTATGGCCCTAGAATACGATCCAAGCCTAATTGAATATAGTTCCGATAGACAAGTTATTTTGGCTACTCCTACTACCTTGATAGCCTTATTAAGGACGGTAGCTTTTGGTTGGCGGCAGGAACAGTTAGCCGAAAATACTGAGGAAATTAGGCGGCTAGGCAGTACATTATATTCTAGGTTGGTAATCTTAACTAATCATATTAATGATATAGGCAAAGGCCTTGACCGTACGATCAAGGCCTACAATAGCATGGCGGGTTCCTTTGAAAGCAGGGTTCTAGTATCTGCCCGCAGACTCAGGGAATTAGGCCTAGTAGGTGATGAGGAAATTCCTAATTTAGATACTGTTGATTTGTTGGCCAGGGAGTTACACCCACCTAGCGGAGAGGAAGAGCTTAGTTCGGGCTAAGATTAATTAATTTTATCCTCATCGCTCTTAGCCTTTTTAAGCATATCGCTTACAGTAATAAATTTATAACCCTGTTTTTTCAAATCCTCAAGGATAGGTGGCAGTGCTTCTGTAGTCTGTTTGCAAGTATCACTAGCGTGCATTAAAATTATATCTCCAGGGTGAGCTTTCTTGGTTACCCGTTCAATAATAGTTTTGGCACCAGGATTCATCCAATCGAGGGAATCAGTACCCCATTGTATAGCTTCATAATTGCATTCATGTATAGCATCAATTACATGGTTACTGTAATCTCCATTAGGGGTGCGGATTACCTTGGCTTCTACCCCCGCAATTTCCTTTATACTTTTATGGGCTTTTATCACTTCTTCTTTAATTTCACTTTTACTCAAATTACTATAGTCAATATGCCTATGTCCATGGCTACCTATTTCGTGGCCATCCTCCTTTATACGCTTAACTATTTCAGGGTATTGCTTAACCCAGGGGCCAGACAAAAAGAAGGTAGCGGTTATTTCGTGTTCCTTCAGAATTTCCAGAACAGGCATAGGAGTCTGGTTTCCCCAACTAATATCAAATGTCAATGCTAGAACCTTTTCACTAGTTTTAATTTCATAAATTGGTTTTGATTTATGATAAGCCTGCACGTAAAAGACGCTGCTTGCTAGTAAGGTGACAGCCAAAAAGGCAATTAATACAAATTTAGTTTTAGCTGGCATCTCATAAAATCCGAAAATCTTAGGCATTAATATCCCCTTCCCCAACTAGTTTTTCTATATTAATAAGTATGGTGATGGTATTTATTTTATTACTTAATTTCCCAAGTAAAGGGGGAAAGGAATGGGGGCAACTTAGTAAAATTAATTACAAACAATTAAGTGTCCATTGCCCCTAAAAGTGGCACCGTTCATAAAATCGGATTAAAAATAAAAAAATCGGAATCCTACAAATCCCGATTTTATAAGGCTTAATATGGTGGGTCGTATTGGATTTGAACCAATGACTTCTTCCGTGTCGGGGAAGCACTCTTCCGCTGAGTTAACGACCCAATCTTGCAAGATGATTATAATACTTTAGAGGCTAAAAATCAATATGGCCTCAATCTTTTTGTACATAATAATATAAAAACCTATCTAATAAAAATTTAATTTCTGCTTTTTACCATATATTTATGTTAACAAATCTTGTTCAATTTTCATTAATTATTATTAAATCATGAATTATATATTAGGGATTTGAATAATGAATTTTAGTAAAACATATAATAAACTAAATTTTTTTCAGGAGGCCAAAGATGTTTTATGAATATAAAGTAGCTACTATTCCAGAATGTAATCATATAATGGATGAATTTAATCAAAAGTTTAAATGGGTTGAGCAAAAAGGAGTAAGGCTAAAAATTGAAGACTCAGGTGCTATTGATAATAATAGAACATATTGTCTAAAATTACAGGTTAAAAACTTGGATAGTGTTTTTAGAAAAGAAGATGTTATTTATATTTTCAAACATCATATATCTGAAGTTTTAGCAGGGCACATTATTAAGGATTGGGAAGAAAAAATATTAAGAAAAGAAGTAAGACGCAGGTGTAAAAATTGTCTTGAAGATGAAAAAGAAGTTATTTTTATTAAAGCTCGAGAAATTTTAAGACAATGCAACGGTAGTGAAGGCTTGAATATGTTGATTAGTTTTAGTCGCAAAAATAAAATGGTAGAGCGAATATTGGAGCATATGAACAATAGTGACATAATAGTTATAGAAGGGTTTATTAACTTTTGTTTACCCGATTATATTAGGGAGATAGGTACAGCCGTTGACTTGGCCTCTGAAGAATTAAAAAGTGAAAAGGAATACAATGAATTTATTAAGTTACTTAGTTATTTTGTAGATACCCAAGTTCCTAAATCAAATGAGGTTAACTTATTGCTTGGCGATAGCGGGATATTTTATTTGTGGGACGAAAAAGGGAATACTATAGAAGATAAGTATATGAATTATTATTTGGAAGATATGTTGTTTGATGATATTAATTTAGATGATATTATTATAAGTATACTAATTACCATAGCACCACGGAAAATTATATTGCACAATGCCATGCAATACCAAGAAAATGAGGCAGTGGAAGTGATACGGAAAGTTTTTAAAGATAGGATAAGTTTATGCCAGAGTTGTGATAAGTGTGGTAAATATTTACACGAGAATGAACAACATAGCAAAAATTAAACTCGGATATCTTTTGGCTGGAAGGTGACTTCTGGCTTTTTTATTGCGGTAATTGAGAAAATTTGTTATATTCGTAGGGTAAATTAAAAATTAAGGTGATTTCATGCTTTATATACTAGCTATTCCAGTTATAAGCGCCTTTATTGGTTATTTAACTAATGTAGTAGCAATAAAATTATTATTTTGGCCGAAAAAAACTATTAATTTGGGCTTTTTTAAATTACAGGGCCTACTACCTAAGAGACAAGCTGATATAGCAGTTAGTTTGGGGGAACTAGTAGAGGAACAATTATTGTCTTTGGACGAAATTTTCGATCAAGTGGACACTCCAGAGGTGCATGAAAAGATTATAAACAAAATAAATGAACTTCTAATTAGCAGGTTAGTCAACATAATTCCAGCTTTTTTACCTAGTAGGGTCGTAAATTTAATAGCAGAAAATTTAAGCAAACTATTATGCCAAGAGGCGCCTAATATTATTAATCAAGTTATTTTTGCAGCTAGGGAATATGTTACAGAGGAAGTTAAAATAAGTGTTATAGTAGAGGATAAGGTAAATGAATTCGACTTGGATGAATTGGAAGAAATGATAAGAGGGATTTCTTCTACAGAAATTAGATTTATTGAAATATTAGGTGGAGTCCTAGGATTTATAATCGGCCTATTCCAATTAGGTTTTATTTATTTATTTCCTATGTAATATGAGACTTCTTACTTTGAGGAGGTAATTTTAGTGATAAGTATTAGTTTGAAGGATGGGACAAAAAAGGAATACTCTAGGGGTATCACCCTGAAGGAAATAGCCCAAGATATCAGTCCTAGTTTGGCTAAAAGAGCACTTGTGGCTATATTTAACGATGAAGCGACTGATTTAAACAAAATTATAGATACTGATGGCAGTGTAGAATTTTTAGATTTTACCGATGAAGAAGGCAAGGAAGTCTATCGCCATACTTCTGCCCATATTTTAGCCCAGGCAGTGAAGAGACTCTGGCCCAATACGGCCTTAGCGATTGGACCAGCAATTGATAAGGGTTATTATTATGATTTTGACAGTGACCATACATTTAATCCAGAGGACATTGCTTTGATTGAAGCGGAAATGAAAAAAATCATAAAAGAAAACCTACCTATAACTAGGGAGGAATTGACTAGGGATGAAGCAATTGAGTTTTTCCAGGAAAATAATGAACATTTCAAGGTGGAATTAATAGAGGACCTACCTAAAGACGAAATAATTAGCATCTATAAACAGGGGGAATTTGTAGATTTATGTGCTGGACCCCATTTACCTTCAACAGGCAAGGTTAAAAACATTAAGCTTATGAGTCTAGCTGGTGCTTATTGGCGTGGGGACAAGGACAAGCCTATGTTGCAAAGAATTTATGCTACTTCTTTTCCTACCGCTGCAGAATTAGAAGATTATATTAATAAGGTGGAAGAAGCCAAGAAAAGGGATCATCGTAAACTAGGGCGTGAATTGGATCTCTTCATTTTATTGGATGAAGGTCCTGGTTTTCCGTTTTTCCTTCCCAAAGGGATGATATTACGTAACGAATTGGAAAAGTTCTGGCGGGAAGAACACCAGAAAGCAGGCTATGCCGAAATAAAGACCCCAATTATACTAAATCGTGAATTATGGGAGAATTCTGGTCACTGGGAGCATTATCAGGAGAATATGTATTTTACTAAAATTGATGAAGGGGATTATGCCATTAAACCCATGAACTGCCCTGGTAGTATGCTAGTTTATAAACAAGGTCTGCACAGTTATCGGGAATTTCCCTTAAGGATTGCTGAAATGGGTTTAGTCCATCGGCACGAATTATCGGGGGCCTTACATGGTTTGATGAGGGTGCGTTCTTTTACCCAAGATGATGCCCATATATTCATGTTACCCGAGCAGATAATAGGGGAAATTAAGGGTGTAATTGACCTAGTTGACCGCTTTTATAGTTTGTTTGGCTTTACTTATCATGTGGAACTTTCTACCAAACCCGAAAAAGCCATGGGTTCGGATGAAATTTGGGATGTTGCGATTGAGGCCTTAAAGAATGCTTTGAATGAAAAAGGCTTGGATTACAAGTTGAATGAAGGTGATGGGGCATTTTACGGGCCAAAAATAGATTTTCATTTACAAGATTCTTTAGATAGAACTTGGCAATGCGGCACTATCCAATTGGATTTCCAGATGCCAGAAAAGTTTGATTTAACTTATATAGGTGAAGATGGGGAAAAACATCGTCCTGTCATGATACATCGGGTTATTTACGGCAGCTTGGAAAGATTTATGGCCATATTAACTGAACATTATGCAGGTGCTTTTCCCACCTGGCTAGCCCCTGTTCAAGTTAGAATAATACCTATTGCCCAGAGGCATCATGATTATGCTAATGAACTTTTGGAGGACTTAAAAAATCAAGGTTTTAGGGTAGAAACAGATAACAGGAGTGAAAAAGTGGGTTACAAGATTAGGGAAGGGCAGCTGCAAAGGATTCCTTACCTTTTGATAGTTGGTGACCAAGAAAAGGAAGCCGGGACCATATCCGTAAGGCACCGCAGAAAAGGGGATCAGGGTTCTGCTACATTAGCCGATTTTACAACTATTCTCAAGGAGGAAATAAACACAAAAACACTATAAAATTTCTTGCCAATAATAAATATTTATGTTAAACTCTATCTTGGATAAAGTAGGGGCTCAGCTTCTCACCTTACAACATTTTAGTTCGTAAGGTACATATAACTAAGCATTTAATATACTACCATTAAGGTGGATATAATTTAGTTATTTTAGCGGGCTTTCCATAGGCCCGCTTTTTATTTTAATAGGAGGTGAACTTCTTATCAGCAAGGATTGGAGAGTTAATGGAGAAATCCGGGCGAAAGAGGTCAGATTGGTTAGTGATACTGGAGAGCAATTAGGTATAGTTCCTGTGCATGAGGCACTGGACTTAGCTATGCAAAGGGGTTTCGATTTAGTTGAAGTTGCCCCCTCAGCTAAGCCACCAGTATGTCGCTTAATGGATTTTGGCAAATTTAAATTCGAACAAGGTAAGAGAGAAAAGGAAGCTCGGAAAAGGCAAAGGGTAATTTCCGTAAAGGAAATAAAAATGCGTCCTAATATCGAAGATCATGATATTCAGACTAAAGCCAAAAATGCTCGGAGGTTTATTGATGCTGGGGATAAGGTGAAAGTTACAATTATGTTTAGAGGTAGACAGATTACCCATCCCGAAATTGCTGAAAAACTTTCATATAAATTCGCTGATATTTTATCAGATATTTCTGTAATTGATAAACAACCAAAAGTCGAAGGTAGAAACATGGTAATGATTCTAGTGCCTAAAACA
Source organism: uncultured Syntrophomonadaceae bacterium (assembly GCA_964623245.1). Classification (GTDB taxonomy): domain Bacteria; phylum Bacillota; class Syntrophomonadia; order Syntrophomonadales; family Syntrophomonadaceae; genus JAAYRQ01. The sequence goes on from CAZUSS010000018.1 coordinate 20,381, forward strand.
GATAGTGAAAAGAAGGAGGAAGCTTAATGCCTAAGATGAAGACTCATCGCGGTGCTGCAAAAAGATTTAAAAAGACTAGCACCGGTAAAATAAAAAGATCTAAAGCCTATAAAAGTCATTTATTAGGTAGCAAAACTTCTAAAAGAAAAAGAAAATTACGTAAGCCAGGATTAGTTAGCAAACAAGAGACTAAAAGAATTAGTAAACTTATTCCATACTAAGCCTTATACATTGAAGGGGGTATTGTAATTTGCCTAGGGTAAAACGTGGAGTTACTTCACATAAAAGACATAAGAAAGTATTGAAAGCTGCTAAGGGTTATACAGGCAGTAAATCTAAGCTATACCGGATAGCCAACCAACAAATCATGAGGTCTGGTAATTATGCTTATGCACATAGGAAACTTAAGAAAAGGGATTTCAGGAAGTTGTGGATTACCAGGATCAATGCGGCAGCGAGAGAAAATGGTACTACTTATAGTAGATTAGTACACGGATTAAAAATGGCTGGCGTAGATGTTAATCGTAAAGTATTAGCTGATTTAGCTATAACTGATCCCCAAGGATTCAAAGAGTTAGCTGATTTAGCCAAGCAGAATGTCAAATAACTTCTCGAAAAAGTAAATCACAAATAAGAAAAAGTATGGTCGGGTCAGATCATACTTTTTAAAATTATATTATGGGGAGCAAGTAGTGAAAACCATAAGCTCAAGGGATAATCGCCATATAAAAAATTGCCTAAAACTTAAACAAAGAAAATATAGGGATGCAAAAGGGCTTTTTATCGCTGAAGGTAGTATAATGTTAGAAGAAGCTCTTAGCACTAATAGGGTTGCCATCCAGCAAATCTTTCTAACTGAATCTCTGGCAGATAAACTGGATTTAGCGGAAGTTAATAGCGAAATATTCCTATTAAATTCCAGACTAATGGCGGAAATTAGCGAGACAAGTACCCCACAAGGCGTACTAGCAGTTATAGAAAAACCAGTCTGGAGTCTAGAGAAAATCAAAAGAGAAAGCTCATTCCTTGTCTTATTAGACAGGATTGCAGATCCGGGCAATATGGGGACTATAATTCGTACTGCCTTAGCCTTAGAGGTAGGGGGATTACTATTAACCCCAGCTTGTGTTGATCCCTTTAGCCCCAAAGTAGTACGGTCTTCAATGGGAGCTATTTTTAATTTACCCCTCTTGCAAAATATTACACTTAGTGATATTAATAGTTTCAGGGAAGAAGGTTTTAAATTGGTTGGTACAGCTTTAAACAATGCTGCCATTTACTATGAATATGATTTTAATCATCCTAGTATTATTGTAATCGGCAATGAGGCACATGGCTTAAGTGAAGACCTAGTGCACCAATGTGATAAATTAGTCAAAATTCCAATAAATCCAATTGTTGATTCGTTGAATGCTGGAGTTGCCTGTGGTATAATTTTAAGCGAAGCGTGGAGACAAAGACACGGATAAGATTCGTATAAAAATATAGCAACTTGTAATAAATGTTGCGGTTAGGCCTACTTTTGAGGGGAAAGGTGGACCAAGCATGTTTTATGATGCAGATAAACTTTGGCTTCTTTTTGAAAAATCGGGTTGTATTACTTATTACTTACTTTACAAAATAATGATTACCCAATAACTACAAAGGAACTATGAACAAGACAAGTAACTTGCTGTCTAACCTGACAGGGAAACTGTACCTAAGACTGGAAGTACAGCTAGGGGAAGGCAAGTGAATTCACTTGGGAGTTGAAGGCTGAACCTAAAGTAGGTCTTTCCGGTTGTCGCCGTTATGGACTTTAAGTGGGCTAGTTTACCTATAATTAAACTAGCTAATAAGGGTGGTACCGCGGAAACAAAGTAAAACTTTCGTCCCTTCTAGGGATGAAAGTATTTTTATTTTCTGAAAGGGGGAAGTAATTTGTTAGAAAAACTTAAAACAATAAAATCGCAAGTCCAAGAAAAACTTAAAAGTGCGGATTCCCTAGATGATTTACAGGGACTAAGGGTAAGGTTATTAGGCCGCAAAGGTGAGATGACCCTTTTGCTAAGGGGATTAAAGGATATTCCAACTGAGGAAAGAGGTAAAGTCGGGAAAATCGCCAATGAAATAAAAGTTGAACTTGAGAGTCTTATTAAAGAAAAAGAAGAGAAAATCAAAGAACGTGATTTGGATTTAAGGTTAAAGGCAGAAAAAATTGATGTTACTTTGCCTGGGTTGCCTTTATCAATCGGGGCTAAACATCCCCTAACCCAAATGACAGAGGAAATAAAATCAATTTTCATGGGTATGGGTTTTTCTGTGGCTGAAGGCCCAGAAGTAGAAGCAGATTATTATAATTTCGAAGCCTTAAATATACCTCGTGAACACCCTGCTAGAGACATGCAAGATTCCTTTTACATATCTTCTGATATAGTCCTAAGGACCCATACATCTCCTGTACAAGTCAGAGTTATGGAGGAGCTGGCCCCCAGTTTACCAGTTAAAATAATTGTACCGGGGAAAGTATATCGCAGGGATGATGATGCTACCCATTCACCTATGTTCCACCAAGTGGAAGGGCTAGTCTTGGGTGAAAAAATTACCTTTGCAAACCTAAAGGGTACCCTAATGTTATTCGCTAAAAAAGTATTTGGTGATGAGCTAGAAGTAAGATATAGACCAAGCTTTTTCCCCTTTACTGAGCCTAGTTCAGAAATGGATATTTCCTGTGTCAATTGTAGGGGGCAGGGATGTCGAGTATGTTCATATACAGGCTGGTTAGAAATTTTAGGGGCTGGGATGGTAGACCCCCGAGTATTGAGAAATGGCGGTTACAATCCTGAAAAGGTTACAGGCTTTGCTTTTGGCATGGGTGTAGAAAGAATTGCTATGCTCAAGTACGGGGTAAATGATCTAAGATCCTTTTTCGATAATGATAAGCGCTTTTTGAGCCAATTTTAGGAGGTGGTTAATAGTGAATGTTTCATTGAATTGGTTGAAAAATTATGTAGATATTAATATAGACGAAAAGGAACTGGCCCATAGATTGACTATGGCGGGGGTGGCCGTAGAAGGCATAGAAAAGGTTGATACAGATCATGTTTTGGAATTAGACTTAACTCCTAATCGGGGTGATTGTCTAGGTCTAATAAATATAGCGCGGGAAATATCAGCCATAACTGGTAGTCAGCTCAAGATACCAGATATAAAAATAAAGGAAAACCATGAGAGTATTAGTGATTATATCGACATTGAAATTGCGGATCAAGATCTATGTAAGCGATATGCAGCTAGGTTAGTTAAAAATGTGCAAATTAAGCCCTCACCTGCATGGCTACAAGAGGCTTTAACTAATTCTGGGATTAGGCCAGTAAATAATGTAGTCGATGTATCCAACTATGTAATGCTAGAGACTAATCAACCCTTACATACATTTGATTATGATTTGTTGGGAAGTAAAAAAATATTGGTGAGAAGGGCTGAAAACCGGGAAGAAATACTGACCCTAGATGAGTCCAAAAGAAAATTAGATGATGATATGCTAGTAATCACCAATGGCGAAAAACCAGTGGCGGTAGCTGGTGTAATGGGGGGATATAATTCCGAGATTAATGATAATACTATAAATGTTTTAATAGAATCCGCGAATTTTTCGGCAACTAGTGTTAGGAAAACCTCCCAAAAACTTGGCCTTAGGAGTGATTCATCTATTCGTTTTGAAAAAGGTGTAGATGTTAATGGTGCGATTTTTGCGGTTAATCGGGCTGCCCAGCTAATTCAGGAATTAGCCGAGGGTGAAGTAGTTGCGGGTATTTTAGATCTTTATCCCCAGCCTATTACTAATCATACAATTTTCTTACGCGCTGAAAAAGTCAATGACTTATTAGGCACAAACTTAAGTATAGAAAAGATGGAAGAATATCTTTTGAGCTTAGACTTCAAAATAGAAAAGAAAAAGAATAAACTAATAGTTGAAATTCCAACTTATCGCCCCGATTTAGAAATCGAAGTGGACTTAATCGAAGAGATAGCTAGGTTACACGGTTATGATAATATAGCTGCTACCTTACCAGAAGGTGTTACTACACAAGGCGGACTAGACGATTATCAACTATTTAGAAAAAAGACCGCAACACTACTAGCTAAGAACATGCTGGAAGTAATAAATTATAGCTTTATCAATAATAATATGTGGGATAAATTACTTATACCTGGTGATAGCCACTTGCGTCAAGTCGTGAAGGTGGCCAATCCCTTATCAGAGGAGCAAGGGGTAATGCGTACTCTACTACTACCTAGCCTATTAACAAACGTTGCCCAAAATCTGGCCAGGCGTAATGACAATCTTTCATTTTTTGAATTAGGTTCTGTTTTTTTCCCCCAGGAAAGAGGCTTACCTACCGAAAGGCTTAAATTAGGTGCTATTGTGAGTGGTAGCAGTGAAGTCAATTGGCTCAAACACAAAATAGATTATGATTTCTTTTACTTAAAAGGAATTTTAGAGAATTTCCTAGATGGGATAGGTTTAAAAGAATACGAATTCATGGCTTTCTCTAATCCCAGCTATCACCCTGGGAGGACAGCCAAGTTATTGATAAAGGACATAGAGCTTGGTGTGCTAGGGGAAATACACCCCACTGTCCTAGATAATTTCGATATCAAACAGGCAGTCTGTGCTTTTGAGTTGGATTTAGACGCCCTGTATGAACTGAGTGAAGACAAAATGGGGCTGGAAACCATAACTAAGTATCCTGCAGTTGAAAGGGATATAGCTATAGTGGTTCATAAGGATATTACAGCTAATCAGATTCTTAATAAGATTAAGAAGAATGGGACACAAATTTTGCAAGATGTAATAGTTTTCGATCTATATACTGGTGAACAAGTCCCGGATGAGCATAAAAGTCTAGCCTTAAAATTAAAATTCCAAGCGATCGATAAGACCTTAACCGAAAATGAGGTCAACCAAGTAATGGATAATATTTTAAATAAATTAAATGAACTTGGTGCGAAATTGCGTTAGTTTGAACCTTAAAATTAATACTTATTTAAAAAATAAAATAGATCCTTAACTATTTTAAGCTAGGAAGAAGACGGGAGGTAGCGATTCTCCCGTCTTCTTATTTCCTGGGGAAAAACATTGCAAAACAAGACCTTACTAAACATAAAATATATAATTTTAACATAAAGGCCATATCACATGTCACAATATAAAAGAAAAGGAAAAATATAAAGGAAATTATGGAAGAATAAAGAATATTTAATAGAAAGGGCAAATGTTTTAGTAAAAATACTATTCATTGAAGGGAAAGAAATCTTATAATGCTAGCTGAAGTTAAAAATATTGTTCAATACATGCAAGGTGCTAAAATGGGGCGCCATGAAACATTTACCCCCCGGTATGGATGGCTAAAAAAATGCTATGATGCCGTACAAAATGATCCTAAAGTATTCAGAGCAATAGATGCCATTGAGAAACTAGGCGTTGGCAAAAATATGGTTCGTTCTATACGTTACTGGGGACAAGCATTTAAAATTATTAA
>CAZUSS010000019.1:0-2068 GCA_964623245.1 uncultured Syntrophomonadaceae bacterium
TGAAATAATTACTGCACTGGACATTAATTCATTCTTTTTTATGTTTTTAGGTGATAATGCCTGGGTAGTAGAAAAAGTGCTATGGGCTACTTGGGAAACCATATATATGATCGCTATATCTACTTTCCTTAGTTATTTTGTAGGCTTACCATTGGGAATTATTCTAGTTATAACTGACGAAGGGCATATTTTGGAGAACCTACCCTTTAACCGTGTTTTAGGGGCCATAGTTAACACAGTCCGCTCCATCCCCTTCATCATATTCTTAATCTTGGTTATTCCATTGACTAGACTGATTGTTGGAGGGTTTATAGGTACAGCAGCTTCTATCGTACCTTTAACTTTGGCAGCTATTCCCTTTGTGGCCAGACTTGTGGAAACATCTATAAAGGAAATTGAGTGGGGCTTAATTGAGGCTGCTTTATCCATGGGGGCTAATGCTTGGCAAATTATTACCAAAGTTTTAGTTCCAGAAGCCATGCCTTCAATTATTTTAGGAGTTGCCATAACTACTATTAATTTGGTAGGATATTCAGCCATGGCTGGCATTGTAGGGGGAGGTGGATTGGGTACTTTAGCTTATTATTATGGTTTTCAACGATACCAACATGCAATTCTTTGGGCTACAGTAATTATTCTAATATTAATGGTGCAATTAATTCAAATATTTGGTGACAAAGTTACGGCTAATATTGTTAATAAGAGGAGGTAATTATTAATGAAAAAATATTTAGTGCTAGTTTTATCTTTAATACTAGCCTTTGTACTATTAACAGGTTGTGAGAAAAAGGTAGAAGGTGATGCCCTTATTGTAGGGGCGACTGCAAAGCCACATAGTGAAATATTAGAAATAGTAAAACCAACCTTGGCTGAAGAAGGTATTAATTTAATAATTAAAGAATATACAGATTATATCTTAATCAACCCAGCTTTAAATGATGGGGAAATTGATGCTAACTTCTTCCAACATGTTCAATACCTAGGAGAATATAATGACAAAAATGACACAAACCTTACTGAAGTAGTAAAAGTACATAGTGAGCCAATGGGTGTCTATTCTAATTCTATTAAAAGCTTGGCATGCCCCAGGGCACAACTATAGGAATTCCTAATGATGCAACTAATGGGGGCAGAGCCCTTTTATTACTAGAAAATGAAGGGATCATTACACTCAAAAAGGATGCTGGTTTAATAGCAACAGATGTGGACATAGTGGAAAACCCTAAAGAAATTGTTATTCAAATGATGGATGCTCCCATGTTAGTAAGGGCTTTAGAGGATTTACCCATCTGTGTAATCAATAGTAATTATGCATTAGAAGGTAATTTAAACCCAGTTGAAGACGCTATTGCCATGGAACCCGCTGATTCTCCTTATGCTAATATATTAGTAGTAAAAGCTGGTGATGAGAACAGAGAAGACATACAAAAATTGGCTAAGGCCTTGCAATCAGAGGAAGTAAGAAGTTTTCTAGAAGAAAAATATCAAGGTGCCTGTGTGCCAGCATTTTAAACCTGGCTAAACAAAAGACTAATTTAAAAAGCGACAGGTTAACCTGTCGCTTTTGTTTTCTTTTATTAGTCTTATAATACAAATAAAATCACATAAAATAGTGCCATGGTAACTACACCAACTGGAACCCCTATCTTAGCCCATTCTGTGCTAGTGATTTTAAGTTTAGATGCGGAAATAATATTAGGAATATTGCCAGGGATTAGCATACCACCAGCAATAATTAAGCCCATCAAGATAGCTTCTATCTGCATAACTGACATTTTAACACTAATTTCTGCTGCGGCTAAGGTGGCATTATCTAGCACTGCCGATATGGAGTTAACCCAGTATAGCAATCTATAGTCCAAGGTGAGTATATACTTGTCAATTAGGGGTCCAAATCCTTCCCCTAAAAAGGTTAAGGCCATAACAAAAAGAAATACTTTTAAGGCCAAATAGGAACCACCTGGGCGTAAAGGAGCAATAAAAAGCTCCCAAGCCAAACACAAAATAATGAGCCCAATAAGTGCTACAGCTGCAATTGCAGCAATTATTCTAATATTCTTCAGTATCG
>CAZUSS010000019.1:2078-25153 GCA_964623245.1 uncultured Syntrophomonadaceae bacterium
AGAAATACTTTTAAGGCCCTAATAATAATACCTGCCCATGTCTCTTCTTGTATTTCAGGTTCATCGTCTAATGAATCATCAACTGTAACTGCTAACTGGCCTTGCTTGCGAATCGTCCAAGAAGTATAAAGCGCTGCCAGAACCCCAAATGCAAGGACACCGGGGATAATAAATTTCCCTAATAATCTTAGTAAATAGAAGAAATCTGCATTTAGTTTCGCGATAGTAATAGTTGATAATGGTTCACCAATCGGTGTTAAGGCTGCACCTAAACCGATTGAATAACAAGCCAGTATTACTACTACGATTTTATCTTTCCTTTGCAAAGGAAGGATAAAAATAAGTTCAACCAATATAATTGAGGCTATAATTGCTGTAATTATGCTGGAGAATAATCCTAACAGTACGACAATTAGGAATACGACAACTGGTACGGGGATAGCTGCAAAGACTTTCTCCATAAATGCCTGGAACTTATCCTTAAAAATATAAAAAAGTGCCCCTGCGACAAATACTGCAGTGGCAATAGGTATAGGATGCTGCAAAGCATTCATTATTAATTCCTTGTTCATTACACCTGAAATTAAAGCCGCTGCTATACCCATTACGAATAGGAAAGCCTCTAATTGTTCCTCTACTAGCCTAACCGCAAATGGTAAGGTAAGAACTAGTAATAGTATTACGACTAAACCTGCAATTTCCATTTTAATCTCTCCTCGTTAATTTAAATCTACGTCTATTTCAATATCATATTAAAATTTAAGACAATTGGTTTGAAAAAGCAAGTAAAAATTTGTTTTATTTTTCGACTATTTGTAAGGAATCGATATCAAATTAAATTAGGTGGGCTAACTTTTCCCACCTAAAAGGAGAATTATTGTAATTTTACCTCGGTACTAGAAGACCCTACTTGCAATTTGTTGCCCGCTGTTTAGTTTTTAATAGGTGGCTTGGTCCTCAATTTAAGATTTATTAATACAATTTATAATCTAGTGTCGGCCACAAAAGCTATTTTTAATATTTACATATTTTATTGCTTTATCTTTTGCTATTTATAAAATTAATCATTTATGCATAATTAACTGTATCCAGCATTAGGGTTGTAACTGCTATAATTAGGACGATTTGTGCTGCTTTATTTTTAAGGTATCGCGTCGAAGACCAAGCCTGTAAGGGCTAAAGCTATTATTTATTAAATCTTTCTTATTTGCACTCGTTTATAGCTGTGCCCCATATTCGTCTAAGCTTTAACTATTTTCCATAGTTAAATAATAGAGTTTTTTTATAAAAATTATTAGGCAATCTTATCTTACAAGTTAATAAATAATGCAAATCGCATGCCAACCAAGAAAAAATATCTAAACATAAAAATATGCCTATACAAATCCGATTTAAACTCACTTTATCTAAGTTCTTACTATTTCCTAGTAAAAACAAAATTTTTTATTTTTACAAATACCAAAAATAATGATGCACAAGAGCATCATATAAGAATTGTGGTTGTTTATTTGAAACATATTGGAATGAAGGATTATCAGTATTAATCTTCCGATCTGCATCCTGGTGAGACAGGGGGATTATATTACTTTTAACCAGGTCTTTATGTCGGTGGACTCATAAATAATCACCCGATCAACCTTTGAATCGCCTTTGGCCTAAGACCATAATTATTTTTTTAGGGCTAATATTTAAAAGAAAAATCGGGTTAGAATAATTTATCCTTCAACCCGATTATAAAAGTTTATAGTTATTTATATAGCCTTGAAAAGGTTAATCATTTCTATAGCGCTTATGGCTGCATCTACACCTTTGTTGCCTGCCTTGGTTCCTGCCCTTTCGATAGCTTGCTCTATGGTATCGGTCGTAATTACTCCATAGATTACAGGTTTACCTGCATTCAGGCCCACCTGTGCTACTCCCTTAGTTACTTCAGCTGAAACATACTCAAAATGCGGAGTGTTACCTCGAATTACAGCACCTAGACAAATAATTGCATCATAATCCTTGGTAGCCATTTTTTGTGCTACTAATGGTATTTCAAAGGCCCCTGGAACCCAGGCTATATCTACATTTTCTTCCTTTACCCCATGTCGATACAAAGCATCTAGGCAACCAGACAACAATTTGCTGGTAATAAACTCATTAAATCTCGCTACTACAATACCAAACCTATGTTGTTCTCCCAGTAAATTACCTTCAATAATCCTAACCACTTACGTCACCACTCCTTTAATATTATAAATTAGCTAATAAATGCCCCATTTTAGTTTTTTTAGTCCTGAGATATCTTTCGTTTTCTATTTTACACGCCATTTCTATAGGGACTCTTTCTACGACTTCTAAATTATACCCTTCAAGGCCCTTAATTTTTTTAGGGTTATTAGTCATCAATTTCATCTTTTTAACCCCTAAGTCACTAAGAATCTGGGCACCTATTCCATAATCCCTTAAATCTTCAGGAAAGCCTAACTCTAAGTTAGCCTCGACTGTATCCCGCCCCATATCTTGTAATTTATAGGCTTTAATTTTGTTTACTAAGCCGATACCCCTTCCTTCTTGGCGCATATAAAGCAGGATGCCTTTACCCTCATTTTCTATCTTGGTCATGGCCGCAGCAAGCTGTTCCCCACAATCACAACGATTAGAGCCCAGCACATCTCCTGTTAGACACTCGGAATGGACTCTTACCAAGATCGGTTCATCTTCCTTCCACTCGCCTTTTACCAAGGCCAAATGGCCCTGGCCATCTAAAATAGATTCATATGCTACTGCTGTAAAATTACCATATTTGGTCGGTAGCTTAGTATCGACTACCCTTCTTATCAACTTTTCTGTTCGTCTTCTATACTCAATTAAATCCGCAATAGATACAATCTTTATATTATGTTTGGCTGCAAATTCAAATAGCTGGGGCAATCTAGCCATAGTACCGTCATCATTCATAATTTCACAAATTACTGCAGCAGGATATAGACCAGCCAACCTTACTAAATCAATGGAGCCTTCTGTGTGCCCTGTCCTTCTTAAAACGCCCCCTTCTTTGTAGCGTAAGGGGAATATATGTCCAGGTCTTCTAAAGTCCACAGGCTTACTAGCAGGGTCAATTAAGGCCTTAACAGTGGCCGCCCTTTCATGGGCTGAAATACCAGTTGTAGTTGTTGTATAATCAACCGATACAGTAAAGGCAGTCCCCAGGTTATCAGTATTATCTGCCACCATATCATGAATTTCTAATTCATCTAATCTTTCCCCGGTCATAGGGGCACAAATAAGTCCCCTAGCATGGGTAGCCATGAAATTGATTATTTCTGGGCTAGCTTTTTCAGCTGCAACTATAATATCACCTTCATTTTCCCTATCCTCATCATCAACCACAATCAGCATACTGCCAGCTTTAATATCCGTAATTGCTTCTTCTATTGTATTCAACATTATATATTCCTCCCTATAAAAATCCGTTTTCGGCTAAAAAACTGTAATTTAATGAGGGCTTTTCCCCAGTTTCCTTCTGGTTAAACATTAGCAACCTTTCCACATATCTACCCAAAATATCGCTTTCTAAGTTTACGGTTTCGCCGGGTTTTTTAAAACCTAGGGTAGTATTTTCTGCAGTATGGGGTATTAGGGAAACTGTAAAACTATCACTAAAAACGTCTATTACAGTTAAGCTTATTCCATCAATAGCTATTGAGCCTTTTGGAACAGTATATTTTAATATCTCCAATGGTGCCTTAATTTCATATAATGTAGCTATGTCCATTGGTTGTTTTTTCAAAATACTGCCAACTGCGTCGACATGCCCCTGTACCAAATGACCACCTAATCTATCCCCTAGGCTCAAAGCCCGTTCCAGATTAACTTTATTGGCAGGTTTGAGTCCCTTTAGGTTAGTTTTTGCCACTGTTTCAGGCATAACATCTGCCACAAAGTGGTTGGCACTATGCTCTATAACAGTTAGACATACTCCATTAACTGCTATGCTGTCCCCTATCCGTACATCCTGTACGACTTTGTCAGCCCCAATGTTCATTTTTATAGATTTAGCACCTTGATTGATGTGCCTAATTATACCAAGTTCTTCTACAATTCCAGTAAAAATTAAAATCACCACCCCGTATATGCTTTGATTAAAATATCATTACCAAACCGGTCTACCTCAATTAATTCAAATTCATAAGCATCCCTCATTAAATTAACTCCCTGGCCAGTTACGGGTGAAGGGGCCCTACCCCCTACAATTTTAGGGGCAATAAAAGATAAGATTTTATCGGCCAATTTATTTTCCAAAAAACTAGCATTGATTTGGGCGCCTCCTTCCACCAAAACACTGGAAATACCCATGTCGCCAAGCTTAACCACTACTTCATTCATGTCTAATTTATCCACTTGTCCAGCAACTGGTATTACTTTTATGCCAGCCTGTATTAGGTTGGTAGCTTTTTCTTGCTTATACCCCCCGGACGTAAAAATTATAGTTTTTTGCAGTTTACTAGTCTGGACAATATTACTATCCAAGGGGATCTCAAGTTTACCATCTATGATAATGCGGATAGGATTTTTAATGTCAACCATATCAAGGCGGGTATTTAGGGTGGGGTTATCAGCTATAACCGTACCTATACCCACCAAAATAGCATCATAAATGTTGCGCAGCTCATGTACATAATTCCTGGATTTTTCATTACTTATCCATTTTGCATCCCCAGAACGCGTGGCAATTTTACCATCCAAGGTCATGGCATATTTCATACATATAAAAGGAATTTTCCTAGTAATATACTTGAAGAATACTTCATTTTGCTTTTTGGCTTCCTTTTCCTTTATTCCCACACTAGTTTCAATACCAGCAGCTTGCAAAAATTTAATACCCCTACCTGCCACTTGGGGATTAGGATCTAAGGTCGCTACTATGACTTCCTTTACCCCCGCCTGCACAATGGCTTCAGTACAAGGTGGGGTTCTGCCATAATGGCTACAAGGTTCCAAGGTAACGTACATTTTAGAACCCCGAGCCTTAAGTTTGGCTGCATTCAAAGCATGAATTTCCGCATGTAAGCCCCCGGCTTTTCGGTGGTAACCTTCACCCACAATTTCCCCATGATTAACAATAACAGCACCTACCATGGGATTAGGGCTAGTCCTTCCCATTCCCTTTCTAGCTAGCTCTAGAGCTCTATCCATATAATAGTCATCATTCAAAACACCCATTTTTTCACTCCATAAAACAAAAACCCGATTCTCATCGGGTTATAAAAATACATACTGAAGTATCTAGTATGGAAATACTTATTTCCATACCTTATAACACTCCTTCTACCATCCAGACTTTTACTGTCGGCTTCGGAATCTCACCGAATCATGCCTTAAAAGGCTTGCGGGCTATACCACCGATAGGGAATTACACCCATCCCCGAAGAAGATATGCTTATTAAGTTGCCTATATAGTAGCATTAGTAGTATTAATGGTCAAGTCAAACTTATATTTTTCAGGTTTTCCACTGCCTTATTAATATTTGGCGAGTTAAAAACATACGAACCAGCCACTAATACATCACAACCAGCTTGTACCGTTGCATAAGCAGTATCCAAATTTATGCCCCCATCAACTTGTAATAATAAATCCTTATGCTTGCCTAAAGCTAGTTTTTTTACATCTTTGATTTTTTCAATGGCTTGGGGAATAAAGGCCTGTCCCCCAAACCCGGGATTTACGCTCATAATCAATAACAGGTCTATTTCCTTAATGATATCTTGCACCAGGCATACAGGTGTCGCAGGATTCAAGGCAAGGCCAGCCATAATCCCTAATTCTTTAATCATATGGACAACCCTATGTAAATGCGTACAGGTTTCTAAATGGATGGTTAACAAATCAGCCCCAGCCGCGTGAAAAGCATCTATAAATTTTTCGGGCTTTTCAATCATTAAATGAACATCTAAAAATAATGATGTCTCTTGTTTGATGTCTGCTACCACCTGTGGGCCGATGGTAAGATTAGGCACAAAATGTCCATCCATTACATCTATGTGTAGCCAATCGGCACCAGCATTTTCTACTTGCTTTATATCCTCAGCTAGCCTGGCGAAATTAGCTGATAAAATTGAAGGAGCCACAATAGTCATATTTTAGTACCTCACATTATCTATAATTTCTTCCAACATAATAATATAGTTTTCATAACGAAAGTTAGCAATAATTCCTTTAGATACAGCTTCCTTAACCGCACAATCCTTTTCCTTCCAATGAAGACAATCATTGAATTTACAAGCGGGGATATATTGCATAAAGTCCGGAAAGTAGTGGGCCAATTCATATTTTTCCAGTGGTGGAAGATCTAAAGTACTAAATCCTGGTGTATCTGCAATGAGACCCCCATTACCCAGGGCAAAAAGTTCCACATGTCTAGTGGTATGACGGCCACGGCCAATCTTTTCGCTTACTTCCTGGGTTTTAATATCTAATCCTTTAATCAGTAAATTTAATAGGCTAGATTTGCCTACACCAGAAGGACCAGCGAAAACAGCAATTTCATCCTTTATTTCATTTTCCAAACTAATTAAGCCCATTCCTAATTTGGTAGATGTTGCAATTACAGCAATATTTAGTTTGGGATAATATTCCTTAATTAGAAGTGCATTATCTGTTGCAGGAATATCTGTTTTATTAACTATGATTACTGGTTTAATTGAATTATATTTGGCCAGGAATAGTAGTCTATCTAGCAAAATAAGACTAGGTTGGGGACGATTATTAGCCATTACTATTAGCACCTTAGTAACATTGGCTATTCTGGGGCGATAAAGCTCATTTTTCCTGGGCAAGATATCTTCAATTATTCCTTTTTTATCTGCTAAAGGTGTAATTAGAACTCTATCCCCAGTCAAAATTAATTGGTTCTTTACTTTTCCCCTAAGTCTACATTCATAAATATCAGCCTTGCTGTCTTGTACATAATAAAAACCACTGTATTTTTTGATTATTAAACCTTTTAGTCCTGCATCACCCATAAATTCCTCTCCATATTATAAATTAAAAGTATCGTAGAGCTTGCCGTTTAATAAAATTTCAGCTTTTCCTGGGCTGTAATAGCTAATACCAACATAGATAGTTTCCCCACCTTGGTGTAGTTCATTATATACCTCACTTTTTCCTTTAGCATCAGTTACTCGGATCACAACTTTATAATAATCCTGCTCTTGCGGAAGTCCAAACTCTATGGCTCTGGTTTGGGCCACTGGCCCAGGCCCTTTACTTACGGTTAAGACCACATTTGTCTCTTCGTCAATTAAGACACCCGCCTCAGTATCCTGTTTGATTACAATATTAGGAAAATACTCAGCGCTCTCCTCTTGTTCAACTTGCTTCAAAATAAGGTTGTTTTCTTTTAATAGATTTCTGGCTTCATTAAGATTTAATCCAATTAAGGCCGGCATAGGTATACGTTCTGGTGGTTCGCCCTGGCTTATCATCAAGTTAATTATGGTGTTTTTTTCCGCTTTTTTACCCGAGATTGGATCCTGGGAAATTACCACATTTTCACCATATTTGCTGTCATAAATTTTGTTTGTACTGCCTACTTCAAAGCCCTCATTGACAATTAATAATTTGGCTTCATCTATTTTATGTCCTACTACATTGGGAATGTCATACAATTCTAGCCCCTTACTAAGAACTACTTTAATTTCCCGGCCCGATTTGACTTTCATGCCATCTTTAGGTTCCTGCGAAATCACTTGGTCGGGATCATATTCATGGTTAAATTCCTCCCGATCAACTAATATTTTCAGATGATGTTTTTCTAATTCCGCCCTTGCCTCCTTGATATCTAACCCCACAATATCGGGAACCATAACTTCAGAACCGAAAAAATTGTTGAAACTCATAAAAAGGACCCCAGATAAGAGGCCGACTATGGCCACTATTAGAACTGTAATCCTACCAGTTCTGACCCTTCTTTTTTTCAAATATTCATCATTCCCCTCATTAGATAATGCGGGCATAATAAGAGTTTTACCATTTTCATGATTGGGCTCAAATTTATTATTTTTGCTTGAATTGAAATATAACAAACTATCCTTCATTTCTTCTGCAGAATTAAAACGATAACTGGGAATTTTCGAAATTGCTTTTAAAATAACATTTTCAAGTTCTGCTGAGATATGAGGATTTAATTCATGAGGTAATATAGGATCATCATGAATATGTTTCAAGGCAATAGTAATAGGACTTTCTGCATCAAAAGGAACCTTGCCAGTCAGCATCTCATACAAAACACAACCTACGGAATAAATATCTGTAGCCCTTGTTACTGGTTCCCCTTTAGCTTGTTCTGGCGAAATATAATGTACTGAACCTACAACTCCCCCTCCAAAAGTTATAGTTTTATTACTAGTGGCATGAGCAATCCCAAAATCAGCAACCTTAACTATTCCTGAAGAGGTAATAAGTATGTTATGGGGTTTGATGTCCTTATGGATAATCCCTTTTTCGTGTGCATGATGTATACCATCACAAATTGCCACTGCAATATCTAGGGCCAAATTATTTGTTAAGGGGGACTTTTTGGCTATCAGTTCTTTTAATGTTTCACCTTCAATGAACTCCATAACGATAAAATGAATATTATTTTCCTCACCAACATCAAAAATATTGACTATATTGGGGTGTGAAAGCTTAGCAGCAGAATGGGCTTCAGTACGAAATTTCTCTATAAAATTGCTATCATTGGAGAATTCCTCCTTGAGTATTTTAACTGCTACAATCCTATCTAAAATTCGGCATTTAGCTTTGTATACAACTGCCATTCCGCCTTCACCGATTTTTTTTATTAGTTCATATCGATTTACTAAAATAGTGCCTTGCAAAATCACTTACCTCCCACTAAATCTGTATCAATATTAAAGTAATATTGTCGTAGCCACCTTGGCCTATCGCTTTATTTATTAAGCTATGGGCCATAATGTCAAGTTCATGCCCATCATTTATTATTGCTAATAATTCTAGATCAGTAAGCATATCACTTAAACCATCACTGCACAATAATATTAAATCACCCGCCTGTAAGTCCAAAGAAATATTATCAATTTCTATCTTATCCTCTATACCTAGGGCTCTAGTAAGTATATGATTATATGACTCCCGCTCTGCACTAGCTACGCCTTTTTGCCGCATTTCCTCAGCCAATGTGTGATCTTTGGTTACTTGTATAATTTCATTTCCCCTTACTAAATAAGCCCTACTATCACCAACATGAAATATGTCTAGATTTTTATTTAAAATTCTTGCTAAAACAAGGGTGGTTCCCATCTCAAATAAATCTGGGTTATCGATACCACCCAACCATATGTCGTGATTGGCTTTCCTAATCGCTTGATTTATTAAATCTTTATTCAGTACAGCACTTTTATTTAGCTCTTCAGTTACCGTTTTAATAGCCATATCGGAAGCCACATCCCCACCTTTGTGCCCCCCCATGCCATCACAAATAATAAATATACCAGTTTCTTTATCTATTAAAAAACTATCCTCGTTCCTACTACGAATTAAACCAATATCCGATAAACCCACAACATGTATCAAAATACCACTTCCCCCACAAATTAGCATGTTTTCAGATTGTTTCTTACTGCTAGCTGCCCGCATGCAGCTGCTATATCTGCACCCTTTTCTTCCCGAATAGTGACATTAAGCCCCATATTAACCAGCCAATTATAAAATGTATTCACCTTATTTTTGGATGGTTTTTTATAATTTAAAGAATCAACTTCATTATATGGAATAAGGTTAATATTAGCTAGTAAAGGACTAATTAATTTAGCTAAATTATCCGCATCTAATTTACTCATATTTACTTCATCTAATAAAATATATTCAAAGGTCACCCTGCGATTAGTTTTCTCAGTATAATATTTTACCGCTGCAAATAAATCCCTTAAGGGGTATTTGCGGTTCAAGGGAACCAGTTGATTTCTAAGTTCATCATTACTAGCATGTAATGATACAGCCAAAATGACTTGCAAGTCCCCTTCAGCAAGTTTCCTGATGCCTTGGGCATCACCAGAGGTAGATATAGTAATGTGTCTCTGTCCTATATTAATACCCTTGGGATCATTTAATAGGTCAATTGATTTAATCGTCTCTTTATAATTTAACATTGGTTCACCCATACCCATATAAACCACATTGGTAATTAGCTTATCACCATCGTTTTTCACTTTCCTTTCTAGCTCCCTTGCTGAGGCTAAATATTGCCCTACTATTTCGTAATAGGTAAGATTGCGTTGAAAGCCACCTAGACCAGTAGCACAAAAACTACAACCTATGGGGCAACCTATTTGAGTGGAAAGGCATATTGTATATCTGTTAATATTTCCTGTCTGCTGGGGAATAACTACGGTCTCAGCTTTTTTCTTATCTTTGAATTCAATTAAATATTTCCTGGTCCCATCTATTGACACTTTTTGCTTTAGTACCCTAGGTATAGATATTTTAGCTATCTCGCCTAATTTAAACCTAAGGGGTTTAGGTAAATCACTCATTTCATAAAATGAATGCACCTTCTTATTGTAGATCCAATTATACAATTGCTTAGCTCTAAAACGAGGTTCCCCAATAGAGGTTACAAAGTATTCCAACTCGGATATGTTCAATCCCAATAATTCGGTTTTTACACCTTCCATTTATCCAGCATCCTTCCTTTTTAGAAGAGCATAAAACATCCCATCAGTTTGATATTTGCCAGGAGTAATAGTTAACATACCATATCGTGCAGCAGCACGATCAGTTTCTACCAAAGGAAAATCACAAATCCTATCTTCAAAGCCAGTTAGACCGAAATCCTCATTTTTATCCAGGAATTCATTTACTATCCCTTCATTTTCCCGGGGATTTATGGTGCAGGTTGCATACAATAGATAGCCCCCAGCTCTAACTAGCTGACTCGCCTTAGTTAGCAAATCAGATTGCAATTTTCTTAGTTCCAGAAGTGTGCCCTGCCCTATATTCCAGCGTAAATCAGATCGTCTATTTAGTACACCTAACCCAGAACAGGGAGCATCTAACAAAACTGCATTGGCTAATTCCTGGGTTTCGATAGTAAGAACATCGTTTAGATTAGTAGTAATTATATTTATCCCCAAACGTTTTGCATTGGTATTCAGTATCTTTAATTTTTGATCATAAATATCATAACAATGTATTTTACCTTGATCGCCCATTAATTCCGCTAAATGAGTAGCTTTACCCCCTACTCCACTGCACAAATCGTATACAAAGTCATGCGGTTGGGGATCTAATATTAGGGCAGCTAACATAGATGCAGTATTCTGTATATAGAAGTAACCTTTATTATAGGCGGCTGAATCAAGAAGACTTGAATTTAATTTATTAATATTTATAGCATTTGGTAAAAGTCTACTTGGTTCACATACGATATCTTCTGTGCCTAGCATCTCTATTAACTCATCCCGTCCTGCCTTAAGTGTATTAACTCTTATATGTAGCCCGGGTCTCTGATTATTATATAATAAAATTTCTTCCAGATCGGAATAAGAATAAATATCCAGTAATTTTTCTACCAACCATTTAGGATGGGAATAGTATGTGGCCAAGTAATCGTTTGTAGCCCCTTTAGGATATTCAATACTATCGATATTTCTTATTATATTTCTTAAAACCCCATTAGTAAGTTTAGATAAATTATGATTAGTTTTTTTCCTAGCCAATTCCACTGCATCATTAACTACTGCATAATTAGGAGTCTTATCCATAAATAATATCTGATATAAACCCATGCGTAGTATAACCTTTATCCAGGGATTAGCCCCCTTTATATCACTTTTTAGAAAAAGATTAAGCACCCAATCTAGGTGCTTTATCATGCGGATAGTTCCATTAACAATTTCGGTAACTAAATTTTTGTCCACTTGTGGTAGTTCCGAGTTTCTTAAGTATTTTTCTAATGCAATATTAGTATAGGCCTTATGCTCACTTATTTGGTAAACAATCTCAGCTGCCAATATGCGTCCCCGACTAATATTGCTTATCTTGTTTTGTTCCGTATACATTCCTTATTATTCACTGCCCCCTAAAAAAATCATAACATAGTAAAGTAGATTCGCAACAGCGGCTAATGTAGCAGCTATATACGTTAAAGCAGCAGCACCTAAAACTTTCTTTACCATTGGTGCCTCCCCTGCACTAATAATACCAGACTGACTCAATTGTATTACAGCTCTGCGTGAAGCATTCAATTCAACAGGTAGGGTAACTATATGGAATAGAACTACTGCGGAAAATAGTGCTATACCCAGTAGAACTAAGTTGAAATTATAAAATATTAAGCCGATAAGTAATATCGGAAAAGAAGCACCAGAAGCAAAATTGGTAACCGGTACTAATTTATGTCTTAGCTCTAAGGGGCCATACCGCTGCTCATGTTGGATAGCATGCCCAACCTCATGCGCAGCAACACCTATGGCTGCAATAGAACTGCTACCATAAACAGTTTCGGATAATCTTACTGTCCTAACACTGGGATCATAATGATCGGTTAAATTACCTTTAACTTGTTCAACCCCTACATGGCTCATGCCATTTTGTCTTAAAATCATATTAGCAACATCAGCACCAGTCATGCTTCGATTTGATCTAACCTTGGTATATTTATTAAAAGTCGCTTTTACTCTAAACTGGGCATAAAGCGATAATAATAGTGCTGGTACTATCAATATTAAGTAGGTCAATTTAAACACCTCCTTTTGACATCATTATTAAAGCATCCTGAACCTCTTCTACATCCACATCTGTATTAAAACAAGGACCATTCGGCCTGATATTTAAGACCCCTAGAACTGGCAATATACCAGTATCATGAATTCCCATAGATAAATCTCTTTCACAAGCCACAGCTATTACCCCTTTTGGTTTATTTTCAAGTATATACTTACGGGCCAAAGTTCCTCCACTTGCCACTTTTATAATCGCATTATATTCAGATGCTAATTCTTTTAATTCCCCGATCTTACATTTTCCGCAGCCCCTACAATTATCAATGTTATTGGTAATTTTTATTTTGCAATCGGAATTTTGTAAACAGTGGGGCAATAAAATCATTATTTCGTTGCTAGGTATATAAAGATGTTTGGCCTTAACAAGATAATTATTAACTTCCACATAAGAACTTAAAATTTTAGATTTATTTATTCCTAATATTTTACCAGTAAAAATAGTTAAAGGAAACAGTAAATCATTAGCTATATAGGTCAAATTTTCGAGCGATGGGATGGTTTTAGACCTTATAATCATTACTACTATTGACATAATGCCAGTGCCCAGAATAATAAAAATTATTACCGTTAAGGCTGCTATTATTATTAATAATATTTGGCTAATAATTATATCACGATTAATAAGCAAGTACCATACTAATCCAATTAAAATCAAAACAAAGAGTAAACTTCCTGCTAATAAACCTACATATAATCGTTTCTTGCTTTCCAAAATATATACTCCTAACTATCAAGCAAGTCCCCTTTATTTAAGGTAAACCCCTTTAAAAAATCCCTTACACTCATTCTTTTCCGGCCAGCCCTTTGGACTTCGTAAACTACTAATAAGCCTTTTTTCGTTTGTATTGTAAAACTATCCTGATTTATAGCGACAACTTCACTGATTTCCCCTACTATATTTTCATCCACAACACTAGTCTCGAATATTTTAACCTTAATTCCATTTATGTCTGTATATGCCCCAGGTTTAGGACTAAGTCCCCTAACTTTATGATGAATTTCCCGGGCAGCTTTATGCCAATTTATTTT
Organism: uncultured Syntrophomonadaceae bacterium; assembly: GCA_964623245.1. Lineage (GTDB taxonomy): Bacteria > Bacillota > Syntrophomonadia > Syntrophomonadales > Syntrophomonadaceae > JAAYRQ01. The sequence continues at coordinate 15,897 of CAZUSS010000019.1, forward strand.
TTCGTCTTCCCTAGTAATCATTGGGGCATATGTAGCCCTTCTGTCATCTTGTTTTTTCCGAGGCATAGAACCACTTTGTATGGCACTCACTGTATCGAGTAATAATTCTGCCCCTTCTACGGCTAATAGTCTTTCATAATCACCATGATTGATATCCTCTGCTATGGGAATAGGAATTTGCATAATGATATCCCCAGTATCAAGCCCTTCATCCATAAACATAGTAGTAATACCAGAAGTCCTTTTACCATCCATGATTGCCCTTTGTATGGGGGCAGCACCCCTATATTCCGGAAGTAAGGAAGCATGGAGATTAACTGAACCATAACGGGGGTAAGCCAGTATTTCTATTGGGATAATCTGCCCATAAGATACTACTATAATTAAGTCGGGATCCATGTCCAAAATATTATCAACTGCTGCTGGATCTTTGATTTTTTTAGGTTGATAAACTGGTAATTCATTTTCAATGGCTAGTTCTTTTATAGGGGTAAATGAAACTTTTTTCCCCCTCCCCCTAGGTCGATCTGGTTGGGTAACAACGCCGATGATTGAACAATCACTCTTAATTAGTTTTTCTAAACTTGGAACAGCAAACTCTGAGGTACCCATAAACAATATTTTCACCATTATTCCTCCCGTTTGTTGTTTTCTGTTTTTACACTTACTGCTTTATCAGTAAAAAGAACCCCATTAAGATGGTCTATTTCATGTTGAAGAGCCCTAGCTAAAAGATCAGACGCAATTATATTAACATCTTCACCCTCCCTATTCTTAGCCTTAACTTTTACTTGTTTGGCCCTATTAACTACACCAACTACATTCGGAATACTTAGGCAGCCTTCTGTACCAGATTCTTCCCCCTCTGCTGCAGTAATTTCTGGATTAATTAATTCATAACAAGAATCATCTATATCAACGACAATCACCCTTTTGGATACACCTATTTGTGGTGCTGCTAAACCCACACCATCATAAGCATACATAGTATCTTTCATATTATCCAAAAGTCTTAATACACCAGCATTAATTTTATTCACCGGCTTTGCCTTTTGCCTTAGTACTTCTTCCGGTACAGTTACAATCCTATAAACTGCCATATTTATACCTCCTTACCACATGTTATAGGGATCTATATCTAAATCTACTTTAGCATTGGAAAAGTTGATTTCAGTATTAATATAATAGCCAATACTTTTTAATAATAACATATTGTCACTTTTTATGATTATTTGATATCTATATTTATTACGAATCTTATGAATGGGACTAGGTGCAGGCCCTAATATCTGTAGGAAATCCTCTTTAGCATCAATTTTTTCATTTATTAATTGCGTAAGCAAATTAATATTATCGATTACCTGGACTTGGCTTTTCGAGGATATTACTATTCTAAGCAAATATGAAAAAGGAGGATAATTTAAAATCCTTCTAAGCTTTATCTCTTCAAAATAAAATTTCATATAATTTTGTTCAGCTGCCCACCTAATGATTGGATTTTCGGGACTATATGTTTGAATAACCACTTCCCCAACTTTTCCCCTCCTGCCTGCCCTTCCTGCTGCTTGTACCATTAACTGAAATGTTCTCTCTGCAGCCCTATAATCTGGCAGGGCTAACATGCTGTCTGCATCCACAATGCCTACCAAGGAAACATTGGGAAAATCAAGTCCCTTGGCAACCATTTGAGTGCCAATAAGGATATCAATTTGCTTTTTAAGCATACCTTGTAACAACTTCTCTTGCATACCTTTGCGACTTACGTCTAGATCTAATCTTTCTACTACTGCATATGGGAATAACCTTTTTACCTCTGTTTCAACTTTTTGGGTACCTGTTCCTGTTTGTATTAATCGTTTACTGCCACATTTAGGACAATTTACAGATAAATCTGCTTTATAGTCACAGTAATGACATATATTAGCCTGCAGGTCTTGGTGATAGTTTAAACCTACTGAACAATGGGGGCAAGTAAGTATTTCCCCACATTTATTACATAGGGTTATAGGTGAATATCCCCGGCGGTTGATAAATAAAATAGTCTGTTCCTTATTTTCCAACTTCTTTAATATTCGATTTCGTAAGTAGGGAGATAAAATATCAGTAGACAGCTTTTTACTTGCTTTTAAATCTTCAATATGGAATTCTGGCAGCTTAGCATCCCCAACCCTACTTTCTAATTTTAACATAAACACTTCCTGGTTTTGAACCCTATAAAATAGGTCTAATGAAGGTGTGGCACTACCATATAATATATTAGCATCGTTATATAAGGCCCTTATTTTTGCAATTTCCTTTGCATCGTACTTGGGGGTTTCCTCTTGTTTATAGGTGCCTTCTTGTTCCTCATCTATTATAATTAAACCCAAATTTGATAAAGGTGCGAAAATAGCCGAACGTGTACCTAAAACCAGGCTAACATCGCCATTCTTAATTCTTTCCCATTCCTCTAGCCTTTCACCATTAGACATATTACTATGTAATACTGCAATATTGCTAATTCGTAGGGAAATTATATCAACTAAATGTCGAGTTAGAGCAATTTCTGGAATTAATATTAAGACTGTTTTTCCATTTTCTATATAATGTTGTGCTATATGCATATAAACTTCAGTTTTTCCGCTACCTGTTACACCAAATAAGAGATATTCCCGCGTGCCCTTAGCTAGGGCATCATTTACTATCTTTACAGCTTCTGCCTGTGCAGAAGTTAATTTAATTTTACTATCCATAAATTTAGTAGGCAGCAACTTTTTAACAATTACTTTTCTACTTAATAATGTTTTTATAGAATTTTTATTGTATTCCCTTTCCAGATATTCACAAGCCATATTACCTTTTAACAGGGCCTGCAGAATTTCAGCTTGTTTAGGGGCCCTTTTAGCAAGTTTTTCAATACTCAACTGCGTATATTCCATATTTAAGGCATAAACATAGCCTTGTAATTTAGCAGGTTTCCGCTGGTATTTGTTTATAATTTTAACCACACCTAGCGAAGTTAAATATTCTAAATCCCTATCCCTAAGATAGTTTTTACTGGCTACTAATGTTATTTCATTATCTTTCCACAGTTTACAGAAGAATGCCGCAAAATCTTCTAAATGGGGCATTTGATTGAAATCTTCTATTTCTATCATAGGTATAATTATCTGGGCCCTAGATTTTGTGATAGCTTTGGGTACCATGGCATTTAAAGCTGAGGAAACTGGGCAAAGATAATTATCTGCCATGAAATAGGCTAGCTTTAATAATTCCTGATTTATAATTGGTGTATTATCCAATATATGAATAATATGTTTTACATTTTCTACTTTTGTTTCTTTTTGCAGGGCAATAACATATGCCTCGAGCTTGTTGGAGCCAAATTCTACTAAAACCCTTTGACCAACCTCAATCTTACCCCGAAATCTTTCCGGTATGGCATATGTGAAAACCTGATTTAAAGCAATTGAAGGTAGATTAACCAGGACATTAGCATAGTTCACTTTAATCTTCCCCCTAAAGGTAAAGGCGGGAATAGCCCCGCCTTTACGCTGCAATACATGATATAAATCTCCGAAATGATTTTGAGCTAATATGCCAATTTATAATCCCGCTTGTTTTTTTATTTCTCCCGCCTTATCGGTCCTTTCCCAGGTAAATTCTTCATTTTCCCTTCCGAAATGACCATAAGCCGCAGTTTTCTTATAAATAGGTCGCCGTAATTTGAGATCTTCTATAATGGCACCAGGGCGCAAATCAAAATTATTTTCAATCAATTCAACTATTTTATCCTCCGGTATCTTGTTGGTCCCAAAAGTATCCACCCTTACTGAGACAGGTTTAGCCACCCCTATTGCGTATGCTAACTGAATTTCTATACAATCAGCAACACCGGCGGCTACAAGGTTTTTGGCCACATATCTAGCCGCATATGCAGCAGAACGATCGACCTTGGTAGGGTCCTTCCCCGAAAATGCTCCCCCTCCATGTCTGGCCATACCACCATATGTATCTACGATTATTTTTCTGCCCGTTAAACCACAGTCACCCTGGGGACCCCCTATAACAAAACGTCCAGTAGGATTGATATAATATTTCGTGTTTTCATCTAACATATTTTTCGGAATAACAGGTTTTATAACCTCTTCTATAATATCTTTTTCAATAGTAGCTAAGTCTATTTCGGGATGATGTTGGGTAGATACAACAACAGTATCAATTCTAACGGGCTTGTGCCCTTCATACTCGACAGTAACTTGGGTTTTGCCATCTGGTCTTAAATAAGAAATAGTTCCCTCTTTTCTAACCTGGGCTAACCTAAATGCCATTTTATTGGCTAATAAAGCCGACATGGGCATTAATTCGTCAGTTTCGTTACTGGCATAACCGAACATCATGCCTTGATCCCCAGCCCCCACATATGCAAAATCATCTTCAGTAACTTCTTCTTTTTTTACTTCATAAGCCCTATCTACCCCCATGGCAATATCAATGGATTGTTCATCCAAAGCAGTCAGCACTGCGCAAGTTTCGCTATCGAAGCCATATTTAGCCCTAGTGTAACCAATTTCCTCAATCGTTTTACGAACTATTTGTGGCACATCTACATAACAAGAAGTAGTAATCTCCCCGGATACCAACACCAAACCAGTTGTTACCAAAGTCTCTGCAGCTACTCTAGCATATGGATCTTGCCTGAAAATTTCATCTAAAATAGCATCGGAAATTTGATCTGCCATTTTGTCTGGATGTCCTTCTGTGACGGCTTCAGAAGTAAATAGTTTTTTTGCCAATACCTTCATCTCCTTAAAAATCTGTAAATATATCAACTACCTTATCTAAAATGGCAGCTGCTACCCCCTCTTTACTCATTAATGGCAAAGGTTTTACATCCCCACTACGGGTGATAAAAGTAACTATATTAGTATCAGTACCAAAACCAGCCCCCTCTTGGGTTACATCATTAGCCACAATGAAGTCGAGATTTTTGGTTTCCAACTTTTTCTTGGCATTATCAATTATATCATTAGTCTCGGCAGCAAAACCTACCATAACCTGGTTCTTGGCCTTGTTTGCCCCAAGCGTTTTTAAAATATCAGGTGTACCTACTAGCTCCAGAACCAATTTATCTGTTTCTTGTTCAGCCTTCTTGAGTTTTTGATCAACAATATCCGCAATTTTGAAGTCTCCAACAGCTGCTGCACCAACTATTACATCACAATTAGCCTGATGTTTCTCCATAACTTCACACATTTCATCGGCACTCCATACAGGGATATATTTCACTCCCTCTGGTGGATCTATGCTAGTTTTACCACTTACCAGAATTACGTCTGCCCCGCGTTTCAAGGCTTCCTCAGCAATACAATAACCCATTTTACCCGAACCCCTATTAGCAATAAATCTTACTGGATCAATATCTTCACAGGTTGTACCAGCATTAACCATTACCGTTTTGCCCTTTAAATCCTTTTTTAATAAAAGAATTTGCTTAATCTCATATAGGATATTTTCAATTTCGGGTAATCTCCCCTTGCCTATATCATTGCAAGCCAAATGTCCCGTGCCGGGTTTCATAATATTAAACCCATAATCCTTCAAGATGGATAAATTGTTTTTTACTATTTTATTTTCATACATTTTAGTATTCATGGATGGAGCAATTAAAACGGGTGCTATATTAGCCACAAATAATGTGGATAGAAAATCATCTGCTATGCCATGAGCCATTTTCGCGATAAAATTCGCGGTAGCCGGTGCAATAACGAGTAAGTCGAGCTCCTTGGCAATGTCAATATGGGGAAGCTTAAATTCATTATAATCACCCCACATATCAGTTATTACTTCTCGACCAGATAAAGTTTCGAGTGTTAAAGGGGTTATGAATTTAGTAGCAGCACTTGTCATCATAACAATGACTTCAAAACCTTCTTTTTTAAGACTACTAACTAAATCAGCAATCTTGTATGAGGCAATACCACCTGTTATTCCTATACCTATAGTTTTCGCCATAGCTACCCCCCCCTTTACTTATTCCCTTGTTCTTCAGTAGTTATAATTATCTTTCCCTCTAGTACTTCCTCTAAAGATTTTGTAACCATGTTGGACAATCTATAATTTTCATCTTCCTTATATTCCTCTGAAAGTTCCCGAGCCCTTTTGGCTACAGCTACTACTACTGCATACTTACTATCTGCGATAGACATTAAGTCCTTGGTTGATGGAGGAATCATTTAATTCACCTCGTATTTTATATTTTTAATTTTACTTCCCTCTGCTATTATAATGGCTTGGACTATGGATACGGCCTCATTTATATCATCATTTACCACTAAGTAGTCATATTCCCTGACATAATCCATTTCACTTTGGCTAGCCCTTAACCGTTCTTCAATACTATTAAGTGAATCTTTACCCCGAGTTATTAACCTGTTAGCCAATTCCTCAATATTAGGAGGTGCCAAAAAAATAAATACCCCGTCTGGTTTTTTTTCCTTGACTTGTAAAGCCCCCTGAATATCAATTTCCAGCAATACATCTACACCATTTTCTAAGTTTTCTTGCACAAATTTTTTTGGTGTACCGTACATATTAGAATATACGGTAGCCCATTCCAAGAATTCATCATTATCTATTAGTTCCTGAAACTTATCTTCACTTAAAAAGAAATAATCTTTACCGTCCACTTCCCCAATCCTAGCTGGGCGAGTCGTAGCCGATATTGAGTTTTTTAGTTTAAGGTTTTTAGATAATAAAGATTCCTTAAGTGTACCCTTACCTACACCTGAAGGACCGGATATAACAAATAAAATACCCCTACGGTTCATTTTATTAAAACACTTCCTGCTTTTTATTCATCATATGTTACTTCTTTAGAACTAAGGCGATTGGCTACAGTTTCGGGTTGTACCGCTGAAAGAATTACATGGGAACTGTCTGAGACTATAACTGCCCTGGTTCTACGACCATAAGTAGCATCTATTAGCATACCTTTTTCTCTAGCTTCTTGAATAATTCTTTTTATAGGTGCAGATTCTGGACTTATTATTGCCACAATACGATTAGCTGCTACAATATTGCCAAATCCTATATTAACTAGTTTAATATCCATTAAAACTCCGGTTTATCCGGATTCACCTCCTGTTATTCTATATTTTGTATTTGTTCTCTCATTTTTTCTAATTCTGCCTTAGCATCTACAGTCATACGGCTCATATCTAGATCGTTGGCCTTGGCTGCTATGGTATTGATTTCCCTAAACATTTCCTGAACTAAGAAATCGCATTTTCTACCTACACTTTCATCTGATAATAATAATTCATCTAGATGACTAATATGACTTTTAAGCCGTACTATTTCCTCAGTAATGTTTGTTTTTTCTGCAAATATGGCGGCTTCCATGAGTATCCTTTGCTCATCAATTACTTCAGAGCCAATTAATTCTTTTATCTTCATACTTAGTTTTTCGGTATATTCCCGACTTGCATTTGGCGATTTTTCCTCTAATTCCCCTACAATGCCCAATATAATTTCATTGCGTTTGAGGATATCCTCAGCTAGGTTTTTCCCCTCACGAGTACGCATTGCTACAAGATCAGACATAGCCGTGGCAATTGCCTCTTGCAGAATTTCCCAGACCGTTTCCATATCTTCTTCCCCATCTTGTAAGTTAAACACATCTGGTAACCTAAATATGTCTATAACATTGATTTCGGGTGATATTTGGAGGTTTTCAGCCAAATCCTTCAAATATTTATGATAAGCCATTGCCAAATCTTTGTCAAGCTTGATATTCCTTACACTTTCATCAGTTTTCTCTACGCTTAAATTTATTTCTAATCTACCCCGGGTAGCAAACCGTTTAAGTTCCTCCTTTATCTTATCTTCTAGAACGATGTAACGACGAGGAATTCTAATACTAATATCAAGATAACGGTGGTTTACCCCACGAATCTCGCAAATGACCTGATACCCCTTATCAGATAGTTGACTTTTGCCAAAACCAGTCATGCTTTTAACCATCAGAGCAATCAACCTTTCTTAATAAATCTCCAAGGCTTGCATTATTTAATAATACTTATGTTAATAAGTAATTTTAGCATAATTAAGTTATTTAAAGAAAATTCTTCTTAAGCTTTTAAGCAATAAAAAAATATTTTTCATAATAATTTTCCCGCCTGCCACAAATAAAATTAGTAACCATTGCCAACTCTCTAAAGGAACGGTTTGGAAAATGTTTTGGAAAAAAGGTGTATAAACTATAACTAAATGAAAAATCACAGATATAAAAACAGCAATTAGTAAGAAAATATTACTAAAAAAACCTAGTTCAAAAGCTGAATACTTTTCAGATCTACATTCAAAAACATAAAAAAGTTGGCAAAAGACTAAGGTAGTCAAAGCCATAGTTCTAGGCAGATTTAAATCTGCAATTCCACTAAGCTTACAGTAAACTAATCCTATCGTAAACACAATTAAGGTTATAATACCTATATAAATTCCCCGTCCAATAATAGTTAGACCTAGTCTGCGTGCAAAAATCCCTTCTGTCTTTGGCCTAGGTTTCCGTTTCATAATTTCCGGTTCTGGAGGTTCTACCCCCAGAGCCATAGCAGGCAAACCATCGGTCACCAGATTTACCCACAAAATTTGTATAGGCAGTAAGGGGAGGGGCATGGCAAAAAGTGAAGCTAAAAACATGACTAAAACTTCACCTATATTACATCCCAACAAATACCTAATAAATTTGCGAATGTTATCATAAATAGCCCGCCCTTCATACACTGCTTTTATAATTGTAGAAAAATCATCATCCGCTAAAATCATGGCTGATGCTTCCTTGGTTACTTCCGTACCAGTAATGCCCATAGAAATGCCAATATCTGCCGATTTTACTGCTGGAGCATCATTGACCCCATCACCAGTCATAGCTACTACCAAATTTTCAGATTTTAATACATTAACAATCCTATTTTTGTGAATAGGGGATACGCGGGCAAAAACACGCAGGGAAATTGCGTCCCTGTATAATTCCTTGTCTGTCATTGCGTCTATATCTATTCCAGTGATCGCCCTATTTTGGTCGCTTATACCAATAGAACTGGCTATGGCTTTGGCTGTCGTAGGATGATCCCCAGTTATCATTATCGGTATTATGCCAGCCCCTATACATTCGGCCACTGCCTGTGCTACACCCTCTCGAGGTGGGTCAATCATACCACACATTCCAGTTATTATTAAATCTTTTTCTAATAGTTCATCAGTAAGCCCCTTGA
>CAZUSS010000020.1:0-24715 GCA_964623245.1 uncultured Syntrophomonadaceae bacterium
TTGAATACTTGACTAATTTTGCCTAATAATATTATTATATATTAGCACTCACTTTAAAGGAGTGCTAATAAAAATTATTTCTTATAACAAAAAGGAGGTATACCTTTGAAGATTCAACCATTAGCAGACCGTTTAGTTTTAAAAGTAGCCGAGGTGGCTGAGGAAAAGACCAAGAGTGGCTTATATGTGCCAGATTCAGCTAAGGAAAAGCCCCAAGAAGCTGAAGTGCTCGCAGCAGGCCCTGGAGCATTGAATGAAAAAGGTGAAAGGATCCCTATGGAGGTAAAGGTAGGAGATAAGGTAATCTTCTCCAAGTACGCTGGTTTAGACGTTAAAATTGATGGTGAAGAATATCTAGTTCTATCTGAAAGAGATATACTTGCAATTTTAAATTAGGTAAAGGAGGAGTTACATAGTGATATCTAAAGAAATAAAATTTGGTGAAGATGCTAGAAGAGCCTTGGAAAGAGGCGTAGATACATTAGCCAACACAGTAAAAGTTACTTTAGGACCCAAGGGCAGAAATATAGTTCTAGATCGCAAATTTGGTTCACCTACTATTACTAATGATGGGGTAACTATTGCTAGAGATATAGACTTAGAAGACCCTTGGGAAAATCTAGGTTGCCAATTGGTAAAAGAAGTTGCTACTAAGACTAATGATGTAGCTGGTGATGGAACTACAACCGCAACCGTATTGGCCCAGGCCATGATTAAAGAAGGACTGAAAAATGTTGCAGCTGGTGCCAATCCTATGGTTATGAGAAAGGGTATAGAAAAGGCTGTCCAAGTTGCTATTGCAGAAATCAAAGCCATTAGCAAACCTGTGGAATCCAAGGAGGCTATTTCACAAGTAGCTGCTATTTCCGCTGGCGACCCTGAAATAGGTGAACTAATTGCTGATGCTATGGATAAGGTAGGCAGAGATGGGGTTATTACAGTTGAGGAATCTCAATCAGTCGGGACTTCCTTAGAGGTTGTCGAAGGCATGAGCTTTGACCGTGGTTATATTTCACCCTATATGATTACTGATACTGAAAAAATGGAAGCAGTATTGGATGAGCCATATATCTTAATTACAGATAAAAAAATTACTTCTATTAATGAAGTTTTACCTATATTAGAAAAAGTTGTGCAAACCGGTAAACCACTATTAATAATTGCTGAAGAAGTTGAAGGTGAAGCTTTAGCTACCTTAGTAGTTAATAAATTAAGAGGAACCTTTAATTGTGTAGCTGTTAAGGCTCCAGCATTTGGTGAAAGAAGAAAAGCTATGCTAGAAGACTTAGCAGTTTTGACTAAGGGGCAAGTTGCCTCCGAAGATCTAGGCGTAATGATGGAAAATGTAGCCCTTGAATCCCTAGGAAGGGCCCGTCAAGTAGTGGTCAAAAAGGAAGAAACTGTTATTGTTGATGGTGCAGGTTCTGAAGATGAAGTAAAAGATCGCATCGTTAATATCAAAACCCAAATTGAAGAAACTGATTCCGAATATGATCGTGAAAAACTACAAGAAAGAATGGCTAAATTATCAGGCGGTGTAGCTGTAATCCAAGTTGGTGCAGCAACTGAAACCGAACTTAAGGAAAAGAAACATCGTATTGAGGATGCCCTAGCTGCAACCCAAGCTGGTGTTGAAGAGGGTATTGTCTCTGGTGGTGGAGCTGCTTTAGTTAATATTGTTAAAGCTATTGATAAAATAGAAGCTAGCGAGGACGAATTAACTGGAGTCAACCTAGTTAAAAAGGCCTTAGAAGAACCCCTACGTCAAATAGCTAATAATGCAGGTGTGGAAGGTTCTGTTATCGTTGAAAAGGTTAAGGAAATGGAACAAGGTATTGGCTATGATGTGATGACCAATGCTTTTGTTAATATGATTGAAGCAGGCATAATTGACCCTGCTAAAGTAACCCGTTCAGCTGTCGAAAATGCTGCAAGTATTGCAGCCATGGTTCTAACTACCGAAGCAGTAGTTACTGAACTACCGGATAAAAATGAACTGAATGCTATGGCTGGTATGGGCGGTATGGGCGGCGGAATGCCACCTATGATGTAGGAACTGTGGGGCGTGAGACCTTAAAGCGAAGAGTCTTAAGCCTTACTAGGGGGAAATATCCTCCAGCTGAAGCCTCAGGATGTCAATGAAAAGCCAGGATGGCACAAAAATTATTTGTTTATAAAACACGGATTTTTCTGTAAAAAGAGATCCGTGTTTTTTGTTTTTATTAGTGGTTAGCAACGGGCAGACTTCTTGGCAACTTTGGCGCAAGAATAATGTTGTTTTTAGCTATTTGTGGTATAATTTTGTCAATAAATATAAAAAATCCGGGAGGCTTTGCCTATGAGAATGAATTTATCTAGAAAAATTGTCTTATTAGTATCAATTATAATCGTTGTTGCAACAGTCGGATTAGGGATAGTCGCGATTAAAGTCAGCTCAGATGCGGTCCTAAAACAAACCCAAGAACAACTCTTGTCATCGGCTAAGGAAGGCGTAAAACTTATTGAGACAGAAATCGACAGGGATTTGAGGGTTCTTGAGGAACTTGCTGCTAGGGAAAGAACCCAGACGATGGATTGGGATATTCAAAAAGAATCCCTAACACCTGATGTGGAACGCTTAGGATATATGGATATTGGGGTTATGACTCCAGACGGGGAAGCTCGTCATATTTTGGGGGGGGATGCCCAACTAGGAGATCGGTTACATAATCAAAAAGCTTTAAAAGGGGAGTCTAATGTATCGGATGTATTAAAAAGCCGAGTAACCAATAGTGCAGTAGTCCTATATGCGGTTCCGATTAAGGTAAAAGGGAAGATTGAAGGGGTCTTATTTGCCCGTAAGGATGCGGGTGCTTTTAGTCAGGTTACTGATAATATGGGCTATGGGGAAAATGGCTATGCCTTCATTTTTGGGGAGGATGGGACTTTATATGCCCACCCAGACAAAGAACGTGTTTTAAATCAGGATAATGTTCTTTTAGATGGTGGAGTATATGAAACAGTTGGAATAGCATTCGAAAATCTAGGCATTGGTAATGAGGGGGTAACTACTTATGATTTCCATGGGGATACACGTCTTATGGGAGTTGCCCCTATGGAAAGCACGAATTGGACTTTAGTTGTAGGTGCTTCTGAAGGCGAAGTTTTAGCCTGGAAAACTGGCTTGCAAAAAACCTTACTAATAGGGGTCCTAATATTTTTACTATTAGGGGTTGCAGTAGCTTTATTTATCGGTAGAAATATATCTAAGCCCATCATTGACTTATCATTTGTAATTGATAAATTCGCCCAATACGATCTTTCTTACGATGAAAGTAGTTTTGCAGCTAAACATCTTTCGCGGAAAGATGAAATAGGTGATATATCTAATTCTTTGGCTATTATGCAGGGCAATATAGTGGAATTAATAAGGGAAATTAATGACCAGGCCCAGCAGGTAGCGTCATCCTCCCAAGAATTAATGGCATCAAGTGAGGAATCGACCATTGCTGCTGGAGAAGTGGCCCGTGCGATTGAGGATATAGCTACCGGTGCTTCGGGACAGGCTACCGAAACAGAAAGAGGGGCTACTAATACTGAAGAAATCGGACAACAAATTGTATATAACCAAGAGGGTCTATTAGTCCTTAATGAAGCCACTAACAAAATCGATATACTCAAGGAGGAGGGCCTAGTGGTAATAAAGGATCTAGTAGAAAAAACTAACATAAGTGCCAAAGCAAGTGAAGATATTTTTGAAAATATTTCTCATACAAATGAAAGTGCTAGGAAAATTGCCCAGGCTAGTCAGATGATTAATGCTATTACTGAAAAGACTAACTTACTAGCTCTTAATGCTGCCATAGAGGCTGCTAGGGCTGGTGAAGCTGGACGGGGATTTTCTGTGGTGGCTGAAGAAATAAGGAAGTTAGCGGAACAATCGAATAATTTTACGGGGGAGATTGCTGGCATAGTAAATGAACTTTCTAGTCGAGCAGAATCGGCTGTGAAAATTATGGAAAATATAAAAGAAATAGTTCAGTCACAAAGCCATAGCGTGAATATGACTACGGATAAGTTCAATGGAATCGCTGAAGCCATAGAAGAAATGCAAGAATCAATGCGTGATTTCAATGATTCAATGGATGAGATGGGGGCTAAGAGGGAAGAAGCCCTGGGTATAATGCAGAATTTATCGGCTATAGCGGAGGAAAACGCGGCTGGGACTGAAGAAGCTTCTGCTTCGGTAGAAGAACAGACTGCAGCTATGGAGGAAATATCTGCTGCTAGTGCGGCTCTGGCAGATTTATCCCAAGAAATGCAAAATTCGGTAGCGAGATTCAAATATTAAGACCTAAAATTGTGGGGAAAAGATTGTTATGGAATAATATACTAGCAGATTTAAGGTATATAATTGCTAGGCTTTTAATAATATTTACAAAAGTGAAATGTGGGCTTAAGATGCTAATTAGGTATTAAAAATTCTTTAGCTAAGGGGATGGAAGAAATTAGAAGATTGCGCCTAGTTTTCTTGGCTATTTTGCTAGTATTTCTAGTCGGCTTAGCCATAGCTGCACCTACGATAAAAGATTATTATATAAAATCTAAGCTTGAGGCAGAAGTAGAATTGCAAGAATCGATTAAGAACATGGCCAGGGCTACTAGTTATCAATATACCCTTAAATCCGGATTTGCAGTAGATAATCGTAAGGAGGTGATAAGCGAAATAATAGGCGAGAAAGACGGTGAAAATACACATATAAAGGGGGAGATGGTTAACACACCTGTGGATATTTACTATATTGATCGTACCATTTATAATTATGATTCATTTTCCCAAAAGTGGCTAACAATCGATAGCAATACCAATAACAGTGAAGAATTGTTAATATCGGAACTAAACCCCTTATCGAATTTTAGATTTAAAGAGATTAATGATGTGGAGAAAATGGGATTTGAATATATAGATGGTACAGAGTGTCTGGTGGTGATGTGTAAACCTTCCGTAGAAAGTCAACTTTTAGAAACTTTGTGGCGGGACTTTTCTTATCAGATATGGCTCGATTATAGAAATAAATTAATTAAAAAGGCTACTTTAGAAGCCAATAATAAACAAATGTCCAACACTAAATTAAATTTGGAAGTGAAGTTTAAAGATATCAATAAAAAGATAAGCATTGAAAGGCCTATAGACAATTAATTTCTAAAGACTAGACATTTATCCTTCCTTTTTGATTAAATTCTTATTTGTAGAATAAATTTTTAACCCTGATTGAATTTTATAAATTGAATCAGGGTTTATTTTATGGAAATACAGGGGGTAATTTAGGTATTTATTTTTAAAAATATAATAATAAAAGAAATTTCAGAAAATAAAGGTAAGTTTTATTATTATGTAGAATTATAGTTATAAGATAACTTTCGTATTATTTAGACAAGCATGGCATATCAATTAATTAATATTGCTCTTTATATTTCATATCATTATAGTAATCTTTTTCATAATAATAACCTTTAGGTATTTTATATTTTTTTAATTAAACTTTGAAGTAAATTTGTAACTAGATAATTGAACAGCGTTCTGTGTAGCCGAACAAGACTGGGGGTGTTAGCAGCTATTTAAGTTACCTGTTAAAAATTGATGTTAGGAGGAGATTTAATGCCCGGCGGAATGGATCTTAAAAATGATGTTCTGAACAATGGTATCTGTGCTCTTTGTGGAGCATGTTTGGATTGGTGTCCCTATATTAAAAATATGGAAGACCATCTTGTATTAAGGTTCGATTGTAGCGTCCCTCATGGGCGTTGCTATTCACTATGCCCACGTACTTTTACTGATTGGAAGGTCATAAGTGATCACTATCTACCAGATACACCAATAAGTGACGAAATAGGACCGTATTATAAGGTGCACAAAGTCAAGGCTAGTCATGGTGTGGATGGCCAGCAAGATGGTGGGACAGTTACCCAACTGTTAAAAACGGTTTTGGAGGCAGAATTAGTAGAGACAGTTTTGTTAACTAATGCAGATGAGGATAATATTACCCCCCAGGCCTTATTGACTGATGAAATAACCGATATTGAAAGCGCTGCGGGTTCCCGTTTTTTAGCTGCCCCTAGTTTCCGTAAGTTAATTGATGCCCAGTTAAATGGAACGGAAAAGATGGCAGTGGTTGGGCGGCCTTGTCAGATCCAAGCAGTAAGAAAATGGGATTATAATAGGCGTCCGGAAAGGGCTGCAGTTGATGTAATTGGTATTGGTTTATTTTGTATGTGGTCCCTGAAGTGGGATTTTAAAGATTTTCTAGATCAAGAATTTGCAGGTGAAAAAGTGGAGCGTTTGGTCATGTTACAAAATGGTCTTGAAGTAATAACTGATAAGCAGACCAAGCATATATCTGCTGAAGAATTGAGGCCCTATACTAGACCCGAAGGATGTAATTATTGCCTAGATATGACTTCGGAATTAGCGGATATCTCAGTAGGGGCATTGGAAATAGAGCCAGGCTGGAATACAGTAATTATTCGTTCTAACAAGGGCCAGGATTTATTTGATAAGGCCATAGCCAAAGGTTATCTAGTAGTTGAGGATTACCCAGAAGATGAACTTAACAGATTAAAGCAAGCCTCTTTGGGCAAAAAAGTAAATGCCTTTAAGTATATTGTCGAAGCCGAAACTAGGGGAGTTAAACCCTTTATAGATTTAGATAGTGAAGAATATGCCCGTGTTAAAAAATTAGCAGAAGGGGTGGTGGAATAGATGGAATGGATGATAACTGCGAATGAACCTGGTAAAACTTATTTGATGCAAGGCAATGAAGCTATATCTCGTGGTGCACTTGAAGCAGGTATTTCTTTTGCTGCATCTTATCCTGGTTCACCATCTTCGGAAATACTAGCTATGTTAGGTAATGTAGCTGATGAAATGGGAGTTTATGCAGAATGGTCTACTAATGAAACCTGTGCTTTTGAAGCTTGCTTAGGGGCTTCCTTCGCTAAGGTGCGTTCTCTTTGCATAATGAAGCAAAATGGTTTATTAGTAATCGGTGATGCTTTACACAGTGCATCATTATCTGGAGTAAAAGGTGGTTTAGTTTTAGTGACAGCGGATGATCCTAGTGCTCATTCTAGTACCAATGAATTTGATTCTAGGCATCAGGCCCGTGCAGCTGCCTTACCCATGCTTGAACCAGCAACTATCCAAGAGGCGAAAGATATGGTCAAATGGGCTTTTGACCTGTCGGAGGAATTACAACAATTAGTTATGGTGCGCAGTGTTACCCGCATATGTCATGGACGTAGCAATGTTACCCTAGGTGAGATGCCTAGTGAGCCTATAGCCCCTACTCCTATCGGAGAATGGGATCGCTTAGTGGCTATAAACTGGTTTAAGGAAGCCCAACTAGCCAAAATAGACCAGGCCAGGGAAATTTTTGAGGAGTCTCCTTTTAACAGTTATGAGGGACCGGAAGAAGCGGAACTAATAATTGTTGCTAGTGGCACAGGCTGGCTTTACAGTCGGGAAGCTGTGACTACTTTGGGCTTGGAGGATTCAGTGGGGATATTAAAAATAGGTTGCACCTGGCCCCTACCTACCAAGTTTATTACTAAACATTTAGCCAAAACTAAAAAGGTCCTAGTAGTGGAGGAAGTTGACCCATTTCTAGAACAGAATATAGCCCAGATTATAGCTTATAATCCTCAACTAGATGTTGAGCTTGTAGGACGTCATGGCCAAAGGATAATGTCTCCCTTAGGGGAATTAAATCCAGATGTGGTTAGGAATGCTGTAGCAAAACTTACTGAAAAGTCCATAGTCGGACCCGAAAAAGTAAGTGTTCCTGCCGAAGAAGCTGTAGTAATTCCAGCTAGGGACTTGACTTTCTGTGCGGGTTGTCCTCACCGGGCCTCCTTCTTTATCCTTAAGCAAACCTTGCGCTTACAGGAAAGACAGGGAGTAGTAATGGGTGATATTGGTTGTTACACCATGGGAGGGCAAAGAGCGGGACATTATTTATTGAATTTCATAGGTTGTATGGGTGCGGGTATTAGTGCTGCTGAAGGTTTGGGACAGCTAAATAGATTCGGTTTTGATCAACCAGTAATCGCCTTGGCTGGTGACTCTACCTTTTTCCATTCATGTTTACCTGCTTTAGTTAATGCCAAATATCACGATGCTAATATGCTATTTGTAATTTTAGATAACTCTGCTACTGCCATGACTGGCTTTCAACCTCATCCAGGAATTGGCTTAACCGCCATGAAAAAACGGACCGAACCCGTTTCGATTAAAAATATTGTCGAAGCAATTGGCTGTGATGTAACCGTAGCAGATTCCTTTAATATTGATGAAACTACCGAAACGGTTTATTACTTATTGAAGAAACCCGGTCTAAAGGTACTTATCCTAGAACAAGAGTGTGCTACCTTAGCGGTTCGCAAGCGGGAAAAACCGAGGGTCTGGGTAGATCCCGATTTATGTAGGGGTGATGACTGCGGTTGTGGCAGGTTCTGTAGCCGAGTGTGGGGTTGCCCTGGTAATATATGGGACTATGAAGCAGGAAAGGCCGCTATAGATGAAGTAGTTTGTGTAGGATGTGGAGTCTGTGTCAGTCTGTGCCCAGCTGGGGCCATTAAGATAGAGGGAGGGGATGCTAATGACTAGGAAACTCAAAAAAGACCCACTTAATATTGTGATATGCGGGGTGGGAGGCCAAGGAAACATATTAGCTACCGAACTCTTGGGTTCTGCTTTAGTAGAGCAAGGATTTTTAACAACTGTTGGGGAGACTTATGGCGCATCCCAACGCGGAGGTTCAGTAATGAGCCATGTCAGGATATCCTTAGATACTGAATATGGGGTCTTAATTCCCCAAGGGGAAGCCGATATTATTATAGGCTTTGAACCTATTGAGACCCTGCGCATAGCGCGGGAATTTGGCAATAAGGATACTTGGGTAATTTTTGATCCCCGTCCTAATTATCCCCTGGGGGTGCTTATCGGGGAAGCAGATTATCCGCAAATCACGGATATTGAAAGGGAACTTAAGCTGATCTGTGGAAAAGTGCAAATATTAGAAGCTACGGACTTGGCGGTTAAGGCAGGTAATAGCCAAGCAGCTAACATTTTATTAATGGGGGCTCTTACTGCTATTCCAGATGTGCCAATTGAAAGTAGTGATTATGATCAAGTTCTGGCCCAACGTTTTAAAGGAGAAGTATTAGAACTAAACCGCCGAGTTTTTCGACTGGGTTACGAACAAGTGGAAGTATAGTTTGTTTTGGTCTGAAAACAAGTAGGGGGGGAGTATTTTGAAAGCATTAGCCAAGGACTTGGAAAGAATTTTAAGTCATAAACAGGTGCTAGTAGCCCGAGAAGATTTGTTACCATATGCCAATGATGCGACTCATTATTTTAAAAGTAGGTTACCTGATGCGGTTGTTTTACCCCATACTACAGAGGATGTAGCTAAAATAATGAAATATGCATTCCAGAATGAAATACCGGTGACCCCGCGTGGTGCTGGTAGTGGCCTTTCGGGGGGGTGCACCCCCGTCAAAGGCGGAATAGTAATGGATACAAAACGGATGAACAAGATAATGGAAGTTGATTCAGAGAATATGACCGCCAAAGTCGAAGGTGGAGTAGTGCTGCAGAATTTCCAAAATACTTTGGAAAGGCAGAAGCTTTTTTATCCACCTGATCCGCAGAGTGCCACTGTCTGTACTATCGGGGCTAATGTTGCTACCAGGGCTGGGGGGCCTAGAGGTGTGAAATACGGCACTACTGGAAACTATGTCTTAGGTACAGAGGTAGTCTTACCTGATGGTTCCATAATTAATTCGGGAGGCAATTTTGTCAAACAATCGGTGGGTTATAATTTAACCCATTTGATGCTGGGTTCGGAAGGGACTTTAGGGGTAATAACGGGTGTAAATCTGCGTTTACTTCCTTTACCTCAGGCTAATAAGACAGTTATTGTAGTCTGTGAATCCTTAGAACAAGCAGCCGAAATTGTAGCAGCAATTATTGCCCAAGGTGCTATACCAGCCATGCTTGAATTTCTGATTAAATTGGCTATCACAGTTATGAACAATTTCTTTTCACCACCACTACCAACAGATGGAGAAGCATATTTATTCATGTTGTTCGATGGAACTGAATCCCAAGTAGAAGCTGAAGCTGCCGTGGTTAGCCAGATTTGTCATGATATGGGGGCCATGGAAGTGCGGGTGGTAGAGGATCCTAAGGCGGCTAGCAATTACTGGACAGCTAGGGCTAATATGTATCCACTCATCCAGACAATTTTTGAGCGGGCTACTACCGAAGATGTGACTGTACCTAGGAATAAGATTCCTGATTTTGTGCGTGCGGTACAGTCAATTGCTGCTGCAGAGGGGCTTATGATAGGTTTAGCTGGTCATGCCGGGGATGGTAATATGCATCCTTCAGTTCTATTCCCTGAGGTAACTCCTGAAGCAGAAGCCAAAGCTAAAATAGCCATTGATCAAGTAACCAGGGCTGGATTAGATTTGGGGGGAACAATCTCTGGTGAGCATGGAATTGGTATCCATAAAGCTGAGTACCTAGAGTGGGAACTAGGCAAAACCCAAATCGAACTAATGAAACGGATTAAATATGCTTTTGATCCTAAGAACATTATGAATCCAGGGAAAATATGGTTGGAGGAGGGTGAAGTTGATGCTTAAACTAGATGAATATACAAAAATAATCGAAAAATGTTCTCATTGTTCTTATTGCCAAGCCACTTGTCCCTCCTATTTATATGAAATGTCGGAAAATATGGTAGCCAAAAACCGCCTACTACTGATTAAAGAAAGTCTAATGCACGGGACAGTACCACTTAGTAAACGGGCTGAGGAAATTTTAGATGCCTGCTTATTATGTACTAACTGCACCCAGACCTGCTCTAGTAAAGTTCCCATAGATGACATAATTATTGCAGCCCGTATAAAAATGCAGGAAAAAAGCAGTGGTTCAATCAAGCAAAAAGTAATGGGCAGAATGCTTACCCAAAGGGGCCTAACTGGCGCCCTAGGCAAAGCTGGCGCCATGGCGCAAAAGCTAGGTATAGCCACTAAGGAAATCCCAGCCTTAGCAGGTAAATCCTTCGATAAAATGTATTCGGGCACAATCAGCCCAAAAGGTGAAGTTAAAAAACGGATTGCCTATTTTGTCGGCTGTGGTACTAATTTCATATTTCCTGATACAGGTGAAGCTGTTGTTAAAGTATTAAATCATAATGGTATCGAGGTTATTATACCTAGTGGCCAAGTGTGTTGTGGGATTCCTACCATAGCGGAAGGGGATTTGTCTACAACCCAAGCTATGCTGGAAACTAATATTAAGCTTTTTGCAGACTTGGATGTGGATGCGATAATTACCGATTGTACTTCTTGTGGCATGATGTTCAAGGAAAAAGCCGCCAAATGTTTTCCAGATGATCATCCCCTTCAAGAAAAAATTACGGCTTTTAATGCTAACTTCTTTGAAATTACCGAGTATCTGCAAAAGGAAGGGTTGGATATTAAGCCTAACAGTTTAGATGTAAAATGGAGTTATCATGTACCTTGTCATCGGGCTTGGTCGCCGACGGTGAAGGATGCACCCAGGGAACTTTTAGCCCAGATTCCAGCAGCAGAGCTAAGGGAATTTGAACATCCGGAACAATGTTGCGGCGGGGCGGGGACCTTCTTCATGGAACATCGAGAAACATCGGAGGGTATTAGGGCTACCCGTCTAGAGGAAATTAATAATGTTGAATCAGATGCCGTTTTAACCCAATGTCCAGTATGCCGTTTTTATTTAGGCTTCCAGGTCAAAGACCGAGAAGTAACCCATCCTATCCAAATATTAGCCAGAGCATATAATTTATAATAGAATAATAGTGGGAGGGCTAGCTTCCCCCCACTATTTTTTATGGTTAATTGTAAGACAAGGGGGACATTATGAGCAGATCATTGTCTAGGGCACTTTCCATTTTGGAGCTTTTCAATAGCAAAAAGACTGAATGGGGCATTACAGAGATTAGCAATAATTTGGATTTGCCCAAAAGCACAGTACATGGTCTTATAAAGACCCTAGAAAGGCATCGCTTTTTAGAGATAACCGAACATAGCAAATATAGGCTTGGAATTAAAGTATACGAGCTAGGTATGACATATCAGGCCAATGCGAAGTTGAGCACAGTTGCGGAGCCCTTAGTAAAAACTCTGGCGGGAAAGTACCAACAATCTGTGCATATAGCTATTTATGCAGGTGGGTTAGCGGTTTTTGTCATAGGGAATAAAGCGGGAACCAGTCATGTCATATTCCCCCGCATAGGGGCAGGTATAGCCTCCTATTGTACGGGAGTAGGTAAGGCACTGCTTGCCTGGCAATCTCAATCACACATAGAGGAATATCTAAAGTCGGAAACTTTAGTTCCATTTACTAAAAACACAATTATAGATGTGGACGAATTGAATGAAGAATTAGTCGCAATAAGAAATCAAGGTTATGCCATAGATAATGAAGAAACTGTAATAGGGATTGCTTGTGTAGCAGCACCAATTTTCGGTTTTTCCAATCATGTTATAGCAGCTATAAGTGTTTCGGGTGTAGCTGAGGAAATATTAAAAAAGGAAAACCTTACAAAATGTATTCTAGATGTACGGAGTGCAGCTAAAGCAATCTCCATAGGAATGGGATATGGCTGTTAAATTTAGGAGGAATTACAATATAGGCGACTTTAAAGAAAAGAGGGGTTGGGCCTCTCATTTTTTTAACTATAAATTGCCTAAGGATTCCTATCTTTGCTATAATTCTAATATTAAGACGGGAGGGAAATTGATGGATTTGAATCTAGTGGATATTATGTATACAGAAGCCCAAATCGAAAAAACTGTTAAGGAATTGGGCAGGAAAATAAGTGATGATTATAAGGGTGAAGATCTTATAGTAGTCGGTATCCTCAAAGGTGCCTTTATTTTTATGGCTGATTTGGTCCGTAATATTAAACTACCTTTAGAAGTTGACTTTATGAGTGTTTCTAGTTATGGGATGTCTACTATTTCTTCAGGTGAAGTAAGGATTAACAAGGATCTAGACTTTTCTATAAAGGATAAGCATGTTCTTATTATAGAGGATATAGTAGATACTGGCCTAACTCTCAATTATATTAAGGAAATACTCACTAAAAGGGAACCAAAAAGTGTAAAAGTCTGTTGTCTGCTAGATAAGCCCTCCCGGCGTAAAGTGGATATTCCCCTAGAATATGTTGGCTATTCAATTCCCGATGAATTTATCGTGGGTTACGGATTAGATTATGCTGAGAAATATCGTAATTATCCAGCAGTATGTATTTTAAAACCGGAAGCTATAAAAAAATAGGAGTGTAAATTATGCAGAAAGAATTAGTATTAGTTCTGGACTTCGGGGGGCAAGCAAATCAATTAATTGCCCGTAAAATAAGAGAACTATCGGTTTATTGTGAGATGGTCCCCTATGATATAGATTTAAAAAAGATAAAAGAAAAGAACCCCAGAGCACTGGTACTTGCAGGGGCTGCCATGGATAGTGACTTAATTACTCCGGCCTGGCGAGAATCGGGCCTGCCGATTTTTGAAATTCCCAATATCAGTGGACTTAAGGCAGATGAACTTGAAGTATTTTTATTCCAGCAGGTGGGTATAAAAGGCAAATGGAATTTAAGTGATTTTATTGCAGAAAGTATAGCCAGTATTAAAGAAAAAGTTGGGGATAAGAAAGTCCTATGTGCCTTGAGTGGGGGAGTGGATTCTGCTGTGGCGGCCGTTTTAGTTCATAAAGCGGTTGGGGACCAGTTAGTCTGCGTTTATGTGGATAATGGCCTCATGCGTAAAGGTGAATCAGAAGAAATCTTAGAAACATTCCAGAATAAAATGAAGATGAACTTAATATTCGCCCAGGCTGAAAAGCGTTTTCTGCATAAATTAGCGGGGGTTAGTGATCCAGAGGACAAAAGAAAAATAATCGGAACCGAATTTATCCGGGTTTTTGAGGAAGAAAAAAACAAATTAGGAGAAATAGAATATCTGGTTCAGGGTACCATCTATTCCGATGTAATCGAGAGTGGAACCAAAACTACGCAAAATATAAAAAGCCACCACAATGTAGGGGGGTTACCTGAAGATATGGACTTCAAATTAATTGAACCCCTTAGGTTGCTTTTTAAAGATGAAGTGCGACTTGTCGGTGAACTATTAGGCATCCCAGAGGGTATCGTATGGCGTCAGCCCTTCCCAGGACCAGGCTTAGGGGTAAGGATTTTAGGGGAAGTAAGCAAAGAAAAAGCGGATATTTTACGGGAAGCTGATGCTATCGTCAGGGAAGAAATCAAAAGGGCGGGCCTAGAACGTAGCATTTGGCAATCGTTTGCTGTACTCTTGCCCGTTAAAAGCGTCGGGGTGAAAAATGAGGCACGCACCTATGCTTACCCCGTAATACTCAGGGCGGTTATAAGCGAAGATGCAATGGTAGCAGACATAGCCAAATTGCCTTATGAATTACTGGACATAATAGCCCAAAGAATAGTGGGTGAAGTTGAAGGTATTAACCGCGTCGCCTACGACATAACCCCCAAACCACCGGGAACCATTGAGTGGGAGTAGGGTCTATTTTCCCCGCTCCCCTGGGACATATTCGGCTATATATCTTAGGTTGCGGAATTCCTCCTGGTAGTCTAGTCCATAACCGACTAAAAACAAATCCGGCATGGTAAAACAACTGTAATCAATAGGCAGGGTTAAAATTCGTTCCGCTGGATTATTCAATAGGGTGCAGATTTTCAAACTAGCGGGTTTAAAGGTCTCTAAATGTTGGCAGATAAAACCTAAAGTTAGCCCTGTACCAATTACATCTTCAACTAATAGTACATGTTGATCGGATAAATCTAGGCCAATATTTTTAGTAAAGCGGATGGTACCAGTTATTTTAAGTTCATTAGGCGCAGAGCCAATGGAAATAAAATCAATGTTAATAGGCATATCCAGGTGACGGGTAAGGTCGGCTACAAAATACAAAGCACCCTTAAGCACACCGATAACAACTAACTTTTCCCCCTTATAATCACGGTTAATTACCGCTGCCACTTGGGCTATTCTTGCTTGTATTTCTTCCTCGGTATAAATAATCTTACCTAATCCCGACTTAACCATTCTTATAACCTTCTTCCCCTAAACCAAACCTCTTAGCTAAAGTATAGAAATCCTTTTTATAAACAATATTGATATTCGTTCCAGGGTATAACTTTTTTAATTTCTGCATCTTTTTCTTTTTTTGTGAAGTATACTTTTGATTCATGGTAGTTAGTTCGATATAAGTATCAAACCTGGGTAAATAAAAGTCCGGTGAGAAAGCCTGGGTAACATTACCCTCCACATCCCATTCTATGGGAAAGGTACGCGGTTCATATTCCCATTCTATATTATGCATATCCAAAATAGAAGCAAATTCTTCTTCAGAAGGATGATTAAAAACTACTGGTTTAATTACCTCATTATCGAAATTTTCATTTGCCATAGGTCGGGTTTGCCGATTTTGCACCATATAGGATAATAGCGAGGCTGCCTCCTCGATAGTAAAATATTGAGTATTGAGGGTTATATGATATAGGGAAGGGTCTGCCCAATCTTTACCGTATATGGTGTAGACATAGCGTTTATGTTTACGATCAGTCAAATCTAAAAAACGCTGGGCATCCTTGTCATTTAAAGAATGGGTTTTAATGATGCGATTAACCCTAACCTCAGTAGGTGCCATTATTTTAATATGGATGGCCTTCGGTTCATTAGCGAAGATAATTTGTGAGCCTAGGCCGAAAATTATAAGCGATTGTTCCATAGCTACTTCCCGCAACTTTCTTTCTAAAAAATTTGCAAAACTTATCCCTTGTGATGATGTGGTAAGAAAAAACTTAGGGCTTTGCTCCAGCATATGCAATTCATGTTTAGTA
Source organism: uncultured Syntrophomonadaceae bacterium (assembly GCA_964623245.1). Taxonomy (GTDB): domain Bacteria; phylum Bacillota; class Syntrophomonadia; order Syntrophomonadales; family Syntrophomonadaceae; genus JAAYRQ01. The sequence continues at coordinate 15,975 of CAZUSS010000020.1, forward strand.
GCTATTTCTGGCATCCAAGCCTTCATCACCCAATCACGAGTAATAATGGGAAAATTAAGTTTCTCAGCCAGTGATTCCGTTATTTCTTTACCTAAGCTAGCAGTTTGCCTGGAGATAGTAATTATCAAAAACAGTCACCCCTTGATCTTTAAATATAAGATAAATTTGGCAACTAGATAGTGCCTAAGCCTGCGTTTATTATATCATGAAATAATTAAAGGGTTATTATAAGGCGAAAGTTACTTGGTTTTTGCCTGTTATGGGCTTGTATATAGGCCTAAATCTTAGCATAAGAACTTTATCGCCGAAAGTTGCAGGTTAAGGCAGTTTTTGTCTTATACTCGCCGCGGGAAAAACTAGATAAAGAAGAAAAACCTAATTCAAAGGAAATAGGACATATTTTCATATTAAGGCTAGATTTAGCCTGAGGCAGAATATTATGACAATATTTACGGTTTGCATACTTAGATAATCTTTCGTATGATTTAATCAAGCTTCAGGGAACTCCTAAGATGGAAACCTGACAGAGCTGGATGACCGAAACGGGACACTACAACTGGAAAGTAAGAACGGTGGATTTTAACATTCGCTATATCTCGGAAGAATTGGTGAAAAGGTTTGTAACAGTAATATGAAGTGAAGGTTCTTATAAATGGTAGGTGATAAAAAGCTTATTAATGAGTAGGGATTGAAGCGGAATAAGACTGATACTGACAAGAGTAGCTAAAACTGAAAGGACGAAGTTTTTGTAGGAAAGTTGAAGTGGGAAACGTAAAATCTGAAAGTAATGTTAGGGAGAAATCGATAAAGATTCGCTGAAGCTTTTATTTTTAAGCGCCGACACCTTAATAGGGTGTCGGCGCTTATGTTTTATCTATACCGCCGTCTTTGAATCAAAAATTATGAAAAAGTAAATGGTGCCTGGATAAAATTACATTAGTTCTGATAATTCATTTAACCTGTGAGATATGGCTAATAATTCCTCGATACTTGCGGAAACTTCTTGGCCGGCAGCTGCTTGATCTTTGGATGCCTGTAAAGTTATAGCGGAATTATTGCGGGCAGTTTCAATTTTATTATTAATGATTTGGGTTAAAACCCGAATCTCTTCCGCGGTTTCTTTGGATGATTCTGAAAGCTTGCGAATTTCTTCTGCTACAACCCCGAAACCCCTACCAGCCTCACCAGCACGAGCTGCCTCGATAGCGGCATTAAGCCCCAACATCTTAGTCTGGTCCGCTATATTTTTAATCGCATCCAATATGTGCACTATTTCCGTAGAAGAGGCACCGATTTCCTCTATATCACTATTTAATTCTTCTTCACTTTCCTTAATGCTGCTAGCGCTAGCAGCAGTTTCTTCTATCGCAGTGGAAATTTCAGTTAGTCCAGTCACAAAGGAACTAGATATCTCTACCACATCTTCCACAAGGTCTCTGGTATTGACAATTCCGAAAGTGCCGATTGCCTCGCCAGTATCATCATCAAAAATAGGGATAGTTGCGACCCTAAGTGGAACACCATAGACTTCAGCCCCCAATTCAACAGCTATGTGTTGACCACTTTGCATAATATAATCAGCTGGCCCACCCTTAGCAAATTTCACTCCTGTCTGCACAAAGGTTACCTTATCAGCCGGGTCAATTTTCATGATGAATTTTTCGTGGTCGGTGGCGTAAAAACCAACAGTACGGTCGGTAAATAAAGCGGCCATAATTGGGGCAAATTTACATAAGCCTTCATATAGCTTACTATTAAGCTTTACATCCATTATATCAAGGTGTAGGACATCAGTAATAGCAGGTTTAGTCATAATGTTCTCCTCCCAATTTTGAAAATTAATTTTGGTAGCAAATACCGATAAAAACCCGAGAAAGATAAATTTATGTTCCAATATGTATTCAGCGGAAAAGGTCCTACATCCTTTAAATTTCCCGAAATATTTTAATCTTTTGCAAATTAAGGACTAAGTCACAACCTGCAGAAATACCTAGTTTCAAAGGTGAGCAAAAAGGGACATGTGTTAAAGCAACTAATTTGCAGCATTTTTACTTATTTTCGTATAGAATTGGGATATGTGGTAATATTTATACCCTCATTAATAATTCCTAGTGTAGAAAAAGGAGACTGTCAATGAAGAAAACCATAACTTGGTGCTTATTATGCTTAATTCTAATTCCAGGGCTGATATTTACAAATTCCCTATTCCATGCAGATGAAGTGGAAATAGACTGGACAGACGAAGAAATAGCCTTTATGAAAGGACATCCGGTCATTCGGCTCGGGGTCGATCCGCAATTTGTCCCATTTGAATTCATAGATGAAAATGGAGAACATAAGGGGATTGCAGCGGATTATCTAGACTTAGTTTCAGCTAAAACCAACTTAAAATTTGAACTCCAAAAAGGGCTAACTTGGCCAGAAGCATACGATAAGGCCCTAGCTCGGGAAATAGATATTTTGCCTGCTATTGGCAAGACTGAGGAAAGGGAAAAACACTTTATTTTTTCCCAACCATATTATTATTTTAAAAGGGTTATTGCCACTAAAGATTCTGATGTACATATTTCAAGTATAGAAGACCTAAAAGGCTTGACCGTAGCGGTACAGCGGAATAGTTCCCATCATAGCTATATGCTGCATCACGAAAAAATTAATTTAAGTCTATACGATTCCGTAGCAGGGGCCCTTTCCGCTGTTGCTGCTGGTGAAGAGGTGGCTTTTATAGGCAATCTGGCTACCACCGATTATATAATTCGTACTAATGGCTTAACCAATCTTAGATTCGTAACTTTTGAGGCGGAAAAACAACAAGCCCTATATTTTGCAGTCCGTAGTGATTGGCCCGAATTAGTAAGCATACTTAACAAGGCGGTAAAGGCTATCAGCGAAGAAGAAAGAATCGCCATTAACAACAAGTGGATATCCCTAGACACCAAAATAGATTTTAGGCCATTCATCCGCATGGCATTAGTAATTGCCGCTATTGCCCTAACTATATTTGCGGTATCATTCTTCTGGATTTTACGTTTGCGTAAGGAAATTGCCCAGAGAAAGCAGGCACAATTAGAACTAGAGGAAGCCAATCATGAAACATATGTGGCTAATCAGAATTTACAAAGGGCCAATCAAGAATTAGAAAAGATATCTATGGTAGATGGGCTTACAGCTATCTCCAATCGACGCTACTTTGATAGTTTCCTATCTAGTCTATGGGGGATAAACATGAGGGAGAAATTTCCTATAGCATTAATTATGATTGATATTGACAGATTCAAAAATTATAACGATACCTATGGACACTTAGCTGGTGACCAATGCCTAAAATGTGTAGCCAACTTAATTTCCGATTCAGTCAGGAGACCTGGAGACTTAGTAGCCCGCTTTGGGGGCGAAGAATTCGCAGTACTATTATCCAATACAAGTGAAGATGATGCGGTAAAACTAGCTGAACGAATTAGGACGGGAATAGAGGAAGCCATAATAAATAATGGAGAGTGCGACACCCAGGTAACTGTTAGCCTAGGGGTTGCAGCCTTAGTCTCCGTAAAAGGATTAGGACCCGAACACCTGATAAAAGCTGCCGATGATGCTCTATACCAAGCCAAAAACTCAGGACGCAATAGAGTAGAAAGGGCTAGCAAATTAGTGGATAAAAATGATGATTAGTCAGAGCAGACCAAGTATCCAAGGAAGGCGGTGAGCTAATCATGACCCTAGCGGAAAGATTGATGGAAAAGGGCAGACAAGAGGCCATAGCCCTAGCGGAAGAATTGGCGGAAAAGGGCAGGGAAGAGGGCATTGAAAAAGGATTATTAGCTGGAAAACGGGAAATGGCCAAGAATATGCTTTTAGAAGGTGAAGCTATGGAGAAAATAATAAAATATACGGGACTAGGGAAAGACGAAGTAAATACATTAAAAAAGGAAATAGAAGGTTAAGAATTAAGGCGGTAAATACAATACCCCCAGCTAAAGAGTCTAATTAATTAAAATTAGATTAGCTACTCGGGGGTATTTTTGTGCGAAAAAGTAGTTTTAAGAGACTCCCTTACCAATATTACTTAAGCCCCCTTTCTCCCATCATAAGAATAGTGAAATTATTTTCAAACGGAGAACTCCTCCGTGTTTATTGGCTGAATTTATAGCTTTTCATGTATTTGGGTTTGATAACTTCAATAGTAGGAAACATTTTTGCCATTTTGCGTTCAAATCCACTAGTATCAATTTCATTGGAAATGGGTGGGAAAGTATCATCAAAATGCTGCAAAAAAACCTTACGTGGTTTCATTTGCCCAATGAAATCCAGGGCCAATTCTTCTATATCCGATCTGCCTTGAAAAGGTAGTGATAAAATATCAATATTATCAGGATAGCTTTCGTCAGAACAAATTCCTAGGCTACCCATGTGCAGGATTTGCTGCCCATCGACCTTGATGTCGTAAATTAAAACTTGTCCTTTAGGATATCTGGCAAAACCCTTAATTATCTTGCCCAGATTTTTGGCCCATATTATCACCCTTCTATTAAAAAGGGTTCTGATTATCAGAGGCAGGTCGAAAACCACATGTTCCCCTTTCAGTATTTTTATCCTAAAAGGGCCCTGTTCTATTATGTCACCAGGCTTGATTACCACTATCTGCTTATCTAAAACTCCCAGTTTTCTCAATGTTCCAGCTGCTATTTCATCACAGTAAACCTTGCCTTTGCCCATTTTAAGGATTTCAGGAATATGCATCAAATGATCAAAATGTCCGTGGGTAATAAAGATATGTTCATAAGAAGCAGTCATATCTAGGGATAAAAAGCGATTATTTTCATTAAAAGATATGAATGGATCAAAAAGGATGGCCTCATTTGCAGCCTTAAATGAAATACTAGCAGTTCCATACCAATTAATCTCCATTAGGAGCCTCCATTCTAATTGTTTATCAACTTAAAATCTCCTTAAATCTTATTATAGAATATATTACCAGTTAAAAGAATGCCTTTTCTCGCAATATCAAGGCATAAACATGAGGATGAGTAAATGTGGAATTGTTGGCTCGTGTAAAAGATGTTCTACCATTCCCCTATTTGGCACTGCCTAAGTCCCCCCGCCCACAATTTACAAATGGAATTGTAAAATTATTTTCAAACGAATGTCCGTCCCCATGTTTGGTCGTCCCCGTGTTTGGTGAATAGCAAATCTGGATGAAAGATTATGTGATTTTTCTTATCTTTAAGTAATTTCAGCAAAAAAGGACATGTATTATAGCAAACTAAAGGGTGATATCTTATTAAATATCCGATAGAATGATTATTGATAGTCGTAGTATTGTGTGTTTATATTTCGGAAGGAGTATGAGACTTTATGATTGTATGATTAAAAATGAAGGGAGAATGACAATTGAATATGTTACATATTAAGAGAAGATATAGTATCGCTTTAGTAATTTTGTTAGTTTTTCTGATGCAGATTCCCATGGCTGCATTTCCTGGCTATGTTAATGCTGGAGATGAAATAGTGGTTGAAGCAGATGGGGATTCAGGTGAAAGCGTAATTGATAGTGTCTATGGACCTGTGATAGTAGAAGAACCACCTAGCGAAGCTGAGGAATCTGATCTGAAGAAGATTAGCCCCTTGGGGATGCCGATAGTGCCGATGGGTGGCGGGGAGCCTAAGGGGTTTAAAATCACTGGCGTTGGAGCATATACTAAACCTCCCAATGATTTAGGTAATACCTACGAGCCAGAAGGTGATAATGTTGAGGATCCTGGTAAACGCATAAATATAGGCGAGAATATAGCTATTATTTTCGATTGGGAACTAGGACTAGACCATACATATACAGATGGATCTTCCTGTACATTCGACCTACCAAAGGAACTGAAACATTTTGTAAAGGAAGGCGACTTGTTTTGCGATGAGCATGATGGTAAAGATGTAGCCATCAGTTACAAAGTGCAGGAAGGGGTAGTTACCTTTAATTTCAATGGTCCTGTTGATGAGTACTCTGATCTTAAAGGTTGGTTTCATGTATGGGTAGAATTCGATGCAGGTGAATTTAATAATGAAGATGGCTTAGTACAAGAGATTAAATTTGCTGATGTGTCGAATACAACCATCAAAGTTCGGTTTAACAACCCCGAGGCTGGGAATGGTATGACTAAAGAGGGTACGGCTAAAAACGGTGAAATTGAATCTAACATGAATCCAAGCCATATTGACTGGGTAGTTGACTTTAACCTGAATGAGGAAACCATTGAAAATGCCAAATTTAAGGATACTTATCCTCAGGGGTTGACGCTAAGCTATCCAGTAAAATTAATACCCTTAACGGTGAAATTAGATGGTACATTAGCCCCAGGGACAACAGAAAGTCTTGAAAATACTGATCATAGATTATCGAATGTAATTGATGCTGATAGTAACATCATAGGCTTTGAAATTAATCTAGGCGATATTGAAAAAGCCTATCGGGTTGAGTATCAGACGGATGTGGCTCCAGTTGTAGAAACACCTTACTATGCTAATCACAAAAACGAAGCAAAATTGTCTGGCAATTCTACAGATTCTCTGTTTGAAGCTTATGATAAAGTGTATGTACAATTCAATGAGCCTTTGAGTAAGTATGTCGAAAAAGATGCGACAAACAAACCTCTATATAATCCGGAAAAGCAGACGATAGACTGGGTTATTGAGTATAATTTTAATGAACAGTTTATAGAAGAAGGCAAAGCTTGGATTAAAGATACCTTTACGGACCTGCATGTATTGGTAACTGATTCTATTAAAGTTTTTAAGCAGAAGATAAACTCTGGTGGTACGGCTGAGCAGGATGGAGATGAATTAGAACTAGGTATAGATTATAAGGTTGAGTCTGTAAGTGATGAACCGGACAAAAATGGATTTAAGCTAAGTTTCCTTAGTGCAGATGGAATCAAGAATGCTTATAAAATTCTTTACCAGACTGTAGCTGAAAGCAGAATTTTTGATGATGCTACCATTAATAACACGGTTGAGATGTATGACGAGACTAAGGTTCCAGGCAAGCAGGATATTAAGCAGCAAATCTTCAGAAAATCCAGTACTGGCATCAACTACAATACTAAAATCATAAGCTGGAAAATACAGCTCAATTATGATTTGCAGGAAATGAAAGATGTAGTTATTACGGATACTTTTGATGTAGAACCTGGTATGACCTTTTTACCTGAAACCCTAGTAATTAAAAATGTTAGTGAAAATAAGACGCTTCAGAAAGGCGAAAACGCAACTGATAACACTAAAGATTATTATATAACAATTGTTGACGAAAAAAGCCAGTTTAAAATTCACTTTTTTAATTCAATTGACAAAGCTTATGACATCACCTTCGACACTAGTTTTGATTCTACTAACATACCTAAATCTAAACAATATCAAAATAAGGGGAAGGTAGAATGGAAGGATAAGGAGAATGTCCCGCAGGAAAAGGAATCTATTGCTTATAGGGACGTAGACGCTTATTCAAAAGCTAATGGCGCAAAGACTGGTGAGTATGATGCCACTACTAAGGCAATAACGTGGACGATTGATGTCAATTATAATCTCCACAAAATAGGAAAAGCTGTTCTGACGGATAAGTGGGATAGTGACATGGTTTTTGCTAATGATGAAGATAACCCGTTAACAGTACACGAATTAATTCTAGAAGGTGGGGCTAACAAAGTTAAGGTAGGGGATTTAATTTCGGTTACTGAATATTCGTTAGAGGTTGACGAAGATAAGAAGGGTTTTACCTTAGACTTAGGTGAAATCACAGAACCCTACCGTATTACCTACAAAACCAGTCTAGAAAACACTTATATTAGTGGAATATATAAGAATAGTGCTACCTTGGTGGATAAAAACGCCAGTCCAGAAAAAGAATTATTTAAAAAATATGCGGAAGTAACACCCGCCAACGAGGGAAAAGTCATTAATAAGACTGGGAAGCAGGGAGACACGGCAAAGGGTACTGCTGATATTGCTTTTTGGACAGTAGAGATTAATAACAGCCAATCACATATTGCTGGGGGCTCCTATCTAGAGGATGTATTATGTGGGAACCAAATTTTATTGGCAGATACGATTAAGGTTTATCACACTACTGTTGCCAAAGATGGAGAAATTACTAAGGATAAGGATGAGGAAGTGCCAAAAGATGACGAAGAAGGCTATACATTAGTAATTGACCCAGATAACGAGGATAACAGTAATAAATTCAAATTAACCTTTAATTTTGAAGTGAATAGACCGTATATAGTAGAGTATCAATCATTTATCAATGCCATAGATGGCATCACATTAAAGAATGAAGCTGAATATACCACTTTTATATCAAATGTAGTAGATGAGAAACAAGAAAAGGAAGGTGGCTTTAAAATAAGTAACTCCGGTGCAGGCGGGGGAGTGACCTTGTCAAATGCCCCAATTAAAATCAAAAAGGTAGATGACGAAGGAAATCCTTTGGCTGGGGTTAAATTTGAACTGTATAATGCTAAAGGAACTATCTTGCTAGAGACTTTAGTTACTGATGCCAATGGTGAAGCTACTACTAGTAAAAAATATAAGTATAAATCTGGTGGCACGGGAGATGACGTCAAATACAAATTAAAAGAAGTGGAAGTGCCAAAGGGATATTGTCAATTAGATGGTTATGCGGGATTAGAGGGTAAAGAAGTTCCGTTTACAGGTGATGTAATTGAAATTACCAACCATCTTATCAAGCAAGCGGT
>CAZUSS010000021.1:0-10367 GCA_964623245.1 uncultured Syntrophomonadaceae bacterium
CTTTATCAAGAAAGGTTAATTAATTCTGTGCATAGATATCTAGATTATAGAAATGAACAAGTTGATAATATTATGATGCACAAAGTTTGGCAAGATCCCTTAACCTTGATCAATGAAAGGGAAGAAAAACTTATTTTAATCCAAAATAATTTAGGAAAGACTATAATTAATAATATAGATAAAAGATCCCACAAGTTAAATGTCTTGGTATCAACTTTAGATGCCTTAAGTCCCTTAAAGGTGATGCAAAGGGGTTATGCTTTATTTCGTTCCCCGGCTGATGAATTGATTCGTTCTGTTGACCAAGTCGAGGCAGGGGACAAGGCCACGGTGCAATTAGCAGATGGCAGGGTAAAAGTAGTAATATCCGATAAGGAGCAAGATGTTAATGGAAGATATGAAATTTGAAGTAGCCTTAAAACGTTTGGAAGATATTGTGGAACTAATTGAATCTGGCAAGCTGGATTTGGATGAGTCTATTAAAGTATTTGAAGAAGGTATGAAACTATCTGCTTTTTGCCAAAAGAAGCTACAGATGGCAGATGCCAAAATTAAATACTTAATTAGTAATGAGGAAAATGGGGAAATAGAATTAGTTGAGGAACCCTAGCCTACTAATGCAAGAAACACTTGCTTGATACAATCCCTTATCCCTAAATGCTAATATATTTTTTGAGGAGATTGCTTATGGATATGTCCCAATTTTTACATGAACTAAAAAGAAAACAAAGGTTTATAGAAGACAATTTGGGTAAATGTATAAAGACAACTTGTCATCCTCCTATTATTCATGAAGCTATGCACTATACAGTTTTTAATGGGGGTAAAAGGATCAGGCCCATAATGGTGGTGGAAGGGGCTATTTTAGCTGGAGGAAAACCAGAAATGGTTCTTCCCACTGCTTGTGCTATAGAATTAATTCATACTTATTCACTTGTCCACGATGATTTACCGGCTATGGATGATGATGATGTAAGGAGAGGTAATCCTACCTGCCATATTAAATATGGTGAAGATATAGCTATTTTGACTGGTGATGCCTTATTAACCCTAGCCTTTGAATTAATAGCTAAAAATAATGAAATTGCGGGCGTAAAACCGCAATATGTAGTTAAGGCAATTGAAGTGGTAGCACAGGCTGCAGGTAGTCAAGGAATGATCGGAGGGCAAGTAATTGATTTGGCCTCAGAAGGGCAAGCTATTGATTATGAAGTATTAATAAATTTACATAGTTTAAAAACAGGGCAGTTATTTCGGGCAGCACTTATTTCCGGGGCTATTTTAGGAGGTATGAATAAAGAAGGTCTAGAAAAATTGAGTAAGTATGCCTACCATTATGGCTTGGCATTTCAAATAACTGACGATATTCTCGATGTCACTGGTAATGAATTAGTTTTGGGTAAGCCAGTAGGAAGCGATGAAAAGAATTTTAAAACCACTTATCCACAATTATTTGGCTTAGAAAAATCTCGTGAATTAGCAGCTGATAATGTGAATAAATGTCTGGATAATCTACAAAGTTTTGGAGATGAAGCTAATTTTTTAAGAGAACTCGCCAAATTTACCTTGCAAAGAAAAAATTGAACAAGTTAAAACTAGAAATTGACTGACAATTTATGATATAATAACAGTCTGATAAGAATGCTGGCAAAAGGTTGCAGTATTCTAGTCAACTCTACCGATGTCGAAGACGGGCCTAAAAATCCGTTGAGGGCACATCGATGAAGCTTTTGGTTTCGGCTTCTGACGCCCAGTTAGGGGTCGTTGCTGGGAGTTAAGGGTAATGGGGCAATCCGCAAAGGCATGCGGGCATGACCCTATTATTCGTGGAGGCTCCTCCTGCCTTAGGCGGGAGGAGAAAACCTGCATTCGGTGCAAGCTGGGTGCAGTGTAGCCTGCCTTGCGTGGAGTCGGCGAATGGGCTAAAGGGGTGATACTATCTCGGCCAAGATAGCATTACCTGCCCTGAAACCGTATTCTGCAAAAGAGGCTAGACTTCGGTGTGAGTTGTCGAGGAAAACTCCTAGACTGTTGTGCTTTTGCACGATTTATCGGGGATTAAAGTGCGTACTAAGTGGCAATCCAGCCTTACTTACGGTAACGGAGTAAAGCAAACATAAAGGGAAACCGCCCATTTGGTGACATTTGGGAGATTTGCTGGGAAAACCAGCTGGACCTATGTCGCAGCGTTTACTCGATAGATAACCTTTTGCCAGAACTATTATTTATGGAATCTAAGGGGATATAGCAAGCTTGTGTTGAGCTATATGAAAAAAGAAAATTTAATAGCTGGGTTATTAGTAGCCTTTTTAACATTTTTTATTGCCTTGTTTGTGAGTTTAGGCTCTGAAGCATTAGTGCAGGCGGTAGATAGTGTTTTATTGGCTATTGTTTTATTATTATGTATAATCTTTTTAGGAATATTTTTTGATATAATTGGAACTGCCGCAACTGCCGCTGAATTGCCGCCTTTTAATGCTAAGGCGGCAAAAAGAATATTTGGGGCTAAACAAGCGGTTAGAATTACTTTAAATGCGGATAAAATGGCCAATATATGCAATGATGTTATTGGTGATATAGCTGGTACCTTGAGTGGTGCCATAGGAGCTGGAATTGTTTTAAGTTTGATGGCGAAATTATATACATTAGATGTGGTCTTGGCTGGTGCAATCATGACGAGCTTAATTGCCTCACTAACTGTTGGGGGTAAAGCAATCGGGAAAAGTATTGCTATCAATAATGCTAATAATATTATTTTTAAAGTGGCAGTTATATTAGGATGGTTTGAGAAGATTACTGGTAAGGAATTGTTTTAGAAAATAGAAGGTGAAAAAATGGACGAAATACTTAATAAAATAAATTCACCCCAAGATTTAAAGGAATTAAATATTAAATCACTGAACGAATTAGCAAGTGATATAAGACAGTTGTTGATTACAAGTGTAGCCCAATGGGGAGGACACTTGGCGGCTAATTTGGGTGTAGTCGAATTGACTATTGCCTTACATAAGGTATTTAATATGCCTCAAGATAAGATTATTTGGGATGTGGGGCATCAGAGTTATGTGCATAAAATATTGACTGGCCGCAGGGAGCAGATGGATTCCTTAAGGCAATATGGGGGTTTAAGTGGTTTTCCTAAATCTGAGGAATCTATATATGATGCTTTTAATACGGGCCATAGTAGCACCTCTATTTCGGCTGCCTTAGGTTATGCTTTGGCTCGAGATATCAATAAGGATGATTTTAAGGTGATAGCAGTTATCGGTGACGGTGCCTTGACGGGTGGTATGGCCTTTGAAGCCCTAAATCACGCGGGACATACTGGAAGGGACTTAATTGTGGTCCTTAATGACAATGAAATGTCGATTTCTAGAAATGTTGGAGCCATGTCAAGTTATTTGAATCGTCTAAGGACAGACCCTTCCTATACTAGGACTAAGGGAGAGGTGGAACAAGTCTTCCATAAAATACCGGGAATTGGTCCTAATATATGGAGGGCAGCGGAGCGTTTCAAAGGTGCACTTAAATATATAATGGTACCAGGTAGTTTGTTTGAGGAATTGGGTTTTACTTATATTGGACCAGTTAATGGACATAATTTGGAGGAACTAAATTTAGTTTTATCTAATGCCAAAAGCATGAAAGGTCCAATCCTAATTCATGCTATTACCCAAAAGGGAAGGGGTTATGAACCTGCCATGCAAAGGCCGGATACATTTCATGGTGTAGGTCCTTTTGATGTTGGGACAGGCAGCCCCATAAAAAAACCCATTAAAACCTATACGGAATTATTTGGAGAATTTATGCTTGAAAAGGCCCAGACGGACGAAAAGGTGGTAGCTATAACAGCGGCTATGACGAGTGGAACTGGTTTAACTGAATTTTCCAAGCAATATCCAGAGCGTTTTTTTGATGTAGGGATATGTGAACAACATGCAGTGACTATGGCAGCTGCTATGGCAAAGGGAGGACTCCGACCCGTAATCGCCATTTACTCCACCTTTTTACAAAGGGCTTACGATCAGCTTATTCACGATGTTGCTCTCCAGAACCTGCCAGTGATTTTTGCCGTCGACCGGGCTGGGCTGGTGGGGGAAGATGGCCCTACCCATCACGGAGTCTTTGACCTCTCCTATTTACGTAGCATTCCTAACTTTACCATTATGGCTCCTTCCAATGAGAATGAATTATTAGATATGCTCCATACTGCTTTTACAATTGATGGACCGGTAGCAGTAAGATGGCCTAGGGGAATAGGCGAAGGGGTAGCCATAAGCAAGGAACGTCTTTTACTAGAACCTGGTAAAATTAAATATATAGAAAAAGGAAGGGATTTGGCCATCATAGCTATTGGTCGAGGCATGACTATAGCCAGAGGAGTGTGCAAAACACTTAAAAAGGCTGGCATAAAACCCACATTGATTGATGCTAGATTTGTAAAGCCGCTAGATGTTAGTGGAATACAAGACGTTGGCGCTAAATCCAAATATATTGTGACTATTGAAGACAATGTGATGATGGGCGGTTTTGGTAGTGCAATTACTGAGTTGATTATGGATTATAATATAGATGTAGAATTGTTACGAATAGGAATAGCTGATGAATTCGTAGAACATGGTAAGGTGGAACACCTGTTTGATTATCTAGGAATGGATGTTGATTCAGTAGTAGAAACTATCAGTTTTAAATGGCCTAAGATGTTCAAGGCTTTTTCATGGGAGTTGCTCAAATTTGGCGAAAACTAGATTAGATCAGGAAATATATAGGCGGGGGCTTACAAACAGCCGGGAAAAAGCTAAGGCATTAGTTATGGCAGGACTTGTTTCGGTAAATGGAGTAAAAATAGATAAACCCGGCACAAATATTAATGTAGATGCAAAAATTCAGATTGAAAATAGTCCGCGCTTTGTTAGCAGGGGTGGTTACAAGCTAGAAAAGGCTTTAGAGGATTTTAAGATTAATCTTATAGGGAAAAAAGTTTTAGATATAGGGGCCTCTACGGGTGGATACACCGATTGCGTTCTGCAAAATGGGGCTAGGCATGTATATGCCCTTGATGTGGGTTATGGCCAGTTAGATTGGAAATTAAGGAATAATCCCCAGGTGACTAATATTGAGCGTATGAACATTCGCAACTTTACTATAGACGATTTAGGGGAAAAGGTAGATCTTATTACCATCGATGTTTCCTTTATTTCCACCAAATTAGTTTTCCCCATAGCAGCAGAATTAATAAAGGATGAGGGGATAATCATTTCCCTGATAAAGCCTCAATTTGAGGCGGGGAGAGGTCAAGTAGGCAAAAAAGGTGTAGTAAAAGATGATAAGGTCCACCTAGAAGTTTTATTAAATAGTATAGAAAATGCCAAGAATTCTGGATTAAATTGTACAGGCATCACTTTTTCCCCCATAAAGGGGCCTAAAGGCAATATCGAATATTTTTTATGTCTAACCAAGTCTAGCTATCCACTTGATAATATTATGCAATTAGTCCATGAAGTTGTCACAAATGCACATAAAAATTTTGGAGGTTAGTTTATTGTGAAAGTACTCTTGGTTAACAATCGTTACAAAGAAAGTACTGAATTAATGGCCCAAAACATAGCAGAAAGACTTACTAAAAAAAATATAATCGTAGAAATTGATGATGGTGCCAATAAGGTAGAAAACATTGACCTAATTATTGTTTTGGGTGGTGATGGCACTATTTTAAGGGCTGCTAGACAATATGCCTACAAAAACATCCCCATTTTAGGGGTAAATATGGGGACGATTGGCTTTTTGAGCAGTGTGGAAGTAAATGAATTCTATCATTACTTGGATTTAATTATTAAAGGGGATTATTACCTAGACGAAAGAATGATGTTAGAAGCCTCAATTTATCAAAACAATCAACTTATACAAGAATCTATATGTCTTAATGAAGTAGTAGTCAAATCTAAAAACCATCAAATGATCAGTTTGAATTTGGAAATCGGCGGTGATAAGCAGGCAATATATAGGGGGGATGGGCTATTAGTTGCCACTCCTACAGGCTCTACGGCTTATTCTTTATCCTGTGGAGGGCCTATTGTTGATCCAGATTTAGATTCATTTATCATAACACCTCTTGCTCCCCATCTTATTACTCAAAAACCTCTAGTTTTATCCCCTACCAAAAATATTGTTATTTCTAATTTCACTAGCAGACATATTTTAATCAGCCTCGATGGCCAAATTAACTTGGATATAGAAGATAATTGTATGGTTAAAATTAGGAAATCCGAACACAGAATATTGTTGGCGGATTTAAAAAAACACCCTTTTTTCTCGCGCTTGGATGTTAAATTGGGCAGAAATGGGGTCTAGCTGCCGGTGAAAGACTTTTTCTTGAAAAATGCCCTGAGGGTTTCCCATTTAATAATGCAAAAGGAGCTGCAAGCAGGTGCAGTAGTCGTAGATGCTACTTGTGGTAAAGGCAATGATACCCTTTTTCTGGCCAATTTGGTAGGTGAAACCGGCCGGGTTTTTGCATTCGATATTCAGGCAGCAGCTATTGAGCTTACTAGGGAAAAATTAGAACAACACAATTGTTTGAAAAAGGTAAAATTAATCCAAGATTCGCATGAGAAGATGGATTATTATATAAATGAACTGGTAGATGGGGTAATGTTTAATTTAGGTTATTTACCCGGGGTAAATAGTAATTTAATTACCTTGCCTGAGACTACCTTAATAGCAGTAGATAAAGCCTTGACCATACTTAGATTAGGCGGGATATTAACTATGGTATTTTATCCGGGGCATAAGGGAGGGCAAGCCGAGTTAGATATGGTAAGGGATTATCTATCCAGTTTATCACAAAAGGAGTTTGAAGTTAGTCAGCTTAATTTTATCAATCAAATCAATAATCCGCCCCAATTAATAATAGTTAAAAAATTAAGGAGGGGGAATATATGAAGCTACGTAGACAGTTTGCCATAATGGATATCATATCTAATCAGCACATTACTACCCAGGAAGAATTGGGAAAAGCATTAAGAAATGAAGGTTATAATGTCACCCAGGCCACTGTTTCCAGGGATATAAAAGAATTACAATTAGTTAAGGTGCCCGATCAAGATAGTTATCGCTATGCAATGCCTGAAACAACTAGCCTTAAAGGAACGGAAGAGCGAATGATAAGGGTATTCAAAGATTCGGTAATTAATCTCGATTATAGTGAAAATATAATAGTGATTAAGACTATGCCTGGGGCTGCTCAATCAGTGGCATCTGTAATTGATAATGCAGGAGATCCCCATATATTAGGCAGTGTAGCTGGGGATGATACTATTCTTGTAGTAGTCAAACCAGCTAAGGATGTAGAAAAAGTATTGCAGGGATTTGAAAGCATGATAAAGGAATAAGGGAATCTACATTAGATAAGAAGGGGTCTTATGTTAATAGAAATCTATATTAGTAATTTCGTTTTAATTGAAAATTTACGTATCGAATTCAATCAGGGTTTAAATGTATTAACTGGGGAAACTGGTGCTGGCAAATCTATAATCGTGGATGCACTTGGTTTAGTAGCTGGTGACCGTCTTAAAAGCGACCTTATTAGGGATGAGAAGGAAAAAGCCATAGTTGAAGCGGTTTTTGATATTGGCGATTATCCGTCTTTAGTTCATTTTTTAGAGGAAAACGGCCTTATAGATAATGTGGAAGAACCATTGATTCTTAGTCGAGAAATTCTGCCCCAGGGTAGGAGTCTAGCCAGGGTTAATGGACGGACTATTAATATAGGTACCCTAAGGGAGTTAAGTAGTTTCCTGTTAGACATGCACCTTCAACATGATCACTTGACTATACTGAAAACGGAAAATTATTTAGACTATGTTGACAACTTCGCAAATGAAATCACCTTGTCCTTAGATGCAGTTAATAATTTATACCAGCAAATGAAGCAGATTAGTAGCCAACTCGAAGCCTTAAAAGCTGACGAAAGTTCCAAACTACAAAGAATTGATTTTTTAAAATACCAAATAAATGAAATAGAAATGGCCAACCTAACCATAGGGGAAGACGAGGAATTGTCACAATTAGCTGTTCGGGTACGGGATGCTAAGCATCTCGCCACTACTGCTACCACTATATTAGAAAACCTGTATGCCAATGAACAAAGATATAGTGCCTATGACCAGATATCCTGTGCCATTGATGCTATAAATACTACAGATGATGATATTCTCAAATCATTTTTACCTGGCTTAGAAAACATGTATTATACTTTGCAGGATATTAGTCATGAAGTTTCTAAATTTCGTAATTCTCTAGATTTTGAACCCAATCTTTTGGAGGAAATCGAAGATCGCCTCCACGAAATTAACCAACTTAAGTCTAAGTATGGCTCAGATATCAAGGAGGTACTTGATTATTATGATAAATCGGTAGCTGAATTGGAATTTTTAGAAAATAGAACTACTAAAGAAAAAGAATTAGAAGCAGAATTAGTTGAATTAAAGCAAGAGTATTTCGAAATTGCAGAGTTGCTTACTGAAAAGCGCAAAAAGGCCAGCTCCATTTTGGCTAAAATCGTAAATGAAGAACTTTCTGCACTCAATATGCCCCATTTAAATTTCGCAGTGGAAGTCCAAGCAGCCGATAGACCTAGTCCCAAGGGTTTAGATAAAATAGAGTTCTTGTTTTCACCTAATCCAGGCGAACCACTAAGACCCCTATCCAAAATTGCTTCGGGTGGTGAAATATCTAGATTTATTTTAGCCCTTAAAATTGCTTTAAGCGAGATATATGATATTCCTACATTTATTTTCGATGAAATAGATGTGGGAGTAGGTGGTACTTCCCTATCAGCTATGGCTAAAAAAGTAGGCCAATTAGCCAAAAACCGTCAAGTCATATTAGTTACCCACTCACCCCAAGTGGCCAGTTATGCTAACAAGCACCTTTTAATAGAGAAAAGTGTAATAGATAATCAGACCTATACTACGGTAAAACCCCTGAGCTATAGTGAGAAAATCAAGGAACTAGCCCGTATGTTAGGGGGCGAAAACTATACTGATATAACTTTAAAACATGCAGGGGAAATGTTAGACAAGGCCATCCTAGATTAAGCCATGCAAAAGGCAAATGAGATATTTTCATTTACCACCTTTCTTTTCTCATACCTATTTCCTATCACACATATATTAAAAGAACTTCTTATTTTTATAAGACCTTAACACTGATGCCGTAGATTACTTTATTTCTTTTACAAGCTTCTTTATTTAGAATTTATTAAATATTATGAATAGAAGGGAAATTAGCAAATGTGTCGAAGGTTTTACTTATCAGAACAAGTAAGTTTTATTGTCTTAATTTATAATTAATAGCTTGAACAAGGTTAGGGGGGATAAAAACAAGGGAAAAGCAGCAATTTTTTAAATTGCATAAGGGAATATTTTAACAACTATCGTAGCTGGGATGGGGAAGGTAATTATTAATGGGAGGGATTATATATGGACAATAAGCCTAAGGTTTTTTATGGTTGGTGGATTGTGGCAGGGTGTTTCTTATTAACTTTTACTGGGATTGGCATAGCTATTAATTCTATCGGAGTTTTTCTCAAACCGGTAACTGAATCCCTAGGTTTCGAACGGGGGGCATTTTCTTTATACTTTACTATTGCTAGTTTATCTATGGCCTTAGCTGCACCATTTATGGGTAAATTGCTGGGGAAATATAATATAAGGGCCGTAATGGGTATATCCACAACACTTTTAGCAGCAAGCTTTTTCCTTTACTCCCAATCAACTGAATTAATCCATTTCTATCTTCTATCAATATTATTAGGTATTGGCTCAGCTGGTACCCATGTTATACCAGTAGCCTTATTAATTACTAATTGGTTTAAAGAAAAGCGGGGACTGGCCATTGCTATTGCTTTAGCGGGCAGTGGCATAGGTGGAATGTTATTCAACCCCATTGCCAACTACTTAATAACAATTAGGGGCTGGGAATTTGCCTATATGTCCTTAGGGCTTATTTTGGCGATAACTACTATTCCTGTAGCCCTATTTTTGGTTCGTATCCATCCATCTGAAATGGGCTTAACCCCATATGGGGACACCGCTGAAGCCGGCGGAACTGTGGCAGATTTAAAGGGATTTGCTTTGGGTGAGGCTGTAAAGACTTCGGGTTTTTGGTTCTTGGCTTTAGGACTATTATTAATTGGGGTTATGAATATGGGTGTCCAGCATCACGTACCAGCATTCTTAAATGATGTGGGTCACTCACCAGCCTTTGCTGCCAATATAGTAGCCCTATTTATGGGTGTTTTAGTATTGGGTAAAGTTGTCTTAGGCTCCATATTTGATCGCTTTGGTCCTAGGATAGGGGTTATT
>CAZUSS010000021.1:10377-24223 GCA_964623245.1 uncultured Syntrophomonadaceae bacterium
CGTATTTGCCCTTGCTGCCTTTATATTAACGGGTTCACAGCTCGCATGGATGGCAGTAGTATTCGGTGTGATCTTTGGTTTTGCTAACGCAATTATGACTATCCCACCTCCGCTTTTAACTGCGGAAATGTTTGGACAGAAAAATTATGGGGTTATTTATGGTGTGATGAGTATTTGTTATACCTTGGGAGCAGGTATAGGTATGCCCCTTTCGGGAGCTATTTTCGATAAGACAGGTAGCTATTTGCCCGCATTTTATCTCTATATAGGATTAGCTATTTTTGCTATGATAATTACTTTATTGGCTTTGAATGTCGGTGGTAAAGCTTTGGCTTCACACCCTGACTATAGTGAAGGGGAGGAAATAAGTATATGAGAAGCGACGTATTAAAAGATGGTATTACTCGAACAAGTGCTAGGTCATTATTAAAAGCCTTAGGTTTCACTAGTGAAGACATAAAAAAACCCTGGATAGGGATTTGCAATACTTTTAATACAATCATTCCTGGACACATGAATCTTAATACCATTACTGATGCAGTAAGTGCGGGTATTTGGACTGCAGGAGGGACACCCATGGTTTTTCCAGCTATTGGGGTATGTGATGGTATAATATGTGGAAATCCCGGCATGAAATACTCTTTGCCTACCCGGGAATTAATTGCTGATTCCATTGAATCGGTAGCGGAGTCACATTGTTTGGATGCACTAGTATTGGTGGCTAGTTGTGATAAGATTGTTCCTGGAGTCCTGATGGCGGCAGCCCGTTTGGATATTCCTAGTATAGTAATATCTGGCGGTCCCATGATGGCAGGCAATTTCCAGGAAAAAGATATAAGCATAATTGATATAGGTGAAGCTATTGGGGGACTTATAGCGGGGAAAATTACTCCCGAGGAATTATTGGAAATGGAGGATTATGCTTGTCCTGGTTGTGGAGCATGTTCAGGTATGTTTACGGCTAATTCAATGAATTGCATGACGGAAATTTTAGGCATGGCATTACCTGGTAATGGTACTATTCCCGCCATTGATTCGGCTCGCTTACGCCTGGCCAAAAAGACCGGGGAAAGAATTGTGGAAATGTTCCATGAGGATTTAAAACCTTCTGATATTATAAAGGAGGAAACTATAATAAATGCCTTGACCTTAGACATGATGATAGGATGTTCCACCAATACTGTTTTACATCTACCAGCAATTGCTCATGAACTGGGTAT
The DNA here is from genome assembly GCA_964623245.1 of uncultured Syntrophomonadaceae bacterium. Lineage (GTDB taxonomy): Bacteria > Bacillota > Syntrophomonadia > Syntrophomonadales > Syntrophomonadaceae > JAAYRQ01. The sequence continues at coordinate 11,598 of CAZUSS010000021.1, forward strand.
CCCAATTAGTTTGAAACAAATAGATGATATCGGCAAAAAGTCACCCAATGTATGCCATATATCACCTTCGGGCCCTTATCATTTGCAGGACTTAGATAGAAATGGAGGTATGTCGGCCTTAATCAAAATGGCCTTAGATGGTGGTTTAGTTAATGGTAATATGAAAACGGTAACCGGAAAAACCTTAGCTGAAAATGTCCAGGATGTTAAGGTTACTAATAATGAAATAGTTAGGCCACTTAGCAACCCCTATAGTGATGAAGGGGGATTGGCCATATTATGGGGTAATCTAGCCCCAGAGGGTTCTGTGGTTAAGGCAGCGGCAGTTGATCCTAGTATGTTTTATCATAAGGGGCCTGCCAAAGTATTTAATTCTGAATCAGATGCTCAAAATGCTGTTTTGGGTGGTAAAATTAGCAAGGGTGATGTAATAGTAATTAGATATGAAGGGCCTCAAGGTGGGCCAGGAATGCAGGAAATGATTGCAGTAACAGCCCTTTTGGCTGGTTTGGGACTGGAAACAGAAGTAGCCCTAGTTACTGATGGTAGATTTTCTGGAGCCACCCGCGGTGGTTCGGTTGGTCATGTATGTCCAGAGGCATCTACAGGTGGACCCATTGCATTGGTGGAAGAAGGGGATATTATTGAAATTGATATTCCTAATCGTTCCCTAAATTTGTTGGTAGATGAGGAAGAACTGACCAAAAGGAAAGAGGCCTGGGCTGCACCTGAACCCAATATAACCAAAGGGTGGTTAACAAGATATGCTAAATTAGTCAGCTCAGCTTCGAAGGGGGCTATTTTAGAATAGTTAGCCCATAAAAATCTAGTCGTACAAGTAGACCAAAAGCCTATATTATTAAAATATAGGCTTTTTAAATGTTTTTTAACAAATGACTGATAAGTATATATTCACTTTCTAAAGGAGACAATAATTAGTATCAAGTCTGCGGAGAGTGAATTGTTTGCGTAAGTATATACCAATTATAGGCATAATATTAAGTATTTTATTTATAGCTTTATGCTCCACTAGTTCAGTTAGGACCATACTGTCCCTTCCTGATAGCCAACGTTTAGTGGTAGGAGAAACGAGTCATATTTCTTTTAAATTTCCCCATGCCCTAGATAAGAAGTTGGAAATGTCTATTATAGAAGCTACTCAAAGTGTATTTGCTAGCCCAGTGGATCCTGCTATAACCATTACAAAAAATGAAGCCGGTTATGAAATCGCCGCTTTAAAACCGGGGAAAGTAGATGTTCAACTTAAACTCCTAGGTTATATACCGGTCAAGTCTATAGCTATTGAATCAATGCCTACATATAGGGTTATTGCTGGTGGACATTCCATCGGTGTTGTTTTACAGTCGCGGGGTATTATGGTAGTAGGCTTTGCTCCTGTTTTAAATAATAAAGGGGAAAAACAGTATCCAGCTAAAGACCAAGGTATTGAAATAGGGGATTTAATTATGCAAGTAGAGGGCGAAGACGTTACTACAGAAAATGATTTAGCCCATATCATAGACGAAAAAAAAGCACAGGAAGTAAATTTAACGATAAAAAGACGTAGCAAAATAATAAAGTTGCAAGTAAAACCTCAATTTTGCGGAGAAACCCAAAGGAATAGGATTGGCCTTTATGTACGGGATGGTGTAGTTGGGGTGGGAACCATGAGTTTCTGGATTCCCAAAACCAAGGAATATGCAGCCTTAGGCCACATTATTATGGATGCTGATACCAAGCAAGGCATAGACGTATTAAAAGGTAAAATTGTATCTGCATCTATTCATACTATAAAACCAGGTAAACCCGGCAAACCGGGCGAAAAAATAGGAATATTCAATAATCAAGGTGATATTGCTGGTAATATAAGCAAAAACACCTATTATGGTATTTTCGGTACTACTAATATGGATTTATCTAACCAAGTAATTAATGAAAGCATAGAGGTAGGATATGCCCATCAAGTCTTAGAAGGGAAGGCAGAAATATTAACTGTAATCAATGGTGAGGATATTGAACGTTTTGAAGTCGAAATTGAGAAAACTTATCCCGACCGCGAAAATGGAAAAGGAATGGTAATTAGGATTACTGATCCTAGGCTTTTGAATACAACTGGGGGCATAATCCAAGGTATGAGCGGTAGCCCTATTATACAAAATTCCAGAATAGTGGGGGCCATAACCCATGTGTTTTTAAATGATCCTGCTAGGGGATATGGTATTTTTATGGATAATATGTTGTCAGAATTACCCTCTTTTGAGCAAAGGTATCTGACTATTTCGACAAAATAAAATGTCATGTCCTTCCCTATTTCCCGAAGATTAATAGAAATATTTATTAAAAAGGATGTAAAAGATAGATAAATGTTTGTATAAATATGCGGTTGTCTAAGTAATTATCAGATAATTTGATGGAAAAAAAAAGCAGGAAAATCTTGGTTGGCAGTCGAAAAGAGATATTAAATTAGTTATTATTCATAGGTGAGGGGGAATTAGAACTTATGTTGGTAGAAAGCAGCAGTATAAAAGTGTTAATTGCAGATGACAATCGTGAATTTTGTGGAATACTTAAGGACTATTTCACTAATGAGCCAGATTTTGAACTTGTGGAAGTTTGTACAAACGGATTGGAAGTACTAGAAGTTTTAGAGAAAGAGGAAGCAGAAGTCTTAATATTAGACTTAATTATGCCTTATATGGATGGTATTGGTGTACTAGAAAAACTAAATGAAATGAATCTAAAAAATGATTTAAAAGTTATTATTTTAACTGCATTTGGCCAGGAAAACATTACCCAAAAAGCGGTGCAATTAGGGGCAGATTATTATATTCTTAAGCCCTTTAATTTACAAGTATTAGGTGAAAGAGTGCGGCAGATAGCCCGCGATGTAAAGCCCAAAACGGAACCTAGGTCCACAGTAGCATCTATAAGTCTTTCCCCACCAGCAACAAAGGACTTAGAGGTAGAAGTTACTAAAGTTATACATGAAATAGGTGTTCCTGCCCATGTTAAAGGGTATCAGTACCTAAGGGATGCTATCATGCTGGTAGTAGAAGAAATTAATTATTTAGGAGCAGTTACTAAGGAATTGTATCCAGCTATAGCTCAAAAATATGATACGACTCCTAGCCGAGTGGAAAGGGCCATAAGACATGCTATTGAACTTGCTTGGGATAGGGGTGACTTAGACAAAATAAACAAGTTTTTCGGCTATACTGTTAGTGGTGAAAAAGGAAAGCCTACCAACTCTGAATTCATTGCCATTATTGCGGATAAATTAAGACTTGAAAACAAGGTAAGTTAAAAAATCAATAATTAAACTAGTAACAACCGCCTGTAAGTTTTAGGCGGTTGTTACTATATATACTTATAGGTGAGTTTTAAAATGTCTTAGCAAGTGTTATTATAATACTTGAAAAGTGGTAAAATGATAATTTTACTAACAGAGGTGTAATATGTTTATCAGAGGTAGAGTTCGTCTGGATAAAAGAACTAAAAACCTAGTAAAAAGGCTAAGAAAAAGTGATATTGCCCTCATCGATCACGATGATATAGATGAAGTGGCAGCCAATTCAATAATAGACATTAGGCCCCAATTAATTATTAATGCTGAACCATCTATTACAGGGAAATATCCAGCTAAAGGGGTATACAAGATATTAAAAGCAGGCATTCCCGTTTTAGATGAGGTTGGTGGAGATGTTTTTAATAAAATCAAAGAGGGTTTTTTAATTGAAGTAAAGGATAATCAGATTTTTTGGGGTAATAAACTAATAGGCCAAGGAAAGATTCTTACCTTGGAGGATGTCGAATTAAAACTCGCAGAGGCACGCGATAATATACAACATGAATTAGACAATTTTGTAGATAATACTTTGGAGTATGCCAAAAAAGAAAAAGATATATTATTAGGTAATATTGAAGTCCCACCCCTTAAAACTAATATATTAAATCGCCATGTTCTAATTGTGGTCAGGGGTAGTAGTTACAAGGAGGATTTAAAGACAATAAGTTCTTATGTTAATGCAGAAGAACCTGTCTTGATAGGGGTGGATGGAGGTGCAGATGCTCTTTTAGAATTTGGTTTAAGGCCAGATATTATTGTAGGGGACATGGACAGTGTATCTGATGAGGCCCTAAAATGTGGGGCTGAATTAGTAGTACATGCTTATGCTGATGGTAATGCTCCTGGTATGGAAAGAGTCTTAGCAATGAATCTTGCAGCACAATCTTTTTATATGCCCGGAACAAGTGAAGACCTGGCCATGATTTTAGCTTGGGAATATGGAGCTAGTCTGATGGTTGCAGTCGGTTCCCATTCTAATATGATTGATTTTTTGGAAAAAGGTCGTAAAGGGATGGGGAGTACTTTTCTAGTACGCCTTAAGGTAGGGTCTATCCTAGTTGATGCAAGGGGAGTTAGCCAGCTCTATAAACAAAATTTACAGACTAGATATTTGGCTCAATTACTAATCGCAGCCTTTGTACCCATTACCATAATTTTATGGGTTTCTCCTGCAACCCGACCTTTTTTCCGACTAATCTGGTTACAATTACAAATATTATTTACAATTTAATGGGGTGGCATAATTGATAGACCTGAAATATCATATAGCATCAATAGTAGCAGTGTTTTTGGCTCTGGGACTCGGAGTTCTTATAGGCAGTACTATAGTGGGGGATGATTTACTGATAGAACAACAAAAAAAATTACTTGATCGCCTAGAGGAACAATTTACTGTAATCAAGGATCGAGAAGCTAAATTAGTCCTAGACAACGAGTATAAAGATGAGATAATTGGTAATTACGAGAATTATAGTCAGACTTTACTGCCCTTATTAGTAAAAGAACGATTAGTTGATGATAATTTGGCCATAGTAGTAACTGGTAACACCGATATACCTTCGGGTCTAATAAATACCTTGACTATTGCGGGGGCCGAGGTTCATTCAAAAACCGTAATTTTACCTAATCTAGTTTTGGATAATTCGGATATCTGTGCTAAGTTAGCCAACTACTATAATATAGCTGGGGTAGATGACTCTTGTGAAACCCTTAGGAGTTATATTGGGGGGAGTGTAGCGGCCGTATTATTGAATCAGGGTGATCAGGGAATTATAGATTTTCTGCAAGAAAACGATTTGATTAATTTTTCTGGTGCCTATGATACACCCCTTAGTGGAGTAATTGTTTTGGGTGGTACTAATAATTTGGATACCAATTTCGCCAGCACTTTTGACCAAAATTTAATCGAGAGCCTAAATAATAATGGAATTAAGGTTTTCGGGGTGGAAAAGTCTAAGGTAGAATATTCCTATATAGGGCATTACCAAAATTACAATATAACTACTATTGATAATGTGGATCTAAGTCCTGGACAAATATCTTTGGTTCTGGCTATGGAAGGGGAGCCAGGTCATTATGGAATAAAGGCCACAGCCCAGAAGTTCATGCCTTCACTTCCTGTACAATCGATAGGATCTGATAAAAGATGAAAACAATAAGCGTGGTTATACCTGCCTTTAACGAAGCGAACCGGATTGGGGATACTTTGCAGGCAGTTAAAAAGATAGATACTATTTCCAAAATTATAGTGATAAATGATGCTTCGACAGATAATACTTCGGCAGTAGCCCGAGATTATACTGCTGATATAATAGATTTAAAAGAAAATCAGGGTAAAGGTGGGGCTATGAATGCAGCTTTACCCTATATTAATTCCGACATAATAGTCTTCTTAGATGCAGACTTGGGGGACAGTGCTGGGGAAGCAAGGAAGATTATAGATGTAGTTTTGGCAGGAGAGGCTGATTTAGCCATAGCTGCATTTCCACCTCCTCAGAAAAAAGGGGGTTTTGGTTTGGTGAAAGGTCTAGCCACTAAGGCACTTAAAAATGCTGGAGCCATAGAAGTTATAGCACCCTTAAGTGGACAAAGGGCTATGACTAAGGAAGTTTTACAGGCGGTAACCCCTTTTAGTCAGGCCTATGGCGTGGAATTAGCTATGAGCATAAAGGCACTTCGCCATGGTTTTAGACTGCTTGAAGTCCCGACTATGATGAAACATAATGAAACTGGACGTGATTTAGCTGGCTTTTTGCATAGGGGTAAGCAGTTTGTAGATGTTTTAAAAGTAATTATTAATGAAAGAGGGCAATAGTAGGTGGGCTTATTAGTGCTAGCAGGTATAGGCTTTATTCTGGCAGGCCTATTAGAATTTCTACTCCTTTATTTTTTAAGGCCGATGTTAATAGAGGTAGGGGCGGTAAGAAGAAATTACCAAGGACTAGATATCCCTGTTAGTGTAGGCATTAGTCTGGCCATGGTTATATTACTGGTCTTTTGCTTTTTTAGTTTTTTTTCTTGGTATGAAACTAGTTTTCATTTATTCTTGATAGGGATAATATCTTTTGCATTTCTGGGTTTTATTGATGATATATTAGGACAAAGGGATACTTTAGGATTTAGAGGACACTTTAGTCAACTATTTAAGGGGCATTTAACGACTGGGGGTCTTAAAGCTTTAGGTGGTGGCTTAGTCGCCTTTTTTGTCGCATCTTTTTTTTCGGCTACCTGGTATGATCTAATTCTTAATACTTTGATAGTGGCCCTTTTTGCTAATATGTTGAATTTGCTTGATTTAAGACCAGGCCGAGCGGTTAAAGGCTTTCTTTTTTTTCTGTTATTAATAATTATTATAGTTAAAGCTAATATAAGCTGGCTTTTACTGGGCCCAGTTTTAGGTGCAGTATTAGTCTACTTACCCTACGATTTAAAAGCCCAAGTTATGTTAGGTGATACTGGCTCTAATGTTCTAGGCTTTATTTTAGGTTTTTTGTCTGTAATTTATTTATCCCTATATATTCGTATGGGGATATTAGTTTTCTTGATTTTAATGCATCTATATACAGAGAAATATTCCCTGACTAAAACTATTGAAAATAATAAACTATTAAAGGCAATTGATAATTGGGGACGTGGTTAGGACTGAGAAAGGAGTATTTTATGGTTAATGAAAAACGTTTGATAAACTTATTTACCCATCTGGTAGAAACTAGTTCAGAGTCGGGTGCTGAGGGCCTGTTTCGCGATTTATTAATAAAGGAATTTAAAAATAGGAGCCTTGTAGCTCTTGAAGATGATGCTGCAAGTGTAGTAAATGGTGATAGTGGTAACTTATTGGTCCGCATTCCTGGTACAATTGAGGCCAAGCCACTTTTATTTGCCGCCCATATGGATACAGTAAACCCTGGTATAGGCATAAAGCCCCTAGTAGGGGAAGATGGCATTATCAGAAGTAGTGGGGATACTATTCTAGGAGCGGATGATAAGGCGGCAATTGCTGCATTAATAGAAGCCTATGACATTCTTATTGAAAATAAATTAGATCACCCGCCCTTGGAATTTTTATTTACTGTATGTGAAGAAAATGGTCTTTTGGGTGCTAAAGCTTTCGATTACAGTCTTTTAAAGTCCTCCCTAGGCTATGTATTAGATGCTGGTGGGGATCCAGGACATATTATTATAAAATCCCCAGCCCAATATGAAATGGAATTTAAAGTCTATGGTAAGGCGTCCCATGCAGGCATCAATCCCGAAGACGGAGTTAATGCTATTAATTTGGCTGCCGAGGCCTTAACAAAAATGCCCTATGGGCGAATAGATGAAGAGACTACTTGTAACTTTGGTTTAATTACTGGAGGTAAAGCCCGTAACATAGTAGCAGATTATTGTTCTTTTACGGGTGAGACCCGCAGTTTAAATCGTGAAAAACTCGATAAGTTTAAGGATGGCCTAATAAATATATTTACGACAACTATTGAGGAAAATGGTGGCAAGCCCGAAGTGGATGTAGAATTTTTATATCCGGAAATTAACCTCGATTTAGATGATGAAGTGGTGGTTTTGGTGAAAAAAGCTGTGGAAAGGATAGGACTGGAACCACTTTTAACTAGTACTGGTGGGGGCAGTGATGCTAGCGTTATAAATGGTCAGGGTATCAGCTGTGCTAATCTAGGTATTGGAATGCAGGAAGTGCATACTAATGCGGAATTTATTAAAATTGAGGACTTGGTAAATGATGCCAGATTAGTATTGGCCATTATTGAGGAATATGTTAGTAATCTTTCTTAAGCTGGGCTATCTCCTTACTATTACCATTACCCCTATTTCAGCAAAACCACCTAAACATATATTGGAAATTGATGACAAGGAGCAATTACATGATATATTTTGATAATAGTGCCACAAGTTTAATGAAACCACCCCAGGTGGCTGAAGCGGTTAAGCATGCAATTAACAACTTAGGTAATTCTGGGCGTTCCTTTTATACCCCTGTTCTAGACGCTAACAGGACAATTTTTCAAACTCGTATGGAAATAGCCAGGTTAATAGGTCTAGAGGAAGCCCTTAATGTTGCTTTTACATCATCTGCCACCGAAAGTCTTAATCTAGTAATTAATAGCTTAATCAAAAAAGAGGATTCTGTTATCACTACAGTTTTGGAACATAATTCGGTATTACGCCCCCTATATCGTAAAGGGTGTCAAATAGACTTTCTGGATTGTGATGAAAATGGTAATCTGCATATTGACTCCTTTACTTCCTTGGTAAAGCCGACTACAAAATACTTTATCTGTATTCATGGTTCTAATGCAATTGGCAATATAGTGGATGCAGAAAAGTTGTACACCTTGTGTAAAAAACAGGGCATTATTATGATTTTGGATATATCTCAAACTTTTGGGAGTTTCCCCGTAAATACAAAAATGGCTGATATTTTTTGCTTTACGGGGCATAAAGGTCTTTTTGGTCCTCAAGGGACAGGCGGCATAATTACTAATGGCGAATTTGATTTTCGCATTAGTAAAACCGGTGGTGCAGGGGTTAATAGTTTTGATCGCTTCCAGGCCACTATTATGCCAGAAGTATTCGAAGCGGGTACTACTAATGCCCATAGTCTAGCTGGACTACAAAAAGGGGTTGAGTTTGTAAATGAAATTGGAATTGAAAATATCCATGCCCGAGAAATGCAACTACTCAAGATGTTTTATAATGGGATTAAGAATCTTGCTGGATTAAAGTTTTATGGGGATTTTTCTACCAATAATCGTTTAGCTATTGTGACCTTAAATGCCGAAGGTGTAACTGCATCTGATTTTGCCTTTAGGCTCTGGGAGGAATATGGAATTGCCACCCGCCCTGGTAGTCATTGTGCACCACTTTTACACAAACATTTCCAGACGGTTGAGGAGGGAATGGTGAGATTCTCCTTTTCTTATTTTAATACTGAGGAAGAAATTGAAGTGGGCATTAGGGCCGTAAATGATATAGTTAATTCATTGGGGTGAGGTATTTATGGAATATATTATAACTTTTAATAATACCAATGCGGCTATAAAAGCTGAACAATTTTTGCTTAGGGAGAAAATACCCATAACAGTTCTACCATTATCACCGCAGATTCGCGCAGGTTGTGGAATTTGTCTTAAAATTAAAGCAGAAAAAATTAAAGCAGCACTAATGGTTTTAGAAGAAAACAATATAAAAAAGATTAATGTGTTTTCGGTGACAGAAAACAATAATAAAAAACATTATAGGGAATATGAAAATTGGGGTGTTTTAATGGAAAAAGAGTTTGATTCGCTTCTGGCCAATTGTACAAGTGGGGGATGTGGGGCCAAAATTGGACCAGGGGAATTAGCTGGACTTCTGGAGGGATTACCTTTCTTCTACGATGAAAATTTATTGGTTGGTTATGATTCTTCAGATGATGCAGGTGTATATCGTATTAGTGAAAAACACTCTATTATCAATACGGTAGATTTCTTTCCGCCTATGGTGAATGATCCCTATAGATTTGGTAAAATCGCGGCCGCAAATGCTCTAAGTGATGTTTATGCTATGGGTGGGAGACCAATCACCGCCCTGAATATAGTCTGTTTTCCGCAAAAAATGGATCCTAAGGTGCTTAAACTAATTTTAACTGGTGGTGCGGAAAAACTACAAGAGGCATCAGTAGTTTTAGCTGGTGGTCATTCTATCTATGATAAAGAACCGAAATATGGTTTGGCGGTAACGGGTATGATTGAAAACGACAAAATTATCCGCAATAATACTCCCCAAATAGGGCATAAACTAATATTGACTAAACCACTCGGTACGGGGATTATAATGGCAGCTTTACGTGGTGGTGTAGCAGAAGCACTTGCGGTTGAAAAAGCTATCATTTCTATGGAAAAACTTAATAAAGACGCAGCGGAAAAAATGAGCAATTATAAGGTTAGTGCTTGTACTGATATTACTGGTTTTGGTTTATTAGCTCATTTGCTGGAAATGGTATCGGATAAAGTGGCGGTCGAATTATACGAAAACCAAATACCCTACTTTGCTGAGGCCTATAAGTATGCCGAGGAATATATTTTAACCGCAGCTGGACAAAAAAATCGTGTCCATTTACAAGACAAAGTGAATGTGGACCAAGTAGCCTTCCCCATGCAAGAATTGTTATTTGATCCCCAAACATCTGGGGGCCTTTTAATTTGTGTAGCCCCTGAAGAGGCTGATGATTTGCTTAAGGAAATTAAAGTTGCAGATGCGGCTGCCAATATCATAGGTCAGATAATAGCAAGAACAAGTGATATTGTACTTTTTAAGCAGGAGGGATAGTATTGAAAATTATTGATATGATAGGACAGCCTTGTCCTATGCCAGTCATTGAAAGCAAGAAAGCCCTGTCTGAGCCTGGGGGAAACAGCGTGGTAATTATGGTTGATAATTTAACCGCGGTACAAAATTTAGAAAAAATGGCTTTAGGCAATAATTATAAATTTTCTTATACGGAGAAGGAAAGAGATTGTTACCAAGTTAGTATAGAAAAAAAGGCAGAAGCTGCAAATCTTGTTTTAGAAAAATCTGTTGGGGTAAATCCTAGTCTTTTGTCCCAGGATACACAAGCAGATGGTCTGGTGGTAGCTATAGGGAGAAATGCTATGGGGGAAGGAAATAAAGAACTGGGGGAAACTCTTATCAAGGGGTTTATTTACTCATTGACGGAACTCCCTAGCCTGCCTAAAGTAGTAATATTCTTCAATTCGGGAGTCCATTTAACCGCTGATGGGGCTAATACGATTTCGGACCTAAAAAAGCTTGAGGAAAAAGGGACTCAAATTCTTTCTTGTGGTACATGTTTAAATTATTACCAACTACAAGAAAAACTAGCAGTCGGGCAGGTGGCCGACATGTACAAAATAACCGAGACAATGTCCGCAGCTAATAAATTATTAAATCTATAATAAAGTGGTATTCCAAAACTGTCAGTTGCACTCTTATAGACTGGCAGTTTTTTATTCAATAATTTAATCCCTCCTATAATTAGATTATTTTTGGCAAAATACTTAATTTGTTTCTGCATGTATTTAATATAATTTAGTCTAAGAGCCTATATTTCAATATGGCTACACAAAAGGTGTATACTTATAAGAACAATAGTTACGAAATTTAAGAAATGGGTGTTTTTTGATTGATTAATATTAAAGAAGGTTATATTACAGAAGAAATTTTTTCCCGCCCTGGTATAAAGGGATATTGGGTAAATATAGGGGGGAAAATGGAAAAGTGTATAGCTTATCCAGATTTGCTAGGAATAATTGAGCTGGGGGATAGAGTAAGCTTAAATACCACTGCTAACACCTTAAATCTAGGTAGTGGTGGTTACCATTATATAATAGCTAATATTAGTAATTCCGATAAAGAATTGACACCCAAGGGACATATTATGAAATTACGCTATACACCGATGCAAGTTAAGGTCTTAAGCGTGGAGGAGGAAGAGAGTCCCTACCATGAAGAAATGTTAAAAGCCAATAGTCTGGACAATATTCCAGTATTAGTGGGTACTTTGCATTCTATGTTAGCCCCCTTATCCTTACTTTTGGGGCAAGAAAATTACAAGGTTGCCTATCTTATGACCGATGGAGCTGCTCTACCTTTAGCTTTTAGCCATAATGTCCATGAACTTAAAAAGCGCGGTTTATTACATGGAACAGTAACAATTGGCCATGCTTTTGGGGGAGACTTGGAAGCGGTCAATATCTATTCCGGCTTATTGGCGGCTAAAACCATATTTGAGCCAGATATTATTATTGTAACTATGGGGCCAGGTATTGTAGGGACTGGGACTAAATGGGGGTTTACGGGTATTGAACAAGGGGAAATCCTAAATGCAGTCGAGGCTTTAAATGGCATACCTATCTGTCTACCCCGCATAAGTTTTGCAGATACAAGGAATAGGCATAGGGGTATTAGCCATCATACTTTAACTGTTTTATCCCATGTATGTCGGGTTAAAGCGATAGTTCCTTTACCTGACTTAGGAAAAGAAAAATTATCTTATATGTTAGAACAAATCCGTTTTTCCAGCTTGGTAGATAAATACGACTATACTTTGGAAATGGCCGATGATACCTTAAAGATAATGCAAAAGAGTAATTTCCAGCTAACTACAATGGGGCGTACTCTAGCAGATGATAAAGAATTTTTCCTCACCCTAGGGGCAGCTAGCCTAACTGCTTCTAATCTGCTTAGGGGAAAAAATATCAATAAATTAACCTTAGTCTAGTTCAGT
>CAZUSS010000022.1:0-23884 GCA_964623245.1 uncultured Syntrophomonadaceae bacterium
CCAAAAAAGCCCAGCATCCAGATGCCTTAGTAGTATCCTATGTTAATACCTCAGCCGAAGTAAAGGCAGAGACCGATATATGTTGTACTTCGGCCAATGCAGTAAATATTGTTAAATCAATACCAGAAGATAGGGAAATAATATTCGTACCTGACCGTAATCTAGGGGAATATATAGAAAACCAAACCGGTCGGAAAATGATAAAATGGGAAGGTTGGTGCCCAGTTCACGACCAGCTAACAGCCCGTGAAGTAATGGCCCAAAAAGCCCTATATCCAGAAGCTAAAGTAGTAGTTCATCCAGAAGTACCGACAGAGGTTGCTGCCATAGCTGATAATGTCAGTTCTACTTCGGGTATGCTTAATTATGTAAAAAATAGTTCAGATAAGGAATTTATTATCGGTACTGAAGAGGGTTTTCTCTATACCCTGAGCCAACACTGTCCAGGCAAAAAACTTCATTTGGCTAGGCCAGAGTTCGTTTGCCAGGATATGAAGGTAACTACCTTGGAAAGGCTAGCCCTAGCATTGGAAAGAATGGAACATCAGATTGAGGTTGCAGAAAATATACGTAAAAAAGCTTATTCATCTTTAGAGCGGATGCTTAAGATTACTTAGGGACTAGATGGAGTCTTTTATATGTAGGTGAAAAAATGAATATTAATAGGTATATCGGTGTATTAGAGCGTAAAACCCCTATAATTTATAGTGATTTTCTTATAATCGGTGGGGGCATTGCGGGGCTATTTACCGCCCTCAAGGCGGCAGATTTTGGTAGTGTCATAGTCCTGACTAAGAAAAGCATAGACGAATCTAATACTAGATTAGCCCAAGGGGGAATCGCTGCTGCAATTCATGAGGAGGATTCCCCTTTTTTGCATTTGGAAGATACCCTGGAAGCTGGGGCAGGCTTATGTAATATCGAAGCTGTCGATGTTTTGGTGCGGGAAGGCCCAGCTAGAGTCAGGGAACTGATGGAAGCTGGAGTCTCCTTCGATATGAAGGATGGCACTATTTCCCTTACTAGGGAAGGGGCCCATAGCAAGGCCCGTATACTCCATGCCGCTGATGCTACCGGGGCGGAAATTCGGCGGGCATTGGAAGTAAGATGCAAAAAATCCGTCGACATTGATATAATTGAGAACCACTTTTTGATAGATATTCTGACTCATAATATAAAAAGGGAATCCTATGGGGCCTTGGTATATGATAAGGAAAATAACCAGTCAAAAGCCTACATAGCTAAAGCGGTGATTATTGCTACGGGAGGAATTGGGCAAATATACAAGTATTCCACTAATCCAGATGTAGCCACTGGTGATGGTATGGCAGCTGCTTATAGAGCTGGGTGTAGTTTAACCGATATGGAATTTGTACAGTTTCATCCCACCGTTTTATTTAGCCATGATACAGAGCGTTTTTTAATTTCCGAGGCGGTCAGGGGTGAGGGCGGCATTCTCTATAATGCAGCAGGCCAGAGATTTATGGCCGAATACCACCCACTAAAGGATTTGGCCCCCCGGGATGTAGTCTCCAGAGCCATTGTCCAGGAATGCGCAGAGTCGGGGATTCCTTATGTTAATTTGGATATGAGTATTATTCCTAATGTCGAATCGAGATTTCCCAATATAGTTGCTACCTGTATGGAAGGGGGTATCAATGTCCATAAAGATTATGTCCCTGTATCTCCAGCAGCCCATTATATGATGGGGGGCATTAGCACCAATACTAAAGGGCAGACTAATATTTACGGCTTATATAGTTGTGGCGAAACAGCCTCAACAGGTGTCCATGGGGCTAATCGGCTAGCCAGTAATTCCTTATTGGATGGTATTGTATTCGGCCAGCGGATAGTAGATAATGGAGAGGAAATATTATATCGCAGGAGTATCAATATAGATGAGATTTTTTCTTCATTTGTTAGGGAATGGGTACATAAAACTAATGTAGGTTATATAAGTCCCCAGGAGGCTAGGAAAAGCTTACAGACTACTATGTGGGATAATGTGGGTATAATTAGAGCAGAGGCTAATCTGAATTTAGCTAATGCTACCATTGAGAGGTTATATCAGCATTTAATTGTAGGGGAGGATATTCTGGATTATTATGAAGTGCTTAATATGCTGACCATATCCCGTATAATTGTGCAAGCAGCTCTGAGACGTAAGGAAAGTCGTGGAGCGCATTATCGTTTGGATTATCCCAGCCGTGATGACGTGCGTTTTGCTAAGCACATAAATTTTATCAACTGTTAAATAGGAGGAAGATATGAATTATCTTGGATTAAAGGAACTGATTAAGGGGGCCTTGATGGAAGATGTAGGCCATGGGGATATTACCACCTATAATCTTATTCCCGCAGATAAATTCAGTAAGGGTGAATTTTATGCTAAGGCTGAGGGGGTAATAGCTGGTATAGATGTGGCCCAAGCCGTATTCGAATATATGGAAGCAGAAATTAAATTTTACCCGGCTAAAAAGGATGGAGACCTAGTAAATGTCGGTGAACTAATCGCTAGGATAGAAGGGACTACTAGGACCCTACTGACTGGAGAAAGGCTAGCACTTAATTTTATGCAGCGCCTATCTGGCATTGCTAGCAAAACTAGAAATATGGTCGAATTGATAAAATACCAAAAAGCTGAATTAATCGATACCAGAAAGACTACCCCGGGGCTTAGGGTCCTAGAAAAATATGCGGTTAATGTAGGTGGAGCCCGTAATCACCGCTTTGGTCTCTACGATGGGGTAATGATAAAGGATAATCATATTGCCGCGGTAGGGGGTATCCAAAAAGCTATCTCCACTATCAGGGGGAGGATTCCCCACACCATTAAAATTGAGGTCGAGGTAGAGAACCTAGAGGAATTGCGAGAAGCCCTCAACGCACACGCGGATATAATTTTATTAGATAATATGGATATAGAAATGATGAAGGAGGCAGTCGCCATAACCGATGGCAGGGCCCTATTAGAAGCCTCAGGAGGTATAAGCGAGGCTAACATTGCCGAAGTAGCCAAGACTGGTGTTGATTTTATTTCCGTAGGCAGTCTCACCCATTCGGCGGTGGCTTTGGATATAAGTTTTAGGTTGGCGTCTAAATAAAATTTCAGTGCCTTCAGTGTAATTCAGTGGCTAAACCCCTTATCACCGCTATCATTTCCGCCTTGCTTCCGGTCCTATTAATTTCTTCCCTGATCCTAGCGGCTCCTTTGATTCCTTTGGTATACCAAGCTAAGTGTTTGCGCATTTCCCTAGTTGCTAGAGCTTCACCTTTATAATGACAGGCCAATTCCAAATGTTCTAGGGCTGTATTAATCCGTTCTTTTATAGTAGGTAAGGGGATTTTATGTCCTTTTTCTATTAGGGCCACGATTTGCTGGAAGATAAAGGGGTTACCCATGGCTGCCCGCCCCACCATGACCGCATCACAATTAGTATAGATCAGCATTTTCAGGGCATCTTCAGCAGACCAAATATCACCATTGCCGATAACGGGTATTTTAACCTTTGCTTTCACTTGCTTAATGGCATCCCAATCTGCCTGGCCCGCATAATATTGATCCCTAGTCCGGGCATGAAGGGCGATTGCACTGGCCCCCTCGCTTTCTGCTATGCCAGCTAATTCCAAGAAGTTTACTTTTTGGGCTGTAAAGCCTTTGCGGAACTTAACCGTAACAGGCACTTTCACCGCCTGGACTACTTCCCGAATAATTGCAGCGGCTTTAGGTAGGTCTAGCATTAATGCCGCCCCATCCCCATTTTTTATAATCTTAGGGGTGGGACAACCCATATTAATATCTATGATATGGGCCCCCATACTTTCAACTTTTAGGGCTGCTTGCACAAGTGTCTCGGGATTAGAGCCAAATATTTGCACACTTACCGGGGCCACTTCGTCCCCTATATCTGCAATAGCCTCTGTCCGCTCTTGCCCATATACTAGTCCCATATCACTAATCATTTCCGTATAAACTAGGCCAGCCCCGAATTTTCGTGCCATGAGGCGGAAGGCTTTATCAGTAACCCCTGCCATTGGTGCCGCTACGGTACGGTTTTTTATGAGTACATTACCGATTCTAAACATCTTGCCCCCGATTTATTTCATAAATTATCCTTAATCCATTAAGGGTTAACAATTCATCAACTGTATCAATAACATCTGTTTCTTCAGCCATTAGGGCAGCAAGGCCCCCGGTGGCAATAACTTGAACTTCACCTTCGATTTCCTTTTTCATGCGATTTACAATCCCTTCGATTTGTCCTGCGAAACCATAAATAATACCTGACTGCATACTTTGTACAGTGTTTTTACCGATTAAAAACTTAGGTTTAATTAGCTCTACCCGGGGTAACTTGGCGGCTCTAGCTACCAAGGCATCAGTCGAGGTCTTAATACCTGGTGCGATGGCACCCCCTAGGTAATCACCTTTAGCATTGACTACACAAAAGGTAGTCGCAGTTCCAAAATCAATAATAATCAAGGGGCCCCCATACTTGGCATAAGCTCCTACCGCATTGACCACGCGGTCGGCCCCGACCTCGCGGGGATTATCGTATTTTATGGCTAGCCCAGTTTTTATGCCTGGGCCTACAATTAGGGGCTTACAAAAGAAGTACTTATAACTTAATTCCTCTAATTCCATCATTAGACTGGGGACTACGGAAGAAATTATGACTGCTGATACATTGTGGGTATTTAAACGATTATAGGTAAATAAAGAATTCAATATCATGCCATATTCATCACAAGTCCTAAAGGCATCCGTTCTAATACGCCAATCAGTTAGTAGTTTATCCTCATCGAAGACCCCTATTACCATATTAGTATTACCAACATCGAAAACCAAAATCATAGCAAATACCTCCGTATCAATATATCTATAAATTCAATCTTTTAGTTAATTGTACTGCTAAGCTGGCTGCAAAGGCAATTTTTATTAAATCAAAAGTGAACAGGGGGATTAAGGCAACTTTCAAGAGGCTAATGACATTAATGCTTTCACCTAGATAAAAATTCAAAATTAAAAACATATATGGTAGCCCGATACAGTATAAGACTATAATTCCCGCAAAACCGGCAAATATAAGGTTGAAGAATATGGGTTTTTTAATCAATTTGGCTTGTATCCAGGCTGCTAGTGGAAAAGCCAAGATAAAACCGAAGCTAGGTAATAAGACATAAGCTGGGCCCCCGTAAGGTGGGGAGGCAAAGACAGGGAGACCGATCAAACCTAGAAGTAAATAGGCCAACATACTTAGTCCCGCAGCACGCGCAGGTAAAATGGAGGCAGCCAAAAGCATGATAAAGGGTTGCAAGCTAAAGGGCAGGATAATAATGGGTTGGAAAATACGGACTAAAATAGTAACAATACACATCAAGGCTGTAAACATGGCAGCTAAGACTAATTCATGGGTTGATAATTTCATATGGACACCTCTATTAACTATTAATTTTAATTAGGTTAACAGCAGCCGGTGGCTGTGTCAATGGCAATTGGGAAATGGGAAATTTTTAGACATAACCAGGATCGCACCCTATGTTTCAGCTACCGCCTCACTTTTTTGGACGCTGATTTCCGCTAAAAACTTTTATATTGTGGGGGCGACCACAGGTCGCCCCTACAATAATGTTTTTTAAAAAAGGAATCAGCGGTAATCGGTGTAAATCTGCGTCTAAATAAAAATTCAGTGCCTTCAGTGTTTCCAGGGGCAGAAAAAATCAAGGTCAAAAAAAGGATTCAGTGCCTTCAGTGTCTTCAGGGGCAAAAAAAAGCAAGGTCAAAAAAAGGATTCAGTGCCTTCAGTGTCTTCAGGGGCAAAAAAAAGCAAGGTCTATTAAAAAACTACCATTTCGGCGGTGTTTGCTTTTATGCCCTCGGTTTTAAGGTGGGGAATAGGGAGGAAAGTCCTGCTTGCATATGGGGATGAAGTGATGGTAGAATAAGAAAAAGTTTTTGTGAACAATATTGTGCGCAGGGGGGCGGAGTCTATGGATTTTTATCGTATCCAAGATAAGATAATAAGTTGGCAGAAACTTGAAAAGACTTTACATAAGGCCCTTAGCTTGCGTGCTAATGGATTTTCCCAACAAGAAGTGGCTGATCGTTTACAGATCGACCGAACCTTTATTTCCCGTTTGGAGGGTATTGGGGAACTACGCAAAGGGCAGTCGATCGCCTGCATTGGTTTTCCCATCCTTAATAAAGAAGAAATAGAAGAAATACTACAAAAGGGTGGGGTTGAGGCGACCTTCTTGATGACAGAGGAAGAAAGATTGGACTTTATTAATATACGTTCAGGCAAAGAATTATTGAATGAATTAATGGATTTAACTGCCAAGTTCAAGGAATTTGAAATAGTTATTTTAATTGGGTCTGATGAAAGGATTAAGCTGGTGGAAAATATTTTGGATGGGCAAGTTATTTCTATAGAAATAGGTTCCTCACCTATAACTGAGGATAAATGGGTTGATCCTGATAAAGTGAGGCAGATACTGCGCAATATTAAGGCCGCCCGCTGGTAGGAAGCCCAGCTCGTGTCAGCCTGAACACAGTGAAGGCGCTTTCCTATCGGGAAGACGTGGGGCGCCTGGGGTCACCAACTTCATAGAAAAAACCCTTACAGATAATATAATTTCTTAAAATAGCAAAAGTATGGCAGAGGGAAAAGGAGGTTAAGTGATGAGACATATCTTAAGTGTAAGTCTGGGCTCAGCTACAAGGGACCATGCTTTCGAAACAGAATTTATGGGGGAAAAGTTCCTCATTGAGCGTATTGGAACTGATGGTGACTGGGCTAAGGCCATCCAACTAATTAAGGATAATGATGGTAAAGTTGATGCTTTTGGTATGGGGGGCATAGACTTGTACATAAATGTAGCCGGCAAAAGATATGTTATTAAGGATGCCAAGAGACTCATAGCCCATGCCAAAAAAAGCCCTATGGTAGACGGGAGTGGGCTTAAAAATACGCTAGAGCGAAAATGTATCATGGATATTCAAAAGGAAGGGATTATAGATTTGAGGGATAAAAAAGTCCTCATGGTCTGTGCAGTTGATCGCTTTGGCATGGCAGAAGCCTTCACCGATGTAGGGGCTAGATTAACTTTGGGCGATTTTATATATGCAGTCGGACTGCCCATGCCACTGAGATCATTAAAGGCCTTAAAAATCCTAGGTCGAATTGCGGCCCCCATTGTGGTTAGGATGCCTTTTGACAGTATTTATCCCACTGGTGAACAACAACATAGCATAATTCCAAAGCATTCGAAATATTATTATGATGCGGAGATATTAGCGGGTGATTTTAATTATATACGCCGCTACTTGCCAGAAAAACTAGATGGGCAAACCATCATAACTAATACTACTACCCAAGAGGACATGGCACTACTTAAGGCAAGGGGAATCAGCCGCGTAATTACTACTACCCCAGATATGGGAGGTCGTTCCTTTGGTACTAATGTTATCGAGGCCCTGATAGTTAGCATCATGGGTAAAGCACTAGATGATATTGCACCACAGGATTACTATAATATGTTACAGGAACTAGATTTAAGACCTGGGGTAGTTGATTTAAGCGAGGATTAATGTTTCAGCTAGATTTTGCTTATTTTAATTTAATAAATGTAGATAAAAGGGGGCTTCTTTCCAGGAAATTCTGGCTGGAAAGATTAACCCCTATTTTTTTTAAACCCCGCCTAGAAAAATTAATCGATTTACCCGATTTTAGTGCTAAAGGCTGCAATATTACAGTCCCCTTAGGCTTAAATAATTTTGATGTTTTAAATGAAAGCACTAAGGGATACCTAATAAATAAATCATTTAATATTATTAATGATTACGACATACACTATATGGCAGTCGATAGGAATCTGAAAAATTATTTTCCGGATCCAGATGATAATTTAATTTTTGGGGATAACTTTATCAAGGCCCTAGCCCATGTAATTATTGGCAGAACCTTAAATAAACACCAAATAAAAAGAATAATTATTGTGGGGGAAACTGAATACTTCCCGGACTTCCTAGAGATTTTGGCTAATTTTGAATTACCTATATCTATGCAAAATAGCATTCCACGGGAATACGAAATCATCTCCCATCGCATATTATATGAAAGCGGATGTGCAGTAAGCAATAGTTATCTAGCCCCCGAAAACTGGAATAGGGGCGATATCGTTTTAGCTTTTACCTCTGATTTAGGTGGTTTAAGTATCCTTGCCCCAGAATTATATAGCTTGGAATTTACTAATACTAAGGTTAATATAATTCCCGAATTGGCTAGTAGCCTATTAGACTGCGGGCTTGAATTAGGAATTAACAGTTTGGCCCCTATTTTTGAAACGAGCATTTGGAGTAAAAAAGGGTTTTTGGACACGGATGGAGAAAAAGAAAAGTCGTTAGAATTATTTGACGGCCAAAGTTTTTTGAAATTGCAAGAGTTGGGGGAGAAGTTGGGGATATGGGACTTGTTTCTTGACAAGCTTATTTGAGGTCTATATAATACCTTCAAGACATCTGACGGGGAATAGAAGTAATTGCTGGAATACTTTAAATTGAGCGGGATATATTCTCGCTTTTATAAGTTTATATGATGGGAGCGATTTCATGGCGATAGGCAAAGAGGTTATCTTAACTAAAGAAGGTCTGCACAAATTAGAGTCAGAACTAGAACACCTGAAGTCAGTTAAGCGGCAAGAGGTAGCTGAACGCATAAAACAGGCCATTGCCTTCGGAGATATTACTGAGAACTCCGAGTACGAGGATGCCAAAAATGAACAAGCATTTGTCGAAGGGCGAATATCTAGCTTAGAAAAGACTTTGAAAAATGCCCGGCTGATGGAAGACCATGATATAAGAACAGATGTGGTATCCTTAGGCTCGAAAATCACCCTGAAGGAATTGAAGTCCGGACGTGAGGTAGTAGTTACTTTAGTTGCCTCAGTTGAATCCAAATTAAAAGATGGCAAAATCTCAGATGAATCCCCAGTAGGAAAAGCCGTTATGGGTAAGAAGGTCAAAGACGAAGTAGAAGTCGAAGCCCCAGTAGGACTTATAAAATATAAAATCATAAAAGTGGAAAGATGATAGTTTATAGGTATTTTAAGGAAGTGTAAGTAATGTCGGAAAATGAAATGCAAGATTTAAATGAACTTAGAAGGGTTCGTTTGGAAAAATTGCAGGAATTAAAGGATATGAATGTGGAGCCATTTGGAACTAGATTTGATCGGGATACTATGGCCCAAGATATTCACGATAATTTCACCAGCCTCGAGGGACAGACCGTTAAAGTGGCGGGCAGGATTATGTCCAAAAGAAGGCACGGTAAAGCGGGATTTGCTAATTTGCAGGATTTTTCTGGTATCATCCAGCTTTATATGCGTAAGGATGATTTAGGGGAAGAGAACTATGAATTATTTAAAAAACTAGATATAGGCGATATTCTGGGTATTACTGGTCAGGTCTTTCGGACGAAAAAGGGTGAGATAAGTATTCATGTGGATAGTCTTACTTACTTGTCCAAATCCCTAAACCCCCTACCAGAAAAATGGCATGGCCTAAAGGATATAGAGCTAAGGTATCGTCAGCGTTATGTGGATCTGATAGTTAATTCCCATGTAAAGGATTTATTTGTTAAAAGAAGCCGTATAATTAAGGAAATACGTAATTACTTAGATAATATGGGTTTCCTAGAAGTGGAGACACCCATGATGCAGCCCATTCCAGGTGGTGCCACGGCCCGGCCTTTTATAACTCATCACAATGCCCTGAATATGGAACTGTTTTTACGCATTGCACCTGAATTGTATTTAAAAAGGCTAATTGTAGGTGGCCTAGAAAAGGTCTACGAAATAAATCGTAATTTTAGGAATGAAGGTATTTCCACCAAGCATAATCCGGAGTTTACTATGCTAGAAGTCTACCAAGCTTATGCGGATTATCAAGTAATGATGGAATTGACCGAGGATTTAATTTCTACGGTTATGTATAAGGTTAATGGTAGCATGGTAGGCGAAGTCGAAGGACATGAAATAGACTTTACCCCACCCTGGCGTAGAGTTACCATGGTGGATGTGATTAAAGAACATACTGGGTTGGACTTTGATCAGATTAAAACTACAAAAGAAGCCCACCTAGCGGTTAAAGATTTGAACATGAAAGTGGAAAAAGGCTATTCTCGGGGTGAAATAATAAATGAGGTTTTTGAAACATTTGTAGAAGATAAATTAATCCAACCGACTTTTGTTTATGGACATCCTGTGGAAATATCGCCCCTGGCTAAAAAGAATGTGGACAATCCCGATTATACGGATCGTTTCGAGGTCTTCATTATGCAAAGGGAAATTGCCAACGCCTTTTCCGAACTTAATGATCCCCTAGATCAAAGGGAAAGGTTTTTAAGTCAAGTGGAAAAAAGAGCCGGTGGGGATGCCGAAGCTCACATGATGGATGAGGATTATCTAAATGCTCTGTCTTACGGTATGCCACCTGCAGGAGGTTTAGGCATAGGTATAGACCGACTAGTAATGCTCCTAACCGATTCCCCATCTATTAGGGATGTAATCCTATTTCCTACCTTAAGACCCAGGGAATAGAAAGTAAAACTCCCCGAAAAAGGGGAGTTTTTTTAACTGAAGGCACTGAAATTTTATTTAGACGCTGATTAACGCTGATTCCTTTTTTAAAAAAACATTATAGGGAGCGACCCAGGTTGCGTCAAAAAAATCCAGTGGCTAAAAAACCCACCTCCAGCTTCCCACCTCCAGCTTCCCACATCCCACATCCCACATCCCACATCCCAACCACTATATCGTATACTTCCGGAGTTCCTCCTGGAAGCCAGCGGTTACTTGTTCTAATTGCTGGACATAGGAAGTTAAATCTTTTATTTTATCCGAGTATTCAGATACATTAGCACTCATTTCTTGGCTGGAAGCCGAGTTCTCCTGGGCAATCGCAGCTAGGGTATGTAGATTCTGGAAAACCTCACTAATATGTCTAGTTTCATTAGATAATTCCTCCACTAGATCCACAATGGTATTGGCCACACTATTAATTTCTTCGGTAGCTTCCATATTATCGGTTACCGCAGCTTCTAAAC
This sequence comes from uncultured Syntrophomonadaceae bacterium, assembly GCA_964623245.1. Taxonomy (GTDB): domain Bacteria; phylum Bacillota; class Syntrophomonadia; order Syntrophomonadales; family Syntrophomonadaceae; genus JAAYRQ01. Next base: position 11,106 of record CAZUSS010000022.1, read on the forward strand.
TTTTGTTGCCATCATCCAATTGGACGAACTGTTTTCCTATATCAGCTACCAAAATATTAACTTGGCCCACAAAGTATTCTAGATTTTCATTAACTGTTCTTACTGCCTGTTTGACATCATCAGCTAGTTTGCGGATTTCTTCGGCTACGACCGCAAAGCCCCGTCCTTGCTCACCAGCCCGCGCGGCTTCGATGGCAGCATTAAGGGCCAAAAGATTAGTTTGCTCCGCAATACCTTCAACAGTAGTTACGATTTCCATAATATTTTCCACCCGCCTAGCTAGCTTGTCCCCTTGTTGGTTAACATTGCCAAACTGTTCTTTGGTCTCTAGCAAGAGCCCAGCTACATTTTGCACTTCCCCAAAAGAATCCTTTATATTGGCCACAGCCAATTCTAAGCCGGATTTGGCATCTAATTCCCGCTCCGCCAGTTCGTTGAGTTTGTCAATATTCCCCGTCAAAACGGTAACGGATTTTTCTGTTTCTACTGCCTGATAGACAGCTCCTTCGGATACCTGGTGGACTACATTAGCTATGACATCGGATACTTCGCTCATTTCTCCAGCTATTTGGCTGAATTTACGGCTAAAAGCATATAAATCATCAGTTCCCCCTTTTAAATAAAGGAAGTCCTTGGTTAGGTTTTCTTTAAAACCTTCTAGCTCACTGCTTATTTCCTCTAATTTATCATTTGAAAGGATGGGGGTAGCAGTAGCGAAAGAAAAGTCCTTAAAGTTGCTGGCTTGCTCCTTCAATCCCCCTAAGGGCCGCAGGGCAATACTGCTTATAAGATAAGTAAAGACCAAAACACCCAGGGTGGAGAAAAGGGTGCCTAGACTTAGTCCTTGGAGTACAAGGAAAAGGAGCAAACTCAATAGGCTAGTTCCTAAGGCAATTTTCATAGGAAGATTTTTAATAAAACCTAATGATAGAATACTGGCCAATTTATACTGGCGGCTGTATTCTTCGCCTTTTTCTAGAGTAAGTCGGACTCTTATAAAATGCTTATCTCCATCCTTACCTTTATCGACTACCTGGACATTTAATTTTTCTTCAAAAAATACGGAACAACCTTCTAATAAGCCCAAAAAATAATCGAATAGTCCCCGGGTAGAAATATAGTGGAGTTCAATTTTTCTGGCTTCGAGACGGGTGGGGATTAAGCGGGGTGGATTAGCCCCGGCAATTTTTTTAGTAAGTTGGGCATGTACTTCATCCATCATAAGTAAGAAATCCCTTAAATTATGCCGTTCAAAATAGGAAGGATAGGCAGCATGGAATGAATATACATTACTTTTACCGATAGCTCTCCAGACTTCGGCCGTACTTTTACCGACTTTCCCTGCTACTATTTCCACTATTTTAAATGGTTGGTGATCGGGTATATTTTCTGCAGGTGTAATAATACGGTGGGCTGGCCAACCATATTCCTTTAAGGCTGCATCCAGTATGTCCTGTCCATAAAATTCTGCAATACTGTTAAACCAGGTATCTACAACTGTACCTTTCAAGTATACCACCTCACTTATTAATACTGATTAATCTTAGGAAGGTATTTAAACTGGTAGTAAAATATGGGTATACTAGAAAGTATAGCAGAAATAAAAGAAAAATTAGAGATAAAATAATAATCTAGGGTAAATAGTGCTCTGTCTTTTATGAATAAGGGGGCTAGTATGCATGCAAAAACCAAGGCCCAGAATCAGTTTAATAGGATTAATAGGTATCGCTGTTTTTTTCTACTTTAGTTTCGATTTAGCTTTACATACATATGACTTTAAAGGTAAAGTAATAAGGTTAGTCCTAGCTTTGTTAGGTTTAATTATTCCTATACTAATAAAGTGTAGGCGAGAAAAACGGGAGACGTGAAACGTGGGACACGGGATGTGAGCCGTAGGGGCGGCCTGTGGTCGCCAGTTCCAATAAAAGTATAAATTTTCAGTGTATTTCAGTGCAATTCAGCGTCCAAAAAAGTGAGGCGGTAGCCGAGACATCAGTAGTGCCCAAAGGGTATGGCTAATATATTTTATATCATCCTAATACGAGGGGGTTTTGGAGTAAATGAAAATAGCTTTATCTGGTTATTACGGCTTTGATAATGCAGGTGATGAGGCCTTGCTGTCAGCCATAACTTCATCAATTAAAGAACTAGCCCCCCAGGCCCAGTTTGTAGTCTTTTCGGGTTCGCCTGCTAAGACTATGCAAGTGCACCAAATAAAGGCGGTTTACTATATGAACCCCTTTAAACTGCTTAAGGAACTAAAATCCGCCGATTTACTCATAAGCGGTGGAGGCAGCATTTTCCAGGATGTAACTAGCTCTAGGTCCTTATTCTATTATATAGCCGTAGTAGCCTTGGCTAAGCTCCTAAAAAAACCCGTCATCTTCTATGCCCAGGGTGTGGGGCCCATTAATAAAAATAGCAGCAAAACCCTTATGCGCTTTATCGCTAATCGGGTAGATTTTATTACCCTTAGGGATGAAGAATCGGGTCAACTATTAACTAATCTCGGAGTTACTCAACCCCCACGCAAAATTACAGCTGATCCGGTTTTTGCCCTGCAGGCAGGGGCTCAGGATTTAACTAAGGCCAGCCACATCCTACAAGAAGTAAATCCCGATAATTTACCCCTTATTGGGGTATCAGTACGTGAATGGGAGGGACTAGCAGATTACCATCTGGATTTAGCTCGGCTGCTAGACGAACTGACTGTTCAAGGTTATAGGATATTATTTATTCCCTTAGCCTATCCCCAAGATATCGAGGAAGCCCAAAAAGTGGCGGGACATATGCAGAATAAGGCCCATATCATAAGGGAACGTTTGAATAGTACTGAACATATCGCCCTAATCTCCAAACTGTCATTTTTAATCGGGATTAGGCTCCATTCCTTAGTATTTGCGGCCCAAGCGGGGATTCCTTTTGCAGGAATATCTTATGATCCTAAGGTAAAAGCCTTCCTAGAAACATTTGGCCAAAAACCCTTATCACTCACCTATGCAGAAATGAAAACAGAGTTAGATGGGCTATTAAATAAGACCGAATTTAAGGAAAATATAAAGCTTCAGGCCCAAAAGCTTGGGGAAAAATCAGATGAGAACGCTAAACTCGCTTTGTCACTTATAAGTCGGAAATCAGGAGAGTAGAGCAGAATGAAAAAACAAGAAACTGGTAAGAACTTCATCGGAGTCACAATTGTAATATTTATTGCCAAATTACTAGGCTTTGCTCGGGATATATTTTTTGCCTTTGTATTCGGGACTACTATTTTAACCGACTTATTCCAGGCTATATTCAGTCTGCCTAGTTTACTATTTTCTAGTATTGGCACGGCTATATCTTCAGTTAATATTCCTAACCTAACTTACTACCTGTCTAGCAAAACACCAGAAGAAAGATTTGCCTATATTTCTAGGCTATTCACCCAAATAACTTTTTGGGGTAGCGTAATATCTGTTATAGGGATTATTTTTGCCCCAACCCTAGCCCGCCTGATCGTCCCTGGGATTCAGGGGGAAGCGGCCCAGATGGCCGTAATCATTACGCGGATAATGATGCCTACCTTCCTATTTGTCAATTTAACCTTTGTGGCCACAGGGATTCTACAAGTTCATAGCCATTTTATTAGGGCAGCGGCCATTAGCATTCCCTTTAATATTTTAATTATTTTAGCCTTGATTTTAAAAGGTGATGACATAATTTTCGTCAGTTATGTAACTACTGCAGGCTGGTTACTCCAATTTCTTATGCAACTACCTGTAATCATTAAGGAGAAGTACAACTTCTTCCCCTTTAACTTGCAAAGCAATTATACCGCTGCCATGTTAAAGCAGCTCATCCCTGTACTATTGGGTAATTCCCTATTACAATTATGCTTAATCATTGACCGATCCTTTGGGACCCATTTAGATGAAGGGACTACGGCTGCCTTAGGTTTTGGGGGTAACCTCTTTGTAACTATTACCAGTGTATTTATTGTGGCCATGTCCAGCGTGGTTTTTCCCCGCATATCCAAATACTGCTTAGAAGGCGATTTTGCAGAATTAAGGTTGATGTTAAGCAATATATTGAAAATACTGCTTTTTATCCTGCTGCCCTACTTAATATATGTGGTAGCCTATCACCAAGAAATTATCTCCCTAGTTTACGAAAGGGGAGCATTTACGCGGGAATCAACGGTAATCACCGCTTACACCTTTTTGCTTTATAGTTTTGCCGTAATAGGCTATGCTAGCCAGGAAATATTCAACCGGGTATTTTACGCCTTAAAAAAATTCAGTATTCCCATGATAGTTAGCATCATTTGCCTAACGGTAAATATCAGCCTCAATGTAGCCTTTCTAAATTATGGCATAATCGCCCTTACGGGTGGGACTGCCCTAGTCCTCCTACTTTATGCTATTATAATGGGGTATATGGTTATCAAGGAAATCGGCAATTTCTTTAGGCAGGACTTTTTCATATATTTGGCTAGACTGTCAATTCCCCTCCTGTTTATGTTAGCTATTATCGGGGGATTCAAATACCTTAACCTAGCGGGAATTATAATGGGCTTTTTGCTACCCCTAGCCCTAAGTGGCCTTATTTATTTGGCCGTAGCCCATGTAACCCACTTAACAAAGGAATTTAATTTAAGGGAGGTATCCAAGCCTTAATGTTTAAAAAACACAAAATACTATGGCTATTATTAATAATTACCTTAATCGCTTCTGCGGCAGGAGTTAGCTTAAGGATGGCAAATGAAGCCCAGAATAAGTCTGTGGCCCTGACCATTGATTATCGGGAATTCGTACAGACTGCAGCTCAAGCTAACCTGGATTTGGATGAAGTTTTGCAGGATTTACAGGATAGCAAGCTCAACTGGATATCGGTGAAGGAAACTAGCCTTAGGGACTTAGAATTTGCGGGCCTAATAGAAGTGCAGACCTTTGCCCAGGTACAGGCCAGTATAATGAATGAAAATATACGGGAATGGAAGCTCGTCCTAGGTCAAATTGGAAGTAGCCCCATCAGTCCAGCTAATCTGACCATGGTAACCAGCGATGGGGAAACCATAGCTTTTTTGCGGGAAAACCTCAGCCGCCGTTATCAGGAGGGTGAAATTATAAACTTCAGTCTAGGTGACCAAGAGTATTTTGTGATAAATACCCAGATACTACCTCCAGTCAAAACCAAAGATGAGGAACTGCCCCAAGATGTCTTAATCGGTTTTGACACCTCTTTAATGGATAATCTAAAAGAAAAGGGATTTAAAATAATCCTGTCCCCGGGAAATAGTACCGGGACCAATTTGCAGTACATAGATGATTATGCCCAGATTATCGAAGATTACGGGATTAAATATCTGGTCATAAATGGGGAAGTCAGCGGCTACCCAGATAACTTAGATCGTATGGAAGCACTAGTCAAAAAATATAATTTAATAGTGGGACTGATTGAAATGCCAGTTCAACTGGGCTTTCTGGAACAAAAGGGCCTAAGGGAACTGATCGAAAATACTGACTACCCCGTCAATCGAGTTTATTCATCTCGCAACGACGAATACCTAAAACAAGTAGATGAAAGGTATTACAGATGGGTGCGGGGGGTAGTCGACCGTGGGATACGCATAGTCCATGTCATACCCTTCCAAAATGCCAAATTAAATTATAGCGAAAACCTGGAAGATACCATTGAAGTAATCGGGCGTTTCCACGAAACTATCCAGGCCAAGGGTTATCAGATAAATGCCCCCCTTAATTTACTTTCCGCGAAAAAACCGGGGCAATTGCATCGGCTAATGGTAGGACTTAGTTTACTTTTTGCCTTTGTCCTGTATCTGGCTTACTTAATAAAAATTAATCGCCGGATGATTTTTGCCTTACTTGGCCTGGGAGGAATCGGGCTTATGGGGCTAAGCTTAGGCTTAGGGGCTGATTTCAGCAAATTATATGCCCTAGGGGCTGCTATCTTATACCCCATATTATCGAGTCTACTTTTGCTTATCTACTTGCGAGATAATGGAGCCCACAGCCTATTTAGGCAAATTCTGACTTCCCTAGCCATAATCCTAGGAATTAATGCCCTGGGTATGTATACCATTGTGACTAGTTTAGCTGATATACGTTTTATCATGAATATTGAATACTTCAGGGGGGTAAAATTAGCCTTTCTCATTCCACTGCTAATGTTTATTATTAACTACTTCGCTGTATTTAGCGGGGAAGCCGGTCTAGTCAATTATTTAGACCAAAACCTGAGGAAAAAACCCAATTATTTTATCTTGATTTTGATGGGCATGGGCCTTTTGGCCATGTATTACTACATTGGCCGCAGTGGTCATACTGCTGGAGTGGGTGTATCTTCCTATGAATTGAGGTTAAGGGAAATCCTCGAAAGTATTTTTATGGCCCGGCCGCGCTTTAAGGAAATATTAATCGGTTATCCATCCTTATTGATAATGGTATATCTTTACCGGAAGTATAGGGCTGAATTAATAACCCTGATTTTCGGTCTAGGGGTAATGATGGGCAGCATTTCCATGGTCAACAGCTTCGCCCACGTCTTCACCGCCGTAACCATCTCCATAAATCGAACCCTCGCTGGGCTTATAAGTGGGGTAATTATAGCCCTTTTAGCTTTAGTGGCTGTGCTTATCTTAGAGAAATTATACGGATACATCGTAGGGCGTGAGACGTAGGACGTAAAAGGGGAACTGTAAGGGCGACCTGTGGTCGCCCGTTTCAAAATAAAAAATCCGTGTCAAAAAAAATAAAAATTACCTCCAAAACTGTAAGTCACAGAACCCCCCCGCGTATTATTTGTTATACTTAGAAAGGTCCATACTTTATTTGCACGATTTGCACGAAATACCGTAACTTGCTATATGGACAAGCAACTACTCATAATGATAAAATTAGTCTAGCAAATGGGTTTGGGGGTTTGTTTTATAATGCCCGCATATATATATATAATCACTTTATTGTCAGCATTTGTCATAGCCTATTTTATGGTACCAGTAGCTATAAAATTAGCCCATAGAATCGGGGCTATTGATGAGCCTAATGCACGCAAAGTACATGAACTAGATATGCCACGTTTAGGCGGTCTAGCCATATTTATCGCTTTTATCCTCCCCTTCATATTCATAGTTGATAAAAAACCGGGCCCCTTTTTAGGGGTTATACTAGGGGCTATAATTATATTTTTAATGGGAATATTGGATGATATTTATCAACTATCAGCCAAGACTAAATTTGTGGGGCAAATAATAGCTGCTGGCATAGCCATTTATTTCGGTGTGGTCGTTCAGTTTTTGACTAACCCCTTTGATGGCCTGGTCAGCCTAGGCTTTTTGAGTATTCCAGTTACCCTATTATGGATAGTAGGTGTAACCAATGCCATTAATTTAATAGATGGTTTGGATGGCTTAGCAGGGGGAGTTTCCGTCATTGCCGCCCTTACAATGGGTATAATTGCCTTGCTAAATGGACAGCTCGAAGTGGCCTTGGTATCCTTCCTTTTAGTAGCAGCTATCCTGGGTTTTCTACCCTATAATTTCCACCCAGCCCGAACCTTCATGGGTGATTCGGGATCTAACTTTTTGGGCTTTATATTGGGCTGTCTAGCTATAATGGGTACCGCCAAAAGTGTGGCCCTTATATCCTTGTTCATACCGATAGTTATACTAGGCATTCCTATATTTGATACATTTTTCGCCATTATTAGGCGGATAAATAATAAGGTGCCTATATTCAAACCTGATAAAGACCATTTGCACCACCGTTTGTTAGCCTTAGGGATGGGGCATACTCAGTGTGTCTTGACTATCTATGCTATAAGTTCAGTATTCGCTTTAGTAGCCATATTTTTAAGTATGACAACTAATCCCAAGGCCATGTTAATCTTGGCCTTGCTACTATTTTTAGTGATTTTGGGTGCGGACAAAATAGGACTGCTGACCGGCGGAAAATCCATCACCGTCCAGAACAGCCGCCCCGTAAAACGGGAGATGTAAACATTAGCTATACCCTTCGGGCACCACTGATGTTTCGACTACCGCCTCACTTTTTTGGACGCTGAATTGCACTGAATATTCAATTAAAAAAAATCGGCGCCAATCAGCGATAATCAGCGTCAGAAAATAAGAACTCATAATTCTAAGAAATAAGGTGTTATCTTAATGAACAAAGCAATTACATTTTTAAAACTAGCTCTAGCGTCAGGCCTAGTATTCGGACTATTCTTCGGTATAGGTGCGGGGATAACCTCAGTTTTTACCCAAGTAGATACCAATGAAATAGAAATTGAAGAAGATGGAACCATAATAAAACAAGACGGTAACCGTACCAACATATTAGTTCTAGGAGTGGATGCCAGACCAGGGGAAAAGGAATCGCGTTCCGATACCATGATGTTGGTTTCCATAGACCCCAAATTAGATAAAGCCGCTATAATTTCCATCCCCCGGGATACCAAAGTTGATTTACAGGGGACCGGCTATGATAAAATCTGTGTGGCCAATGTAATAGGTGGCCCATCCTATGCAATTAAAACGGTCGAGGGACTAATGGGGACTAAGATAGACTACTATGTACATTTAGATTTCAATGGTTTTAAAGATGTAATTGATACCCTAGGTGGGGTAACAGTTACTGTACCAGAACGTATGTATAAACCATCCGAAGATATCGATTTATATCCAGGTACTAGGAAGTTAAACGGCCGTGATGCTTTGGCCTTTGTCAGGTATAGGGATTATATCAATGGAGATATAGATAGGACAGCTATGCAACAGGATTTCATGAAGGCACTAGCTGCTGAACTCCTGCAAGCCAAGACCATAACCAAACTGCCCAAATTAGTCAGCCAAGTTAACAAGTATGTTAGCACCAATATGGGGGTAACCGATATGCTGCGTATGGTAAGTTGGGCACCAGGCTTTACAGCTGATTCGATAACCACCCAGACCTTACCCGGTTCATTTTACGATGTTAGGGATGAAAATGGCACCTTAATTAACAGTTATTGGGTAGCCGATAAAGCCTCCCTTAATAACCTAATAGATGATATGTTAGCGGGGAAAACTATTGCTGTCATTCAAGGGGTAGTGCAGGAATCCATCCCCTCTTCCAAGAAAAAACAGGATGAAGATGAGGATAAAGCACTAGATGGCAAGGAGGGGGAAATTGTAGACCGCTCCAAATTGCCTAGCCCGGGACATGGAGATGGGCGTACTTCATCTAGTTCAGGCTACATTAAGGAAAATAAGGAAAGTGAAGCAGATAAAAAGGATACAGAATTGCCCCTTACCGAAAATAATGAACCTGATGAAAAACAAATCAGCACTCCCCCTAACCCTTCGGGCCCTGAGGGCTATATTTAATGACTCTTATTGGAGAATGATTGCTTTTGCTATTTAATTCATTTGAATTCATATTCCTATTCCTGCCCATAAGCATCGGCGGGTATTTTATTATAAATCGCTATACTGACCGTCTGGCCAAATTATGGTTGGTCTTAGCCTCCCTATTTTTCTACAGCTGGTGGAATATAAATTACCTCCCCCTCATTTTAGGGTCTATCATCTTCAACTACACCATTGGCAGATTTCTAAGCAACCCCAATTATAGGCTGAACCGTAAACTAACCTTAATCCTGGGCCTAGTCGGTAATATCGGTCTACTAGGCTACTACAAATATGCCGACTTCTTCATAAATAACCTTAATTTTGTTCTATCCAGCAATATAAGAATACTGAATATCGTGCTGCCGCTAGCCATTAGCTTTTTTACTTTTCAACAGATTGCTTACTTAGTAGATGCTTACCGCAAGGAAACCCAAGAATATGATTTCCTCAATTATGCCTTGTTTGTTAGTTTTTTCCCCCAACTCATTGCTGGTCCCATAGTCCACCATAAGGAAATGATGCCCCAATTTTTAGCCGCCCATAATAAGGGCCTAAATTATAAGAATCTATCCACAGGACTTTTCATATTCCTAATCGGCCTATTCAAAAAAATAGTCCTAGCCGACACTTTTGCGGTCTGGGCTAGTTTTGGTTTCGATATTGCGCCAAGTCTGACCTTCATTGAGGCTTGGTTGGTCTCACTTTCCTATACCTTTCAACTATATTTTGACTTTAGCGGATATACCGATATGGCCATCGGTGCGGCCCTAATGTTAAATATAAAGTTACCCACCAACTTCTTTTCTCCCTACAAATCCTTGAACATTCAAGAATTCTGGCGTAGGTGGCACATGACCTTAAGTCGATTCCTTAGGAATTACATTTACATCCCCTTAGGTGGTAACCGCTTAGGAGAATTCCAGACTTACCGCAACCTAATGCTGACCTTTTTAATCGGGGGCTTGTGGCATGGGGCGGGCTGGAATTTTGTCTTTTGGGGCTTTTTGCATGGGGCCGCCCTAGTCTTACACCGCTATTGGCGCCAACTGCAAATTACCATGCCCAAGATACTAGCTTGGTTCCTAACCTTTAACTTTGTAAATATGGCCTGGGTATTTTTCCGGGCTGAGACCTGGGCCGATGCTATCAAGGTTTTACGGGGTATGCTCGGATTAAATGGTATAATATTACCAAGTACATGGTCTAATAGCCTGACTATGCTTTCACCCGATAAATTCGGCAGCTACCAGATAAGAGATGTGAAAAATGCACTTATCTTCATAACAATAGGCTTGGTGATCAGCTTGACTTTAAAAAATTCCATCCAACTGCGGGATAAATATAAGCCTAACTTAATTTATTTGCTCTGGGCAGCCCTAATGGCCATAGCCGCCTTAACTCAGCTTACAGGGGTAAGCGAATTTCTATATTTCAACTTTTAGGAGGGATAAAGGCAGTGAAATATAAGAATTGGTTTTTCGCTACACTTACTACCATTCTCATACCACTACTCACAATAGGCAGTTTTAACTATTATATTGATCCCTTATGGAATTTCCATAGCGATAACGAATATAATCAGATTCAGATGCCTTTTAACGAAAGACAGCAGAAAACTAACTACATTACTTTTCATAAGTTCGATTACGATACTCTAATTCTAGGCAGCAGCAGGGTTACCTATATAGATCAAAATGATTTCACGGGGCATAAGGCCTACAACTATGCGGTCAGTAATATGCTCATTGATGAATACAAGGATTACATCGAATACGCCAAAAAAATGCGGGGCAGTGACTTCGACTACATTATTATCGGCCTAGACTTCATGTCTACAAATAAAAATATCCCCCGGGAATTCGAATCTCCTGCCCATTATATCGAAACTAGCAATCAATTCGGCTACCGGGCTAGTACCCTTATGTCAACAGATACCCTGGACCTTTCCCGACAAAATTATGAGGCCTCTATAAGAGGGGAAGCAGTAAACTATGCCTATAATCGGGAAAATATCAAAAGCCTACTCAAGGTAAGTGAGGAGGAAAGGGCCAGCAATATCCAAACTACCCTAGAGACCTACCGGACTAAAATCTATGCTAATTATGAATACACCAATGTCCGGGAAATGTTCCAGGAAATTAAGGATAATAATCCCCATACCGAGTTCATAATTTTTACCACCCCCGTAAACCATAACTTATACAATCTTATGGTAGAATTAGACTTATCCACATACTATCAACAGCTATTAACAGACACTGTGGAAGTCTTCGGACATGTCTATGATTTCAACTACCCAAATAGCGTAACCACCGATGATAGCAACTACTTTGATGGTAGCCACTTCTACCCAGAAATAGGGCAACTAATAGCCCAAAAAATCAAGGACATATCCACAACCCCCCCCACCGACTTCGGCAAGCTAATCAAACACGTCATCAAACATCAAACACGGGGACGGTTCTCCGTTTGAAACCCGCTTTAACGCTGAAAGAATGCCATCCTAAGCCTTTCCACCTGTCATCTCGGGACAATATATGAGACAGCTTGTCCTTGCAACATGAACTCAAGATAAGGCGAATTTTAAAATATTTTCATAAATAATCTGTAAGAAAGCCATTTGGAAATCGTAATATTATAGGACACCCTTAAATTACCTGCCAAATAAAGCAGGATTAAAAATATTTATTGTCGAACAATTACCAGATAAATATGGGACGTGAAAGGTAACTCATGGAAATGGACAACTTTAAAGCTAAATAAGCGTCAAAAATAATAGATAGAACCCTTCAAGAAAGGATGAATACCGAAATGACATACATAAAGATAAAAAACAAAACTTTACCTTATATATTAACCCTTACTTTAACCATAATATTCCTCCTAAGTTTAACCTTAACCGCTCTAGCCCAGACAGCTACCATTACGGGTAGTGTAGTTAATATCAGATCAGGTCCAGGCACTAATAACGCACAAACTGGCACAGTCCTCCAGGACACAGCCGTAAACATCTTAGATGAAGAAAATGGCTGGTATAAGATTCAATTTGGCCAAATTACAGGTTGGGTATCTGCTACTTTTGTAAAAGCTAATGCCCCTACAAGCCCAGATCTAGGACAAGTTAAAGTCACAAATGGCCCGATTAATGTTCGGGAACAGCCGAATACATCCTCAGCTATCTTAGGGAAAGCTCAAAACAATACACCTTATAAACTAGTAGCAGAGGAAAATGATTGGTATAAGATACAATTTAATAATACAACGGGTTATGTAGCGGCTTGGCTAGTAGAAAAGGTTGCGGCTAGTACAGCGACACCTACACCACCTACACCAACCCCGACTCCACCGTCTATTAATAATACGGATGCACCGATAGTCTACCTAGATACGG
>CAZUSS010000023.1:0-23600 GCA_964623245.1 uncultured Syntrophomonadaceae bacterium
TCAAACCCCATACCCATATTTAAAGTCTGTATGGCAGTCCACACTTCACCCCCTAAACCTTTGGCACCAATCATGGCAGCAATAACTACCATAGACAAGGACAACATTATACATTGATTTATACCTGCCAAAATAGTTGATCTGGCTAAAGGTAATTCAATCTTAATTAACATCTGGAAAAAGGTAGAACCAAAGGATCTGCCTAGTTCTATTAATTCTTCCGGGACTTGCCTAATACCCAAGCTAGTTAGACGAATTACTGGCGGCATAGCGAAAATTAAGGTAGTGATAACTGCTGGCACAACGCCCAAACCGAAAAAGGGAATGGCTGGCAGCAAATATACAAAAGCAGGAAGTGTTTGCATGAAATCAAGTATAGGTGTAACTACACGGTTAACAGATATGTTTTTCGCCGCCAAAATCCCAATTGGTACCCCAATTAAAATACATAGGGTCACACCAGATATAACCATAGCTAAGGTCTGCATAGTTGCTCCCCAAAGCTGAATGTTATAGATAAAGAACAAACCAATTATGCTAAAAAGGGCCATTCTCTTGTCAGCTAACTTCCAAGCAATTAGAGCTACAAGTATAATAAACAATTCTGGAGGCATAAAAAGTAGAAAATCTCTTATCCCTAAAATAATTGTTTCTAAAAACCCCGCAATAGCCTTGGTAGTCTCACGGTAATGTAGGGTTAAGTAATCTATAGATAAATCTGTCCATTTAGCCAAAGGTATCCTAGGAATGAAATCCATTTGCCCCACTCCTTTCCCCAGCAAGTCCAGCTATAACTGAACCCCTTACTAGCGTTCCTTTTAAATTGTTATCTTCATCTACTACTGCAATAGGTATTTTCGTATGGGCTAAAACATCCAATAAATCAGATAAATTAGTATCTAGGTTAGTAGTAGGACCATCCCTTTGTATTATGCCATCTAATACCCGTTCCCCTGCCTTGGCCTTTTCGGCTGCATCTTCTGCCCGTACATAACCTAAAAACTCACCATTTCTATCTGTAACATAGACAGAGGATATACCTTGTCTTTCCATAAGGTGCAATGCAGTTCTAGGTCCATCTTTAGGGTAGACAACCGCATGTGGTTTAATCATTACCGATGAAGCGGTTAAGGCTTTGGTACGGTTAATATTTTCTACAAACCTAGCTACATATTCGGTGGCTGGAGATAGAAGGATATCCTCCGAATTGCCTATTTGTACAATTTCGGCATCTTTCATTAAAGCAATTCTATCCCCTATTTTTAGGGCTTCATCCAAGTCATGGGTAATAAAAACTATAGTTTTTTGTAATTTCTTTTGTATTTCTAATAATTCATCTTGCATATCTTGCCTTATCAGAGGATCTAAGGCACTAAAAGGCTCATCCATTAATAGGATATCCGGATCTGTAGCCAAAGCCCTTGCAATCCCTACTCTTTGCTGCATTCCTCCACTAAGGCTATCGGGGTAGTAATCCTCCCAGCCTTTAAGTCCCACCATTTCTAAGGCTCCTAGTGACATTTCATACCTTTCAATTCGGGGTATACTTTGTATTTCCAAACCGAAAGCCACATTATCCACAATGGTCCTATTGGGTAGTAAAGCAAACCTTTGGAAGACCATACCCATTTTCTTTCGTCTTATTTCAATAAGCTCCTTACCCGAGACCTTAGAAATATCAACGCCATCAATTAATACTTGACCAGAGGTAATATCAATCAAACGATTAATACACCTCAACAAGGTAGATTTACCACTGCCTGACAAACCCATTATTACAAAACTTTCTCCCGCATTTACTGTAAAATTTGCATTTCTCACCCCTACTACTTGCTTAGTCCTGCGCCTAATTTCATCATTGTCAATTCCTTGGTTTAGAAGTTGTAAGGCCCTATCGGTATTATTTCCATAAATTTTAGTTAAATTAGAAACTTTTAATTTTGCCATAATTATTCATCCCCTTCTTTTTGGCAGGTCAAATAAATGCTAATAAATCCATAATTAGGAAATACTAGCATGCCAAAGCAAGCAGCGCTATATTATAGTGTGCGTTCATATAAATTAGATTATTAGTAATAATAAAGGTAAATGAGGGTGGGGGGCCTTCGAAAAAGTGAAGCTTTTAAAAACTTTTAAAAGGAGTTTTGCGAAAGGCATGTAATTTCCCCATTCTCCCCTTACACCTGCTTACGAGGTTAGCTGACGGGTTAGGGTTATAAGGCACCCCTCCTAAATGGATTCACCCCAAACAAATTGGTTCCCCCGTTCTTAATTTACTTAGGATTCAGCAAGAGAATGGCTGCCGCCAAACAAAAGAAACCTTATTTAATTATCAATATATTATTATAAACATAACCTGGCATCAAATTCAAAGTTCTTGAGATATGTTTAAAACTAATAATTTGCCAAATGCTTGTTAATGCTAGCAAATCTTAAATAATTCAACTATAAAAACAATGATTTTAATATTTCTCCTTTTAAATCCCCTAAATTAAACTTCATTAACCAGAACATAATAAGAATAATTGGAACCCTCGATACACCGTTTCCTCAGATTTGCTTTTTTATTTCCGGTTTTTATCCACCAACCCTTTGTACCCTTAATAAACTGGCGCCTATAATCCATGCAAAGCCTGGAAATTTAGTTCCAATGGGTAAATGTGGCATAAAGCTGATAAGCCTAAGAATATTATTCTTGTCTAAAACAAATTAAACATTTAAGCTATTATTAGTACAAGTAAGGAGTGGTTTAATTGTTTGATCTGAAAACTTTTGATTTATCTTTCATCCGTAAAGAAAAACACTTTATTTTACCTACTGTAAAAACCATCATAATCGCCCAGAATCTATACGATATTTTATTTCAATATATGATAACCCCTGAAAGAGAGGAAAGTTTACGTTTGTTTCTATCTAAATTGGAAAAGCATATTAAGAGTAAACCCCGCGCCCCATTTTCCATACCCTACTCAGAATTAGAATTTCTCGAAGAAGGGCTACAAGAACTTAAGTTGCTGAATTGGATGGAATTAGACGTGGCTATTTGCGAAATTAAAGTAGATGGCGATGATAGTGACCTAGAAGCTATCCTAGAGGAATTAGCAAACTTTGTTATCTTTAATCAGGTTGAAAATACTAATATGTTATATATATATCCAGCCAGTTTAACCAGATATTAAAAAATGCCTCCGGGGAGTTAACCTGATTATAATCAGGTTGGCTACCCTGGAGGAATTATATCAAATTACCACTTTTTTGAATGCTTAATTATTCAGTATCTTATTAAGACCTCGCGCATAATTGTAGCACCCAGAATTGAAGTTATGTCCCCCGTCTCATTTGGGGGGGATATTTCAACTAAATCGAAGCCTACCACATTTAACTTCCCCAGTTCCAATAGGACCCCAATTAATTCTTTAGAGGTAACCCCTCCTGGCTCCGGGGTCCCAGTACCGGGTGCAAAGGCAGGATCAACCACATCAATATCCAGGGATATATAAACAGGCCTATCACCCACCTGTTTTATAACTTCATCCACTACACTATTAAGTTTATTAAGGTAGATATGCGTATTTTGTGACGCAAATTCTATTTCCGCTTTGGTCGCAGACCTAATTCCTAATTGAAATAAATTTTTGGCCCCTACAATTTCGGCCACATGTCTCATAACTGTCGCATGGGACAGGTTTTCACCTAAGTATTCATGCCTTAAATCTGCATGGGCATCCATTTGAATAACAATTAAGTTGGGATACTTGTTTTTATGGGCCTTGATTAGGGGCAAGGATATCAGATGTTCTCCCCCCAAAGTAAAAACCTTTTTATTTTGAATCAGGTTCTCGCAGACTAGTTCTGCCCGTTTCAGGGTAGCAGGAACATTACCCAAAGGAATTATAAGGTCACCAGCATCATAAAAATTCATATCCTCTAAAGACATATTTTGATAAATACTATATTCCTCGAGTCCCTCTGACACTTCCCTAACACGATATGGCCCCAAACGTGTACCAGAACGAAAACTAGTGGTAGCATCCATTGGGACACCTAAGATTACCTTATCACAAATATCCAAATTATCTGTGCTACCCATAAAAAAGTTCTTGCGTTCTAGATAGTCGGTATAATCTATAATCATGCCTTCACACCTTGAATGATTTTCCTTACAAAGGGGGGCAAAACAAAAGCAGCCTCATGTATTTCAGGGGAATAATACTTTTTGTTTTGTCCATTTTTAGTTTGGACAACTTCGGGATCATACTTTTTAGATCCAATGGTAAAGCTCCATAGACCGCTAGGGTATGTAGGGATACTAGCTAAATATAATTTAGTTATAGGAAAAATTCCTGCAATACCACCATAGGCCGTTTTTATTACTTCTGGATTAATAAAAGGGGACTCACTCTGTACTACTAAAAATCCATCTTCATGCAAGGCAGTAAAAACATTTTCGTAAAAACCAGGTGAGAATAATTCTATGGCTGGACCAACTGGTTCAGTAGAGTCAACTATAACTAGATCAAAGCAATCTTTATGTTTCTTTACGAATTCTATCCCATTATCAATGATTACTTCAGCCTTTTCATGGGCAAAGGAAGAGGAAAGTTTAGGAAAGAAATCCTTAGAAGCCTCTATTATCTTTGCATCTATTTCTACTAGAGTACCCTTTTCTACATGCGGATGATTTACTACTTCCCTGAGGGCTCCCCCATCTCCCCCCCCTATAATTAAAACCTTGCGGGGATTGGGATGAGAATTTAAAGCCACTTGGCTAATCATTTCATGATATACATACTCATCTAAATCAGTAGTCATAACCATTCCATCTAGCAGTAACATCTTGCCGAATTGTACAGTATCTACTACAGCCAAGGTCTGATATTTAGTCTCTTCTTTACGCAATACATCAGTAATTTTACAAGAAAAGCCTAGTGAATTAGTTTGATATTCTGTAAACCAAAGTTCCAATGGTTTTTCCTCCTTAAATCACTTAATACCATAAAGGTACCGCAGCAAAGGAACAGCCAATTTTTTCGACTGTATGTTCCGTAACCGCTACTTTAACTTCTGTTAGTTCTATTTCCCTGATTCTAAAGGCTTCTTTCACCATCTCCCTAACTTGTTGTTCGGCTTCCTCTTTAGTACATCGGCCAGAATACTCCATAATCACTCCGAAACTATCTTTGGTAATCCCTACAGCAACAGCTGCAGAAATAACTTCACCTGGGATATCGCTAACAATAGAACCATAGGCAATAGGCAAAAGGGCCCCTGCTGGAACAAGTAAATCAGGTTCATACTTACAAGCTGGAGGCAAAATACTACTTACCCTTACTAAATTGGTATTTCCTACTCGGGCTTTCAGTAAGGCCCCATCAAATGCAGTTAAATGACTATCTCCCTCAGCAGAAGCAGCAGTTACAAAAAACTTTTTCGGTATTGGTAACATGCTAAAAACACCTCCAGATAATATTTTTATATAGACAATAGATACATTATATACAAAGCTTTCCCAAAATCAAGCACTTTTTATAAACCCGTATTAAAAAAGGGAAAGCAGTCTTTCCCTCTCACCATATCAGCAGTATATAGCAAATATCTTTAGTTATAGCCCCTTAATTACATCTGTTTTTTTTATAAAATCCAAAAAGCTGTCCACAGTTTTACGCCTAGACTTCTGCTTAGGGTATATGACATAAAAATTCCTAACTGCACCTTGGTCAATAATTTTTATTCCCCGAACCTTACGGTATGGCTCCTTGTTTAGAGCCCACTTGGAAACTATTGATATACCCATTCCGGATTCTACGGAAGCTATGACAGTCTCCGTAGAGCCAACTTCTAAAAAAACATGTAAATCCTCTATTTTAATTCCATTAATATCTAAAATTTCTTTTACTGCTTGCCTAGTTCCAGAACCCTTGGAACGTATAACCCATTTTTCATTAATTAATTCAGACATTTTGATGCTAGTGAGTTGGGCGTATTTATGATGTTCAGGGACTACTAACACTAACTCATCTTCTAACCAGGCAAATCCCTCAATTTTCCGGTTTTTTACCCACCCTCCTACTACACCAACATCTATTTCCCGTTCGGCAACCTGATAAAAAACCTCCTCAGTATCACCAATATTTAAGCCTATACTAACATTAGGAAACTTATCTTTATATTTCTTAATAAGCTGGGGTAAAATATATTGGCCCGGAATCGTACTAGCTGCCAAGTTAAGCCTACCTCGGCGACTAGCTGATACCTCTTCCATTACCTTTTCAGTTCTATCTAGCAATTTAATAATATCCTTAGAGTATTGATATAAAGTGTCACCAGCCTCAGTAGTTTTGAGACTGCGACCTGACCTTTCCAATAATAAAACTCCATAATAATCTTCTAGTGATTGTATTTGCTTGGTAATCGCAGGTTGTGATAAACCGAATTCCTGCGCAGTCTTGGATAAATTTTGTGTTTCTACTACCTTGACAAAAGTTTTAAACAAATTAAGGTTCAAAGTAATCAATCCTAACCATATTATCTGAGGAAACCTTCTAGAATAGTGTCAATTGCCTCTTGCTCAGTTAAACCTAGAGACATTAACTTAACTAACTGCTCGCCAGCTATTTTGCCAATAGCAGCTTCATGGGTTAAGACGGCTTCCGAACTTTCTGCTACCAGCTCCGGCACAGCCTTTACCCTAGCATCCCCCATTATAATCGAATCACATTCTACATGCCCTAAACATTCAGTTTGTCCAATCATGGCCGCTCTAAAAATCTGTTCCGAGGAATCACGGGCTATAGTACGGGATAAAATTTGGGCTGCTCCCCCTTTACCCTCGATGTATATCTTAATATCCGATTCAGCCTTTTGGTTACCATGGGTAAGCAACCTCTCTAAAATGGTAAGGCTAGCCTTTTCACCCACATAAGCAGTCGTAGGGCGTATAGTGTCGTCTACACCTTCAATCTGAATCATCTCTAATTCTGCCACACCTTCTGTTTCAATTCTAATTACCGTAGTAGGGTTAAAGACCCTTTTGCCCTGCCCTGCACCCTGCCCATAATGCCTCTCAATATATTTCATCCGGGCACCTTTTTTTACTATAATTTCATGAATACCATCATGTGCGGAATCAGCATGACTGTCATTATGAATACCGCAGCCAGCAATAATTGTAATGTCTGCATTTTCACCTACAATAAAGGTATTATAGACCTTATCCTGAAATCCTGAGCTAGTCAATAAAACAGGCACATGCACAGTCTCATCCTTAGTTCCCGCCTTAATTTCTACTGTAATTCCTGGTTTATCAGTGAAGGAAGTTATCTTAATATTGGGGGAAGAATGCCTAAGGATAGCTTGGCCATCTTTCCTTATATTAATAGCCCCTTGGGGCATTTCAGTTAATTCAGTAATCTCCCCTAATAGCTCCCAATCTATATTATTGAATTTCATATATCATATCTCCTCGGCATTCATCTCTTTTTTGGCATTCTATATCTTCCCTAATTAATGACCATACTTCATTGGGTTTACCAACAGCTGTTACTGTTCCATCTTCTACTACTATTATTTCGTCACATAAGGGTAAAACATTTTCATTATGGGTAATTATAATTGCAATGGCATTAGGTCGCTCCTTAAACCTTTGCATGATAGCCAAAATCAGTCTTTGGATAGTCCATAAATCTACTCCAGCCTCGGGCTCGTCAAAAATGCTAATTTCAGCATCCCGAATCAGCACTTGGGCCACCTCAATCCGTTTTATTTCACCACCACTTAGCCCCGGCCCTAAATCCCTTTCCAAATAGTCCTCGGGACATAAGCCTACATCCCTAAGGGTTTTACGCAAATTAATATGGTTTACACCTGGGTTAGCGATCTTGAGTAAATCCTCAACAGTTAAGCCCTTAAATCTTGGAGGTTGTTGAAATGCGTAAGCAATGCCCCTTTTAGCCCTTTCCGAGATTTCGAGTTCACTAATATTTTCATCATGTAAAAAAATATTACCTGCGGTAGGTTTATAGATTCCCATGATAGATTTAGCTATAGAGGTTTTTCCCCCACCATTTGGCCCAGTAACAGCATATAATTTACCAGGCTCAAAGGAAATATTCACATTTCTTAAAATTTCTTTACTTGTGCCACTGTTATTTACTGCCAAAGATATATTTTCTAATGTTAGCATATGCTTCTCCTCCATTATTATTTATTAACCGAACCAAATCCATTGTAGCATAACTAGCAGTGCGCTTATATGATAACTAAATTTAATTAGATAATAAAGTCTTAATTTAATAAACCCAGAGGAAAGTGTAGCCTTTATAAAATTCCTTTAATCTAAAATTATTTATTGCATTGAGGACAATAGCCAAAAAATTTTAATTCACGATCTATAATCTTAAAACCTTTAGCTTCTAGTTGGGCCTCCATATTATGCAATAGGTCCTCCTCGACTTCGACAATACTATTACACTTTAGACATATTATATGGTGGTGGGGCTGGTTATCCGCATTCGATAATTCATAACGGTATCTTTCACCTTCAAACATATTTTTATCAAGAATGTCCATGCTGACTAAATTATCCAGGGTTCTGTAAACTGTTGCAATCCCAATATTGGGCATTTCCTTTCGGGCTTCATTTAGCACTTCCTCAGCAGTTAAATGTTTATCCTGGTTATTTATCAAGACTTCCAGTATTGCTTCCCTTTGGGGGGTAAGCTTATAACCAGCATTGCTTAATATCACTTTTACATTATCAAGATCCATTTATAACACCCTCCGCTATTGAGAATCATTATCAATATTTTACTCCATCTTACTGCAAGTCTCAAATAAAATTGATAAAAAAAAAGATGCTTTATTCTGCATCTTTTAGGTTAATAAAATAAACAGCTACAACTTTATTCATAATGGACATTTAGCTCAGGGTGGCTTTGCCGGCTAGCTAAAATGCTGGCAATAAAAGCAGTTATGGGTACACTAAAAACTAGACCAATACTGCCTGCAATAGCCCTAACTATTTCAGTGGCTATTAATTCCGAATTAAAAATCTGTATAGCGCTTGTATCATAAGCTAGGTAAAGGATTAATAAGGGTAAAGCGCCACCAGTATATGCCAATATCAGGGTATTGGTCATGGTACCCATTATATCGCGTCCTACATTCATGCCAGCCCGCATCAAGTCTTGGGCCGATAGACTCGGGTTGGCCTTCTTTACTTCCTCAATAGATGAGGCTATGGACATAGCAACATCCATGGTAGCACCTAAGGCTCCAATAATAATTCCAGCAAATAAAAGTCCCTGCATATCAATACTCAAACCATCCACATGGAGCAGCATTCTGCTTTCTTCCGTTGCAAAACCAGTTAAGTGGGCTAAATCGCCAATGATTAAAGCCAAAACACCCGCAACAATTACCCCTCCAATAGTACCCAAAGTCGCAGAAATTGATTTTTTGGTAAAACCGGCAATAATGAGCATTGTCATTAAGGTGACGACCATAAGCATCAAAATAGTGATGAGTATGGGGGAACCCCCTTTAAGCAAGGCAGGGAGAAGTATTTTATAGATAGCTAATACTGTTAAACCTAAGGCCACCAGAGATTTTATGCCTCTAATGCCACCTATTGCAATAATTGATAAAACAAAAAACAAAATTAGGTAGTTCAAATAAGGCATTCTAGCCATGTCGAATAAGAAAATCTCAGACGAACTGTCCTCATATATAACTTCATATAAAATCACCTTATCATTAGGTTTAACTTCCAGGTCCCATCCTTTGCTGCCGGATAAAGTGTTGGTAATTTCTAAAATCTCACCTTTTTTATGCCCTGATAACACTTTTACAGTAACTACTTGCTCCTGAATAGTGTAACCTTCCATTCCACTTAATTCTTGAGGAGTTAAATTGATTACCTTGAGTACCCTAGCTTTTTCATATATTTCTTGCTGTTTATGCACATCTACTTGCTTAGCAAATACCGGTATAGCTATGACAAATAAAAGGACCAAAGATAAGATGGCCATAAAAGTAGGTTTTCGCATTGATACCTCCCTAAAATAGCTTAGTAATATTAACGTCTATCTTCAATTTCAGCATTTTCCCGTAATTCTTTTAGATAATCTGCAAAGATTTCATTCTTTTTATTCATTTCTAATTGCCGCGCAATGTCATCCTTAACGGTTGTATATGGTAGTGTTGTAGCCTCCCTAAAATTACCAGCCTTGATAATATGATAACCAAAATCGGATTTCACAGGTGTTTCAGTCATTTCACCACTCTTAAGTTCTAAAGCTGCAACCTTAAATTCCTCCACCAAAGAGGAAGTTTCGTTTACTAGACCTAAGTCCCCACCCTTTTCCTTACTAGGACATATGGAAAACTCCTGGGCAAGTTCGGTAAAATCCCTGCCCGCCTTTAACTGGGCTAATATATCCATAGCTTCATCTTCATTTTCAACTAAAATATGCGATATTTCCATTCCAGATGGTTCAACAAAGATTTCCTGGTTTTCTTCGTAGAATGCCTTTACCTCTTCTTCGCTGATGTCAACATCTCCCACGACCTTCTCGCTTAGAGCAACAAAAAGTTTCTCCATTTTAATTTGTTCTTTAAAAGTTGCTTCAGTCATACCAATCTGTTGCAAAAAAGCATTATATCCCTGTTCACCACGGGTGGCTTTAAAATTATTTAAGTCCTTATTTAGTTCCTGCTCGCTTATTTCAATGCCTTGTTTTTGGGCATCTTGGGTTACTAAGGTATAAACAACTAAATCATCAAAGGAACGCTCCTTTAATTCATTTATCAAATCTATGTCCTTTTCTTCGTCAATCACATTGCCCATTTGCGACTCATAACCAGTTTTAATCATAAAATAATACTGGTCTAAGTCCTGTTGGGTAATCTCAGTACCATTTACTAGGCCAATAACTTTTTTTTCCTCTTGTTTATCATTGCAACCTACAAGAAATAAGCCAAAAACAATTACCATTAAAATTGCTGCTATTTTTTGCACCTTTCTCATCCTTTCAAATATCGTCATATTTTTATCATTTTATTGAACTTAAAGATCAATTTCCCGCAAATATTTATCTATGCTTAGAGCCGCCTCTTTACCAGCTCCCATAGCTAGTATTACTGTAGCAGCACCGCTAACCACATCCCCTCCTGCAAAAACACCTGCTTTTGAAGTTAGACCTGCCACATTAGTCATTATATTTCCGCGTTTATTAACTTTTAAATCGGGAGTAGTAAGACTAATTAAAGGATTGGGTCCCTGCCCAATT
The DNA here is from genome assembly GCA_964623245.1 of uncultured Syntrophomonadaceae bacterium. GTDB lineage: Bacteria > Bacillota > Syntrophomonadia > Syntrophomonadales > Syntrophomonadaceae > JAAYRQ01. The sequence continues at coordinate 11,289 of CAZUSS010000023.1, forward strand.
GCTAAAACAAGAGCATCAATTTTCATTTCAAATAAAGAGTTTTCAATCGGTATGGGCCTTCTACGGCCTGATTCATCTGCTTCCCCCAATTCATAATTTTGACATACAACAGCTTTTACGCGTCCCTTTTCATCACCTAGAATTTCTATGGGGCTAGTCAATAATTTAAATTCAACCCCTTCTTCAATAGCATGTTCTACCTCTTCTGAGCGGGCAGGTAATTCCTCTTCAGATCTGCGGTAAAGAATATACGATTTTTCTACCCCTAGGCGTAAAGCTGTTCGGGCTGAATCCATAGCCACATTACCACCGCCTACAACTGCAATTTTTTGGCCTGGACTAATAGGGGTTAAATACTCTGGGAACTTGTAAGCCTTCATCAAATTGACCCGAGTTAAAAATTCATTAGCCGAATACACCCCATTAAGATTTTCACCCGGGATACCCATAAAATAAGGTAATCCTGCCCCAGTCGAAATATAGACCGCATCAAAACCCTCCTCGGTTAGTAAGTCATCAATAGTCCACAATTGCCCAATTACACTATTAACCTTTATTTTTACCCCTAGTTTTTTAATATTATCAATTTCCTGAGCTACAATACCCTTAGGTAAACGGAATTCGGGAATTCCATATACTAGGACACCGCCGGGAATATGCAAGGCCTCAAATATAGTAATCTCATGTCCTAACTTGGCTAAATCGGCAGCACAAGTTAATCCAGAAGGCCCTGAGCCAATAATGGCTACCCTTTTATTCGTAGAATTAGTTGTAGACAAATTAGCATGGCTGCTATTTTCCATTTCCCAATCAGCAACAAATCGCTCTAGCCTACCGATAGCAACTGGTTCATTTTTCCTCCCCAGAATGCAATGCTTTTCACATTGATTTTCCTGGGGACAGACCCGGCCACATATAGCGGGGAGGCTATTCTTTTCCTTTATTTTCATAGCAGCAGCTTGGTAATCGCGCTTTAAAATCAACTTAATAAATTCGGGAATAGGAACCTCCACAGGACAACCTTCGATACAAAAAGGCTTTTTGCACTGCAAACACCTAGTAGCCTCCAATATAGCCGTTTCCTCATCATAGCCTAAAGCAACTTCCTTGAATGAATTAACCCTTTCCTGGGTATCAAGTAGGGGCATATCATATTTTTCCTTCACTATTGGTTTTTTAGACATGATTACTTTCCCCTTTACCAAGACAATTACAAGCATAATCTAAAGCTATTTTTTCCTCTTTTTTAAACATGAGGGCCCTTTGTTTTGCATTCTGCCAATCTACTAAATGTCCGTCAAATTCTGGACCATCAACACAAGCGAACTTGGTTTCATTTCCCACTTCGACTCTACAAGCACCGCACATACCTGTGCCATCTAGCATTATAGGATTAAGACTAACTATAGTGTTAATGTTTTTTGGTCTAGTTAAATTACTTATTGCTTCCATCATAGCCAGGGGCCCAATAGCTACTACTTTATCAATATCATAAACAGCAATTAAATTCGATAATATATCTGTAACCCTACCTTTTTCCCCATAGGAACCATCATCAGTAGTAACAAATACCTCATTACTAACTTCCCTTAGTTTTTCTTCCCAAAATAGTGATTCTACATTTTGGGCACCTAAAATGGTAATAATATGATTGTCCGCTGCGTACAAAGCACGTGCAATAGGGTAAATGGGGGCAATGCCAACTCCCCCACCTATACAAATCACCCTACCAAACTTTTCTAGTTGGCTCGGCCTACCTAAAGGCCCTACAAAATCTAATAAAGCTTGTCCCTCCCCGAATAAACCTAGGTCCATGGTCGACCTACCTACTTCTTGAAAAATGATAGTAATGGTACCATTCACCCGATCATAATCGGCAATGGTTAAGGGAATCCTTTCCCCTCTTTCAGCACTACGAACAATTACAAATTGACCAGGCTGGGCCTTCCTGGCAATGTTAGGTGCGTAAACATCAAATAATTTTATCTTTTTGGCTAAATCTTGCTTTTTTGTGATTTTGAACATAAAACCCTCCCTAAATACAGTGCTATAAAATTTATATTAATAAAATCCGAAAATTAAAATGATTTAATATAAATAATTATACATTATAGTTTCATTAAATATAAAGAAGCTACTAAATATACCATAGTAGCTTCTAATTACTTTCCCAGTAAACTCCTGAAGATGATTAACCAGCATAAAATAATTTTCTCTTTATTAAAAACCACTTTCAATTTTTTGTTGAATTATCTGTTGTATATCATTAAACAAAGTAATAAAACCTACCTCAGCGTTAAAAAAATTAGCTACCTGGGGAATCTGGTTTAACTGATTAAATTCTTCAGCTACTTGAGTAACTAAAGTCTGTTCTGTCTCTTCCCCCATCATTTGTAAACGATTGAGTTCTATCTGCTTTTCTCGGAATTTTAAAATTCTTTCTATAAATTCTGGGTTATTTTCTATTTCTTCTTTAGCAGCTATATATTTTTTATATGTTTCAGTAGTAGTAATGGCCCGGGCTAATTCGTGTGCTTTATCATATGGATTTACTCCCAAGATTTTCACATCCTTTTTCAAAAAATTCACCTTTAATATAATTGTCTTCGTCTAAACTAACAATAATTCAATTGATAGTCAAGATTTGCTTAATTTAGCGTTTGATTATGTTTGAATATATGTTAAGATAGTAATAAAGGAACTTGTGAAATTAATCATTAACTGTCTTATTTCTTGCTTAATTAATATAGTTTCTAGTTTATTTGAACTATAAAGTTTTAGTAATTAATATAATCAATATATATTTTATATTTATGGTACCCTGTTAGCTGCCAATCTTATCGGTTTAACAAGATAAAATGTTCTAATTATTCAACATTATACAGGTGTTAACCTAGTAGCATAATATTTAAAAGACCTTGAAAGTACGAGTTAGACAAGATTTGGGACAATGTGAGCCAAGCGAATTGTATAGAACTCGAACTAGTTATACAATAGTATTGAGAAGATTTGGAACGGCTTTTAATTGAAAGGGGGAACGCGTCATGAAGTACATCTCCGTTGTAGTGCCTGAAGATGTGGACAGAGAGCTACGTTTCGCCTGTGCAGATCAGGCTACTACCAAATCACGTCTAGTACGGACGCTCATTGAGGAATACTTAGAAGAGTGGCGTAAGGAATTCAATGTCGACTTGGAATTTCCCAAAGAAAAATTAGACGAAGATTAAATAATTGTTCGGTTTTTAGCCTGGATGACTAAATGTCATCCAGGCTTTTTTTTGTTTAAATAGGGGCTTTTAATCAGATACTAAATGAAGAAAATTAATTTAATTGATGGACTTTACTGAATATTTTAAAAACGCTATTGCATATAATAAGATGTGATGTTATTATAGACTTAGGAAATTAAAATCACATGATGCAATGATGATATATTGCAATTATCACAATATGTTAGGTTGTTATTTTATCTGGGCATATTATTATAGGGGGGATAGATATGATTGGATTATTAGCAGCTACGGGAATAATAGTAACTGTACTTAGCGGGACAATCAGTATCTTATATGTGTTCCAAAAAATTTATCTCGAATCATAATAAATGATTGTCTACTAAAAAGTAGAGGGGGTTAAATTATGACGGAATTACAAGTAACCTTTTTATATTACACATTTATTTACTTTCTAATTAAGGGTGGGCTTTATGTAGCTTTATATGTAGCTACTATACTTGTAGAGAAAAATGCTAGGGATAGATATGCAATGCTAAGGGTATATTTAAAGGAAAAAAGGGCAAAAGAACAGGTACGTTGGAGAGTTGCCTACGAAAAACTCAATAAAGGCAAGCAAGTTGAACAAAGGACCTTGCTAGGCAAGGCAAGCTAATAAAAAAACCGGAAAATCCGGTTTTTTTCTTTTTATATTTTACATGGAGATAAATCCTATGCATACTAGAAATATAAATAAAGCATAAAAGATGCCGCCTAGAAGCAATATACCAGCACTAATATGTTTTTTAAGGCGTAACTCAAAATAAATCACCCCGCTCGACATCAGAGCTAATATACCGGAAATAAGGGCACCAGAGGTTAGTTGCCAATCGGTAAGGAATATACCGATGGCGGGGATTAAAGAACTTTGGAAAACCATAGCACCAGTTATATTACCCAAAGCTAGGGTGTCTTTTCCCCTAGATATCCAAATAACGCTATTGAACTTCTCTGGCAGTTCTGTGGCAATAGGTGTGATAATCAAGGCTAATATAAAAGCTGGAACCGCAAACATGATGGCCACCTCTGTTATCGCACCCACAAATAAATTAGCCCCCCAGATTATCAAAGCCAAGGCAATAAATACTTGTAGCAATACCAGGCTTAGAGCTGGAGAATCATTATGCCTAGCTAAATAAAAACGAGGCAATTCATGATTCTCGCTTTCCTCCCTTTCCTCACTGAGCATTACAAATATATACCAAATGTAGGCTAAAACCATTAGACTCCCGATAATCAATTGCCATTTTCTCAAATTCGTGGGTATGGCACCAGCAAAGAGAGCAGCTGCATATATAACTAAGAAAAAACTTAAATCCCTGCTCATGGTTGTGTAATCGGCTACAACTTTAGTCTCATATAACCTTCTTTTTCTAAAAGCTAAAACAGATATCCCTGATACAAACATGGCCAGGCTGGCCAACATTAAGGGTGCTCCCAGTATAGCCCCAATCCCTATATCATGACCAGATGTTCCGGGACTAAATACAATTGCAATTATGGGAATAATTGTTTCTGGCAAAGCTGTCCCAATTGCAGCTAAGACACTCCCTACTGCCCCTTCAGATAAATTTAATTTAAAACCCAACCATTCAATAGCGTTAACAAAAATTTCTGCCCCAACTAAAATAACACCTAAACTAATTATTAATATGGCTAAGTTAACCATGCCTTTATCTCCTTTATAAATCTTATAGGGGTAATAGGGTTTTTTCCCTTTTATTAAAACTGACAATATTATTATAACCAGCTTTTTTCGCCCAAAAGACTAGTTTATCTATATCTAATCCAACTTGATTAGGGTGATGGGCATCAGAACCTAAAGTGATATTAATACCCATCTCCTTCATTAAACTGATTATTTCATATTGAGGATATATTTCCCTGACTTCCTTGCGTAGTCCAGCACTATTTAATTCTACAACTAAATCAGCATCCTTAATGCTAGATAAGACAGGCTTAATATAGTCTATAATTCCCTTCCTCCTTGGCTTATGTCCCCATATTTTTATCAAGTCTAAGTGTCCTACTACATCAAATAAATTAGATTTAACCGCCTTATCAACCAAATCAAAGTATTGCTGATAAATAATATCTATATCATAATCAGCAAATTTATGTTTATAATCGGGGTGATCAAAGCCCCAACCATCTATAAAATGAACCGAACCTATTAAATAGTCAAAGTTTTTCAAATTACTCAAGGCCGTGATATCTTCTTCCCTATTAGGAATATAATCTAGCTCAAGGCCCAATTTAATTGCTATATCCGGATGTGCCTGCTTTAAATCATTAATTAGCTTGTCATCTATTTTGGATATAAACTCATCATGTTCAGAAAAACCAATTTCATCCAAGTGCATTTCCTTAGCTCTATTAACATATTTGCTTAACCATTCTAAGCTATAATCATATTCCCCATGAGCCACAACATGAACATGATAATCTACTCTCATCACAATTTCCTCCTATATTCCCAATAAACAATTAAAGCATTAAAAAATAGCAAAATCAAGATTTATGCAAAAAAATCTCCCCAACCAGCTTAATCGAACTAGTCAGGGAGATAATCAAGCTATTCATTATTAACAGTAACAGGACAAGCCCCCATCGACCATGAAAATATTGCCAGTGAGCCATTTGGAATCATCGGAGGCAAAGAATATGATACTACCCGACATGTCTTCCGGGTATCCTACTCTCTTCATGGGAAATAGGCGATTTAATTTATCCATTTTCCCTGCTGCTTCCAACCTATCAATTTCGAATTGCATCATCGGTGTCACGATATGCGAAGGACACAGACAATTGACCCTCACTTCTGGGCCTAATTCTGCGGCCAAAGCTCGGGTAAGTTGAACTACGCCACCCTTCATAGCACAATAAGCTGAGGAATCCCTAGAGCCTAATACCCCTAGAATAGAAGAAATATTGATAACACTACCGCCACCACTTTCTTGCATCAAGGGAAGCATTACTTGAGTCACTTCGAAAACACTTTTCAGGTCTATCTTATACAGATAATCAAATTCTTCTATGCTTGTTTCTAGGAAAGGTTTTCTCATACCAGAACCCGCATTATTAACTAATATGTCCAATCTTCCCCAAGTCCTCTTTACTAAATCCCTGGCGCCTTCAATATCTTCCCTTTTGGTAACATCACTCGATAAAGCTAAAGCAGTCCCACCAGCTTCAGTTATCTGGGCAACTGTTTCCTCTAGGGGTTCAATTCTTCTACCCATTACTAGAACCTTAGCACCCTCTAGGGCCATATCAATAGCTGCCTGCCGGCCTATACCAGTACCACCGCCAGTTATTATAGCCACCCTACTTTCCAATTTCATTTATTTCCCTCCTTATAATTTAAAAAACCTCTAATCCCCAAAATTTAAATTGTCCAAAAAGTGCTTCTGAAAATTAGGTGAATTAGCCAATTCAAAATATTCTACCTTACGGGCTAATTTACTAGCATCTGCTATTTTCTCAGGAAAGAGTAAAGCTAGTATAGCCCCATTAGCTGCAGCGTTACCTATATTAATAACCTTATTAGGCTGAATTGGAGGCAGCAGGCCAATAGCAATAGAGTTGACCGGATTTAAATAATTCCCAAATGCACCAGCCAAATATATATTGTCTAGTTCTGCATAATCTACTTTAGCAACTTCTAATAGCATATCTATGGCGGTCCTAATTGCACTTTTGGCCAACTGAACCTGTCTCACATCTTCCTGGGTAAATAAGATGGGTTTGCCCGGTAAGATGTCATCCTGATCGTATATAACTAATTGTCGTTCATTTTCATAATTCAATACTTTTAATTGCCTTTCTGTTGCCTCCTGGATAATTCCGTTTTTATCAATATAATCAGTTGCCAACAAGGAGGCTACTAGGTCGATTATCCCTGAGCCACAAATACCTCGTACAGGACCATTCCCTATAATGTTAAATATAAACTCTCCATGGTCATCAACATAGACTTTATCAATACTACCCTGACTAGCCCTAATGCCGGAACTTATTTGCCCACCTTCAAAAGCTGGTCCCGCCGCGGCAGAAGCTGCCCAGAATTGACCCTTTTTATGTAAAACAATTTCACCATTAGTACCTATGTCAATCATCAAATAGCTGGATTTGACTTCCTCTAAATTCAGTAAGATACCGATGGTGTCTGCACCGATAAACCCCCCTATTTGGGGTAAAATATGTAGGTCAGCCCATTGATGTCCAATAAGCCCTAAATCTTTAGCCAGAAATTCTAATTCGTCTACAAAGCCACCTAAATAAGGAAACTGGGCCAAGCCTTTTACACTAATTCTAGTCAAAAAATGAAGCATTACTGGATTACCTACTATGGTATAATTATAAATTTGCCTAGGTAATATATCTGCCACTTCAGCTAGTTCTTCAATAATGCTATTAATATTGTTAATTAAAATTTGGTGTAGGTTGTCCTCCCCCTCTTTTGATTCTAGGGAATAACTTAAACGGGATATTATATCGGCACCATAGATTCTTTGCATATTAGCCTTGGAAGAAACAGCCACAACCTGCCCATCGACTAAATTGACTAAAGCCCCAAAGAGGCTAGTACTACCTAAATCTAATGCCACTCCATAAACGCCTTCCATAGTCCTACTGACGTGTTTCACATATTTCTCCGCAAAAATGGTTCCATAAAGCTGGAGGGTTGGCCTACCCGCCCTATCAATGGCTAATAATTCATTAATATTATCCGGGGGCAATTTAACTTCATAGCTAACTAGGGCCTCAGAAATACGGCGGTGAATAGGAATAGGAAATGATTTATCCAGCCCCGATATAAAAAATCTTTGTATTTTCACTTGTTTAGTTGCTAGATTATTTTCGATGCCATGGTGTAATAGGGATTCGTAGTAGCTAGTATAATCATCAATATAAACTGTTACAGGGCCATTAATTATAGCCCTGCAAGCCAATCTTATATTATGCTTTATTTCCTCTGGTAACAACATTTCCCTTTCGGTTTCAGTAATTTCACTTGACTGTCCAATAACTTTTAACTTACATTTACCACAAATACCATTGCCACCACAATAACCTTCCTGTTCAAAATGTTGCAAAAGCAAAATATCATAAACCGTCTGTCCTTTAAATGCCCATAGCGTATATTCCCTTTGATTAGGTCTTATAATGGTTACCGCTATTTGTTCTTCTAACATAAAATAGACTCCTATTCTAAAATTCTGTATGGGTGGGTGTAAAGATTAAAACGGTTACCCCTAGCAAAACCAATTAAAGTCAGATTATGTCTATGGGCTAACTCAATTGCCATGCTACTTACTGTAGCACGGGAGACTACAATTTTAATACCAATACTAATAAGCTTTTGGCAAATTTCATTGGTGATTCTGCCACTACTAAATAGGATTTTATCACTAAGATCTATATTGTTTTTAAGGCAATAGCCGTAGAGTTTATCTAAGGCATTATGGCGTCCAATATCTTGGCAGGAGAATATAATTTCGTTATTATTAGCTATACTCATAACATGAGTTCCACCCGTACTTTTATGTAATGGGGAACTATCTAAATGTTTATCCATTAAGACTAGAATTTGTTTTGCTTTAATCTTCATATCTACATTACTGACTTTATATTCCGAACTAGCCCGCTTATGAAACTTTGTTTTTATATAATCTGTATTTATTTCTTCGAAGGTAAGGTCCGAAACATGGTTTATTATTTTATTAATAACTAGGTTGCCTATGATTAACTCCTCTAACAGTGAAGGGGTACAATTATATGTGGCATGGTAATTCCCATTTATTAAAAGTTCAAAAGAATGTTCATTAATTATTAAGTCGTCTTTTTCCACAAAACCATCTGCTGTAAAGTACTGGTAGATTTTGTGTGTAGATACTTCTTGCACCATTCCTATCTCCCTTGACTAAATATTATTATAGATACAAATAGGCGGCCTTAGCCGCCTATTTGTAATGTATTTACTCCGTCTCCGTTTTAGTTTCAGCCATTAAAGCAAATGCAAAAACAAATATCCAGATTATCGCACTTACTAAGGCAACAGTAGCAAAATTAAAATTACCTTCATTAATAAATTTATTACCTATTGCATATAAGACATTGAATACTATTAAACCTATTCCAGTCAAAATAAATAAAACTTTTTTTACTTGACCAGAAAGTGCAAAGCCTTTAGCCCATGTACAAAATTTTAGGAAGATATACGTGGCTAAAATTATTCCTGCAAGAGTTAATAATGATTCCAATCCCCCAGGTGCACCCGCGCCAAATATAAACAAGCTATTCCCTCCCTCCATTTTCTTAATCACATTCCCGTATTAAAATTTATTTAAATATAATTAAAATTATATTTGTCATCTACTATTGTTTTATTCTTTATAAATATAATTTTTCCTGCTCTATATGATATATTTTTTACTAAAATCTATTATTTTTTCACTTTACAAGAGCTTACATAATAGTATATACTATTTATTGCTTTGATGTAAGTAAATCAGATAGTCGCGAGCTTAGGCTCGAGGAAAGTCGGAGCTCCATAGGGCGAGGATGCTGGATAACGACCAGTGGGGGTGACCCCAAGGACAGTGCCACAGAAATAAACCGCCTGGTACTCAATAATCCGTTATTATAATAGCTTATTGAGTGCCAGGTAAGGGTGGAAAGGTGAGGTAAGGGCTCACCAGCATTTAGGCAACTAAATGGCTAGGCAAACCCCATCTGGAGCAAGACCGAATAGGGGAATTTTAAAGTGGCCCGCTTTATTCCCGGGTTAGGTTGCTAGAGGTGTTAGGTAACTGACATCCAAGATAGATGACTATCTAATACAGAACTCCGCTTATAGATTTACTTACTATAAGGAATTTAAAACCGCTTTTTAAAAAAGCGGTTTTTTATTTGGATTAACTTTGAGAGCTAAGGCTTAGAAGATAGGCAGCATTTTATTACTTCTACGCCAAATTTTCATTTCCTCAGCCTTTTTAATCAACTGGTCCCTAAAATCGGGATGGGCAATACTAATTAATAATTCCGTACGGCGCCAGGTTGATTCCCCTCTCAGACGCACCTTTCCATACTCTGTAACAATATAATCCACTGCCGTCCTAGGGGCAGTAACAATACTACCTTCCTGCAAAGTTGGTACAATCCGGGAATGTATATTGCCCTGCTTATCTTCAAAAGTACTATTCAAACACAAAAAGCTTTTGCCCCCATCCGAATACATGGCACCAGTTACGAAGTCTAACTGTCCCCCAGTACCAGATATCTGTCTAGTACCAAAACTTTCTGAACATACCTGACTAAATAAGTCAATCTGCAAAATGTTGTTAATAGCTACTACCTTATCATTAAGTCCAATAATACGAGGGTTATTTGTATACCTGCCACAATGGCTAGCCATCAAAGGGTTAAGATGCATAAAATCATAATTTTCCCTAGTTCCCAGGGCAAAGGAAAAGGCAATTTTCCCTCTATCTATATTCTTGTATTTATTCGTGATTATGCCCATTTCGAATAATTGGGTCATGGAATCGGTATACATTTCGGTATGCACTCCTAAATCCTTCAAATCGGATTCACATAATAAAATCCCCAAGGTATTGGGTAAAGCACCAATGCCTAGTTGTAGGCAGGATCTGTCCTCTATTTCCTCTAAAATATAGTTAGCCATCTTTTCATCTATTTCTGTATAATCCGTTTTTACCGGAATAGAGTATAAGGGCTTATTAGAACCCTCAATTAAATAATCTACCTGGGTAATATGAATCGCATCTTCAGAGCCACCCGAAATACGAGGAATATTGTTGTTAACTTCTAGTATTACTAAATCAGCCTTAAAACAACTTTCTAGGCTATAGGTGTTGGCAGGTCCAAAAGAAAAGTACCCATAGGGATCCATAGGGCTAACTTGTTGTACATAGACATCTAGTGGAAAACTATCACTACTTATAATATCCTGCAATTGGCTAAACTGAACGGGATGATAAAACATAGTATAATTATCATGAGTTTTACGGTCACTTGCATCTAGAAACCAGCTACTACAGACAAAATGTTCATGACTATCATCAACTATGGGTGTATGCAATTCATTAGGCATCATTCCACCACAACTGATAATCTTAACATCATTTAATTCCTCTTTACGTAGGGCAAGTTCAATATCAAAATCGTAAGGCCTACCTAGAAAGCTAGCATACATTACTGTATCACCGGAATTGACCAGTTTAGCTGCCTGGATTGCGGTAACGAGTTTTTCTTTGTAAACAGATAAATAATTCATTAAAGTGTTCACACCCTTAAATATTATCTTTTCTAACATTCTATTTCCTAGACATAAATCCTCTTTTTATTACATAAATCTATTAATTTTTAACTATTCAAATGATTCCCTCATATTATCTTGAACTTTTCCTATAAAAAATAACCTACATTATTATGAATAATATGACAAAACTAGGTAGGCCGTCTTGAACCATAAAAGGCGGATACATCTATACTAATAGGTTAAAGCAGCCCATGCAGGGATAGCAGAAAAACAAAAAACCAGCTAATCGCTGGTGTACTATTCTGAAATGGTGCCCGAGGCCGGGGTCGAACCGGCACGAGGGATGAACCTCGCAGGATTTTAAGTCCTGTGCGTCTGCCTATTCCGCCACCCGGGCACATTTTAAATCATTACTTTTGTAATGGGCAAAATCTAGTATATCAAGTCTATTCGAAATATGCAAGCATTTTTGCTCGCCAAATTCATAAAAAAAATCTGCTAGCTAAACTCTAGTGCAGAATAATATCTTCAAATATATTATTAAGAATATGGAGGGCGGAACCGGATTTGAACCGGTGAATGGTGATTTTGCAGACCACAGCGTTAGCCTCTTCGCCACCCGCCCTAATATTTTAAGCAATGATAATTATATCAACTTTCACCCATTATTACAAGACAGGGCATATTTGAAATTTAAAAGCGTTACTTTACTGTAACGCCTATGATATCAAATGGAGCGGAAGACGAGATTCGAAC
>CAZUSS010000024.1:0-22342 GCA_964623245.1 uncultured Syntrophomonadaceae bacterium
CTCAGGTGGTACACCTATACCAACCTTCTCGCCGATATACAACATAGGGGCTTCATCCATTTCCCCTTCTCCAATTACTACTACGCCGTCTACCGAGACTGTATCGAACATAACCCGCATAGCTGTAACTGCGGCATCATCAGCCGATTCCCGATCCCCTTTGCCAACCCAACGAGCAGCGACTAGGGCTGCAGCTTCTGTGACCCGAGCAAATTCTAAAGCTAACTCTCTTTCCAAAATTAACCCTCCGATTCCACTACTTAAATGCTTCTTCCCAGTCTGCTATAAATCTGGCAATTCCAGCATCAGTTAGTGGGTGTTTAACCATTTGTTTTATAACTTTATAAGGAATAGTAGCTATGTGTGAGCCTAGTTTAGCTGACTGGACTACATGCATAGGATGCCTAATACTAGCCGCAATTACTTCCGTCTCAATTAAATACTGATCAAAAACGGTTAGTATATCATCTAACAAAATCAGCCCGTCATTTCCTATATCATCTACCCTGCCAATGAAGGGACTAACGAATTTCGCACCAGCACGGGCAGCCAGTATTGCTTGATTAGCCGAAAAAACTAAAGTAGCATTACAAAAAATACCTTCCTGCTTAAATATCTTAATGGCTTTTAAGCCAATTTCTGTCATAGGCACCTTAATTACTACATTATGGTTTATAGCTGCTAATTCACGGCCTTCTTCCAGCATTTCATTAAGGGTAAGCCCTATAACTTCTGCACTAATAGGTCCATCTACTTCAGCACAAATTTCCTTAATTACGGCCTTATAATCTTTTTTTTCCTTAGCTACTAAAGTGGGATTAGTAGTTACACCTGCCAAGAAGCCCATGGAATTAACTTCTTCAATTTCTTTTATATTAGCAGAATCGATAAAAATTCGCAAAAGTTTTCGCCCTCCAATACAGTTTAATTTTTAATTTTGAATTTTTAATTCTTATCTTTCTTCTTCCCTAATTTTAAATTTTCTATCAGCTAGTCCCTTCCCCTTCTAGTCACCCCGCTTAGCCTTGTTTATGCTTGCCCAGCACTTTTGAAAAGCCTAATCTTCTCCCTAATTATTTCAATAGTTGCTTCCCTAGCAGGTCCGAGAATCTTCCGAGGATCAATTTCATTAGGCTTGTTTTCCATCTCTTTTCTCATTTGCCCCACAAATGCTTCCCTTATGTTAGTATCAATATTAACTTTGCACACTCCCAAGCTAATGGCCTGGGTAATAGCCGCATCTGGTACTCCAGATGAACCATGTAGTACTATGGGTATATCCACCAATTCCTTTATCTTAGCCAGGCGTTCCAAATCTAGCTTAGGTTCCCCTTTGTATTGTCCGTGTGCAGTACCAATGGCCACAGCTATACTGCCTACTCCAGTTTTATCTACAAAATATTTGGCTTCATCGGGATCGGTATACATGGCATCCTTTTCATCTACATGGATATCATCCTCTGTACCCCCTATTTTGCCTAATTCAGCCTCAACTGATACCCCAATTGGTCGGGCTATCTCCAACACCTTATTGGTCATGGCAATGTTTTCCTCGAGTGGCAACTGTGAACCATCGAACATTACAGAAGTGAAACCACTTCTAATGCACTTAATAATTTGCTCAAAATCAGTACCATGATCAAGGTGTAAGGCAACTGGGACCTTAGAATTATTGGCGGCAATCGTTACTATGCCCGTGATATACTCCAAGCCCGCATATTTTATAGCCCCCTGACTAGCCTGCATGATTACGGGGGCATTTTCTAATTCAGCGGCTCTTAGAATTGCCTGCACAATCTCCATATTGTTAGCATTAAAAGCCCCGACCGCATACCTACCTTGCTCTGCCTTTTGTAATAATTCGTCCACTGAAACTAACGCCATTATAAATCACCTCTATAAAAATTAACCTTTCAATTAAAATACCTTTTTCATTGGTTCTTAGCTTCCATCCCCAGATATTTATATTTTTAAATTGAATAATAAAACTGATTCGACAAAGCCAATTTAATATCCTTTATTTGTAAAACAATAATGTTGAAGTTATCATAGCCAAGACCATGCCTACTATTAATATACTGGCAATTATAGGAATTATGTATAAAACTACTGCTTGACTAGTAGATAGTCTTAGTGATTCCCTAATGGCCAGAACTTGTAATATTAATACCCATATACCAATCAGGGGTGAAACTATAAGGGAAATAATATTAAGGTTTATCAAGATGGCCACATATTGTATAGGTGCAGCAAATATAGCGGGTATAGAGGCAAAACTTAGACTAGCTAACATCCCAGCGGGATTACTAGATTTATAAATTATGTCCCCTAATAAAGTGTAAAGTCCCGTAGTAATAAACAAAAAAATTATAGAAAATAAGATCCCTATAATTTTGCCTAACCAGATAAGATTAGCTGGAATAGGCATCACCTGATCTAGAGAATCGATACCAGCTATCCCTTGGCTAATAATAATATTAAAGGCCATAACGATAACAAATACTAAAATTCCGCTCAACCATATTTTGTTTTCACTTATTCTTTTAAGACTTTTGACAGGACTAAATAGTACACCGTATAGTGCTTCAGTTAAATCCACCTATTTTCCCTCCTTTTCTTACTTACACCCTAGTTCAGCTGTAAAACCTCCTGCTTAAATAGTAGGTCCTTAATATTCATATTGAGCATAACTAAATCCCAAAAACTACTTTGATTTAGTATTTCTATTTCTGCCCCAGCAGGGATCCCTGCCATTTCTTCTGCTTTTTCAATGGCATCATAATAATTTCCCAAGCTATCAACTAAGCCTAAGTCTAGGGCTTGTCGTCCCGAAAATATACGCCCATCGGCTATATCTATTATTTCCTCATCTTGAATTTTACCTTTTCTTCCCTGGCGTACTTGATCTAGAAATTGGTCGTAAGAATCATCGATTAATTCTTGTAATAATTCTTGTTCTTCCTTGGTCATTTCCCTAGTCGGGGAACCTATGTCCTTAAATTCCCCACTCTTTATAACCCGGGGGCTTATACCTAACTTCTCATAAAGACCCTCCAGATTAGCCAGTTCCATAATCACTCCGATACTACCAGTTAAAGTGGCGCCATTAGCCACAATGTAATCACTGCTACAAGCTATCCAGTAACCACCGGATGCGCACATATCCCCCATGGAAGTTACAATAGGTATATCTAACTGTCTTAGCTTATCTAATTCAATTCCTATTTCTTGGGCAGCCCCTGCAGTACCTCCAGGGCTATTAATTCTTAGAACTACTGCTTTAATGTCGCGCCTCTGCGCCGCTTTGCGAATAGCCTGCATAATATCATTAGCACCAGATATTTCACTACTGAGAATGCTGGGGGCCGAACCCCCCGTTATGGTTCCATTTATTTCTATAACTCCTATTTTACTGCTGTTAGATGCAGCCGATTTTTCCTGGCTAGTTGAGGTCACAGCTAAATACCCTATTACCAGCAAAAATATGCCCATAGCAGCTAAAATAATATTTTTTCTCACCAAAAGCCCTCCTTATATGTCGGGTAAATATTCTGCTAATCCTATCTTCAATGAAGAGTCCTAATTGGCGACCACAGTCCGCCCCTGCATTTTTCCGCGAAAGCAAGATTTCTCGGCTGTGCCCCAGGATGCACATCCCACTTCCCAATTCCAGCTTCCAGCTTCCCACTCCTCACATCCCAATTCCCAATTCCAGCTTCCAGCTTCCCACATCCCACTCCCCACATCCCGCTTCCCACTCCCCGCATCCCAATTCCCATCTCACTCCGTCACATAAACCGTTTTATCGTCTTCCCTTACCTTTCCGGGTAAACCGTCTTTTATATATAAACGTTTTATATCGCCTCTTATTAAGGTTTTTCTCATGGCTAGCTCGACAGTATCTCCTACCTTAACATCAATATGTAAAGGAATCTCGACTAATGCCATCTGCATAAAGATTTTACCCCTGAGCGGGTAATATTCCCCTTTTATCTCCACCTGGGGGGTAAAACGGGGCCAGTTGAAATATCTTAAAAAAGTACGAATTAGAATTTTTAATAGGTCCAAAAAATCAGTGGGTGGATTGGCTACCTCTATATTCAAACCATCCCTAAAACCCACAGGTATAATCGCAATCTTGGCATCTTCCTTCAAACGGTAGGTACGAAAATAGCCTAAAAAATCGCCTTTTGCAGCTTCATTAATGGCAATTATCCTAGTTTTAAAAGCAAATGGTTCCTGCAAGGTAAAAGGATGGGGCATTTTTCCTACTGGATATTGCCCCGATAAGAGGGTTCCAATTCTTACCGCATCTAAGCACATTTTAGGATATTTTAAAAAAACCGTACTATTGGCGCAATGCTTAATGGGAATTACAATATCATTATCCTCTAACAAATCTAAAACCTTTTGGAATCTAGTAAATTGTTTTAAGGTGTATTTTTTATCACTAGCCTCAGCCATATGGGTATATATACCTTCGATAAAAACATATGGATTATCCAAAAAAACCTTGTAAATATCTAATATCTCAGCTAGGGGGATACCAAACCTGCCTAAACCAGTATCTATTTTAAAATGGGCATTTACAGTAATTTTTAATTGCCTGCTCAACTTATCTACTAAATTAGCATCATAAAATGAAGTAATAGTTAAGGTGATATTATTTTCCATAGCAACTTTTAGCTCATCTTCCCCTATGATAGGGCTAAATAAAAGGATACTAGAGTTAATACCCGCTTTTCTGAGTTCTAAGGCTTCCTCTAAATAAGTAACTGCAAAAAATTCTACTCCATTTTGGTATAGGGTACGAGCTACATCAGCTGCCCCATGACCATAGGCATCAGCTTTAAGGACTGCGATAAGTCTACTCTTTCCAGCTAATTCATTTTGTATAACCTGTAAATTATGTTTAATCGCCGAGATGTCAATCTCAATCCATTTGTTGTTATTAAGGTTCTGCAACTTATTCCTCCCCTTAAATTAAGCTTTCGACCTTAAAATCTTCATATATATGGGCAAGGCTTTATCCCATAAAAAATAGAAAAAGGCAGAATATACATAATCCCACTCCCCGATAAATTCAGTAAACTCCCCACTAAAGCCTTTTTTAAATCGGTATAAACCATATAGGGGATTATTCTCATCTATGTCACCAGATACCCCCCGGAAATCATACATCTTGCACTTATGTTTTTTAGCCCATTGAATCATCTGCCATTGAATTAAATAATTGGGCATCACATTGCGGTGTTCATTACTAGAGGCCCCATATAAATACCAGACTTTATCCCCAGTTAGCATAGCTAAAGTAGCCGCGATAACTTGTCCTTCATATTCAGCTAAAAAAATCTGGGCATATTCATTTTCCACCAAGTTGTCCCAGATCCACTCGAAATACTCATAGCCCCTGACCAGAAATTTATCCCTTTTAGCAGTTTCTAAGAGGATATTATAGAAAACCTGCAGATCGTCTTTATCCCTAGCTTCCCTAATGTTTACACCCCTACGACCTGCTAATCGTATGTTATATCTCCATTTAGAATGCATGTTTTTTAATAGGGTATCCTCATCTGGAGTAATATCCAAACGAAAAACGTAATTGGGCTGCACCCCTTCAAAATCCAAGCCAGTTTCATTCTTTTTAAAGCCATAGTCAGCTAACTTACTGGCAAAGGAATCATTATCCTGTTTAACATCTGGATCCAGCTTTAATAATATTGCCCCATGATCTCGGGCTACTTTCTCAGCCCCATTAAATAAAGCTGTGACTAGACTGCCATTCTCCAAATCTACTACTGGCCCCCTAGGGGAATAAAATATACATTTTTTTAAGCCGGGAATAGGTAAGTTCTTTTTTAATATAAGCAAGGCAGCTTTAATTTCCCCATCTTCCTCCAATACCAAAGGCAGAGGTTCCCAACCCATCCTTTTCTTTACCTGTCCCCATTCCCATAATTGCAAAAAATGCCCCCGCGGATGGTTTTCGATAAATTCATTATAGCGTGATTTTTCATTTTCCTCGATTACTCTTGTAGTAAACATTAGTCGCTCCCTTACAATCTGTTTATATTTTAGACTAAATACTAAATTCTTCTTTATATTATATTATGCCTTCTTTTGCCCACCCTTAATAGTAATTTTTCTTTTCTATAAAGGACTTTAAAAAAAGCACCCCTAGGTGCCTTTTTTAAAAATTAATAATATTTATCTTTTTTCCTTGTATTCTAAGGCCCCTTTTATAAACCCCTTTATTAAGGGGTGGGGACGGTTAGGTCTGGATTTATATTCAGGGTGGAATTGGCAAGCCACAAACCAGGGATGGCCGGACAGCTCTATTACCTCCACCAACTTATCATCTGGGGATAGACCACTGACCACTAGTCCATTCTCTTGCAAAATATTTAAATAATCATTATTAATTTCATATCTATGCCGATGTCGTTCTGCGATTTCATCCCTGCCATACATTTGGTGGACCTTAGTCCCCGCAACCAAAATGCAAGGGTAAGAACCTAGGCGCATATCTTTTTGGTCACCAGGGGTTAGAACCACAGGGTGGGAAGAATTATTATCAAATTCATTACTGTTAGCCCCCGCTAGTTTACATAGGCTGCGTGCTATATCAATAATGGCACATTGCATACCTAGGCATATACCTAAATAAGGAATATTGTTTTCCCGGGCATATTTGGCGGTAGCTATTTTCCCTTCTATGCCCCTTTCACCAAAACCCCCTGGTACTAAAATCGCATCAACATCATGTAAAAAGCTTTCGGCCCCTTCTTTTTCAACCTCTTCAGCATTAATCCATTTAATTATGGGCTCCACATTAAAACAAAAACCCGCGTGGTTTAGAGATTCTACTAGGCTAAGATAGGCATCTGGCAATTCTACATATTTACCCACTAAGCCAATATTAACCTTTTTATCTATATTCTTAACCTTGGCTACTATCTCCTCCCATTCCCTTAAATCAGGGCTTTGGCAGCTGATATTTAATTGTTCTATTATTTGCGCATCTAAATTTTGCTCCGCTAACATTAAGGGCACCTCGTAAATGGAGTCTGCGTCTTTCAGCTGGATAACTCCATCTAAGTCTACATCGCAAAATAAGGCTAACTTACGTTTTAAATCATCTGATAAATCCTTTTCAGTACGACATACCAAAATATCTGGTTGAATCCCAATACTTCTCAACTCTTTAACACTATGCTGTGTGGGTTTAGTCTTCAATTCCCCAGCTGTTTTTATGTAAGGTACCAGGGTAACATGGATATATAAAACGTTTTCCTTACCAATATCGAATTTTAATTGCCGGATGGCTTCCAAGAAGGGTAAGGACTCTATATCACCTACGGTACCACCTATTTCGCTTATAATTACATCGGGGGGATTTTCCTGTTCTTCAATTAGAGTCACCCTACTTTTGATTTCATTAGTAATATGGGGAATAACTTGGACAGTCTGCCCAGAATATTCCCCCCTTCTTTCTTTATTTAAAACAGTCTGATAGATTTTACCAGTAGTAACATTGGCATGTCTAGTAAGATTAACATCCACAAATCTTTCATAATGGCCTACATCTAAGTCCGTCTCTGCACCATCATCAGTTACATACACTTCCCCATGCTGGTAAGGACTCATAGTACCGGGATCTACATTTATATAAGGGTCAAATTTTTGTAATGCTACTTTTAGACCTCTACTTTTAAGCAGTCTACCGAGAGATGCTGCTGTGATTCCTTTGCCAAGTGATGATACAACCCCTCCTGTAATAAATACATGTTTAGCCACAATATTGCCCCTCTCTTTTCCTTTAAAAAAGCACAAACCTTTTAAGATTTTACTCCCTTTGGACTACTTGGTCAACTAAGATAAGTAGTCTAATATTACTATCTGGTTTTCCCCCTTTAAATTATCCTGCTTTATTTCCAAATACGGTTTTTTGGTTACCAGGTCAAAAAACTTAGTAAAATCTTCAACAGGGGCCAAGTCAAATGAAAGATGTGGGGTATCAAAATGCATAGGTATAACAATCTTTGGGTTTAGTTGTTTTACTATTGTCAAGGCTTCCTCTGCATTTACTGTAAAGGTACCCCCTACTGGAATAAGAAGTATATCTACATTACCTAATGAACTTAGGTGTTCATCAGTAAGCAGATGCCCTAGATCACCCAAATGCACGACATCAATGCCTTCTGCACTAATTTTAAAAATGGTGTTTTCCCCTCTTAACTTACCTGCTTCTGGATCATGGTAGGATTTTATACCTTGAAATTGAATTTCATTTACTTCATGCTCCCCCACAGTTTTAATAACTTGGGGCTCACCCTTTAGCAAATGTACGGCATTATGATCCCAATGGTCGTGACTAACTGTAACATAATCTATTTCCCCCTCATAAATGGGGTAGCCTACTTCCTCATTAAAAGGATCGGTCATTATCATTTTATCAGAAGTTTCAATTAAAAAACTTGCATGTCCTAACCAAGATATTTTCACCTTATCCCTCCGTTCTTACTCGGTTAACATCATAAAACCAATAACCATCACCTTGGTAATCAAAGCGGTTATCCATATTAAGCCTAGTATAGATAGAAGTTAGGCTTAAGTTATCCGTTTTGCGTCCCATCCTTTGGGCTATCTCCATAATTAACTCCCTGTAAAAAATAGGTTCCTGCCTTTCGGCCATTATTTCCAAAGCCCAATCTGATTCACTCTTTTTTCTTAAAATCATATTATCCCTCCTACATTTGTTCCGGAGCGCTAACTCCTAAAATGAATAATGCATTTTTAATCGTTATCCTGGTTATGTCCATCAAAAGTAGCCGGGCAGCTTGTAAGGCTGGATTATCATTTAGCACCCGATGACTATTATAAAAGCTATGGAATAAACTAGCCAAATCCATAACATAATGGGCTATACGGTGTGGTGCCATAGTACGGGCAGCAACCATTATTTCTTCAGGAAAATCAGCTATTTTTCTAAGCAGATCTAATTCCTCCATTTCTTTAAGTAAGGAGGCATCAATTTCAGTTAGATCAGGCATTTCAATCTGGTTAGCCTGGGCTTGTCTGAATATGCTACAAATCCTAGCATGGGCATATTGCACATAATAAACCGGATTATCCTGACTCTGTTTTTTAGCCAGTTCCAAATCGAAATCCAAATGGCTATCTGGATTGCGCATGACAAAAAAGAAACGAGCCGCATCCTTGCCTACTTCTTCAATAAGCTCATCTAAGGTTACCAGGGTACCAGTCCTTTTAGACATTCTTACAATATTGCCCCCACGATAAAGGCGGACTAACTGCATAAGGATAATCTCTAGACTGCTGGGCTCATAGCCTAAGGCTTGAACCGCCCCTTTCATACGGGCCACATGACCATGATGGTCAGCCCCCCATATGTTTATAATCTTATCAAAGCCCCGCTCATACTTATTCCTATGATAAGCTATATCGGTAGCAAAATAAGTAGGCAGTTTATTGGAGCGCATCAAAACCTCATCTTTTTCATCCCCAAATAAAGTAGATTTAAACCAAGAGGCACCCTCAGTTTCATATGTGTAGCCTGCTTCCTTTAACAATTGCACCGTTTCGTTAATTTTGTTAGCCTCGTGTAAAGTCTGCTCACTAAACCATACATCATAAGTAATACCAAAATTAATTAGGGTTGCTTTAATATATTCTATCTTTTGGCTAATAGCATAGTCGGCCATAAATTGCCTGCGTTCTCTTTCACCCAACTTCAAGAGTTTATCCTTATGTTCCCGTATAATGTCCTTTACGGTTTCCACCACATCCTGGCCCGCATAGCCATGTTCGGGGAATGGTACATCATGGCCAGTTAGCTGCAAATATCTAGCTTCTAGGGATTCAGCAAAAATTTCTATTTGATTACCGGCATCATTTATATAAAATTCCCTTTCTACCTCATGGCCAGCATTTTTTAAAATATTAGCTAAACTGTCACCTATGGCCCCACCCCTGGCATTCCCCATATGTAAATTACCAGTAGGGTTAGCACTCACAAATTCCACTTGTATCTTTTGCCCTGTCTTTTCATTACATCCATAAGTATCCCCCATTTCTTTCACTAAATAGGGTAACTTATAAAGCCAATCATCCTTTAAATAAAAATTAATAAAGCCAGCCCCAGCAACCTCAATTTTTCCGATATATAGGGCCTCATCAACGGCAAAATTATCTACTATTTCTTGAGCTATTTGACGGGGTGCCATTCTAGCCTGTTTAGCTAAAAGCATAGCCACATTGCAAGCAAAGTCACCATGATCCTTTTCCCGAGGCACTTCAATAACAAATTCGGGTATTTCCTCCAAGTTAAAGCGCTTATTCTCCTGACAAATTTGTAAGGTCCTAATTAGATTCTTTCTTATATTCTCCCGTATTTGTTGTACTAAGTTCATAAGCGTCCTCCTAATAATATTTTACATCCCATTTATATTTTACATAAAGATGGGCCAAACTAAACAAAAAAGAGAAACTTTGTTTTATTAAGGGGGTTTTCTTATGCAATTGAAAGCAGGGGAAAGAACCTTGCTCGCATATTTTACAGATAAAGCATCTGCCCAACAAGCTTTTTCAGCACTAGAAGATGCTGGCTTTCAAGATATGCAAATCGATAGCCTCGGCCCTTCCAGACAAAATATAAATAGTAGTAAAAGCTTATCTTCTATCGTTTATGGCAATAGTGGATATGATAGATCATTTGGGCCTTTACTAGCGGCTAATCCCCAAGTGAGTGGCATGTCTGGCCTGGTAGAAACTAGGATAAATTACAATTACATTCTGACCCTAATAACAGATAAGGAAAGGCATCCCGTGGCTGTATCTATTATACGCCAAAATGGCGGTAGTATTTAGCTACCGCCTAGGGGCTTGCAAACCATTGCCCGAAAAATTCGCCCATATCTTGCTCTGTTTCCTTCTGAATAAGATTTAATAAATTCTCAGTAGTTGCGATGTTATGCTTATATTCTACCAAGTACTTCCTTAGTATCCTAAAAACTTCTTCAGTTCCCAGCTTTTTTTCTAAGTCAAACCAAAAAGCTTCCCCTCCTGAATAGATTACCTCATAGTATTTAGCAGTGGAAGAGAAATCTTTTAATTCCTGGGCTAGGTTTGTCCCTTTGCTTGATTTGAAATCAGAAACAGAGTTTTGTCCTTTGATATCTTGTAAATATTTGCTAGCCGACCAATTGGCCAAGCCTTCATCTAACCAGGGTTCTTTAACTTGATCATTGCCTACCATACCATACCACCATTGATGAGCTATTTCGTGGGCTAATATAAATTTATTTTGCCTCTGATTATAATTAGGCTTAGAAAACTCATCCCGCATAAAAATAAGACCCGAGTATTCCATCCCCTGAAATCCCTGCATAGGCACAAAAACTACCTTGAATTCCTTATAGGGATAGGAGCCAAACCTGCAGGCATAATAATTTAACATTTCGACGGCATTACCCAGTAATGGCTTAGCCTTATTAATTTTGTTCCGAGGTGCATAGAGCTTGACCTCAGTTTGCCCTATGTTTTCATTTATTTGGGCATAGTCATGTAACAGGACCAGGGAAAAATCCCGAACATCCCGGGCTTCAATAATATGGGTTTGTCTGCCATTATCTTCAGCATACCTTTGTAAGTCGCTGCCGGTGGCAGCTACATCATAGGCTTCGGGTGTATTGAGCCTAACTAAATAATTTGCACTGTGAAAACAGAAAGGATCACCAAACTTAGAATTGTAGGATTTGTGCCAATCCTCCCCCATAATATTTAAGGCCGGGTAAAAATTACCCAACATATAGACATTGTTTTGCCTACCGTACCTATAAGCAGCTTTAGGAATTTTGGCCTTCCATTTCATTTCTATTTCTAGTGGTTCTCCAGGTAGGAGTTCTGTTTCCAAATTAACCTTGGCAGAAATTCCTTCCACTTGGCAGAAAGCCTCAGTCCCATTGACAATTATTTCACTGAATTCGAGCCACCCCTCATCAAAGCCCGCACAATAGGCAGCTTTTGGAATGGGAGATGTAGCAGCATCCTTAAAGGCATTAGGATAAACTGTAAACCATAATTCCTTTAGGGCTTTTGAGCTGGTGTTTTCAGTGTTTAAGAGTGTACTTCCGTATAAAAGGTCATGGTTAGTATCTAAGTATAAGCCCATTTGGTAAAGGGTCTTACTAGGGCTGGGAAACAAGTTATCTGATTCAGTTTCTAGTTCAGTTCTGGCCAAAGCGGATTTTTCTTCACCATCGGCTGACCCTTTATAAAGGGGATAGCCTATGCCGATGATAGCAATTATAAGAATAAGAAAAAAGATTTTTTTACCTTTCAAGGTGTTCACATCCGTTTATCCTAATGATATAAAATAATATGTTCCCGGTAATCTAACTGTAAATCCCGCTCCAAGAAGTTTAGGAAACGTACTATCATTGCTGAGGCCTCTGCTCTAGTCATAACCTCATTTGGATTAGCCCGATTGCCTGTATCGCCATAAACTAGACCAATTTCCCTAGCTACATAAAAGCTGTCTTTAGCCCATTCGGGAATATTATAATCATCGGCAAAGGATGTCATATAGCCAGGAGTAGGGGCCTTATTTTCAAAACCTAGAGCCCGCATGAGTATAGTAATAGCTTGGGCTCTGGTCAACTTGTCTTCAGGCATAAATAAATCCCGAGAAATACCACTAATTATACCTTTTTCTACTGCCTCCTTGACATAAGAGTAATTTTCATCTGTGATACTAATATCTTTAAAAGGTGATAGTTCAGCTGTGGTATTCCTAGTACGACTGGTCCTTTTCGGCTCTTCTTGAAGTACCCTAATATTGCAGGCTTTCATCATAGCAGTAGTAAACTCCATCCTAGTCATGGGTGCATCAGGGGCAAAAAAGGAAGAATTATCGGCAAAAACATCTAAAGAATAAAGTTTACCGATATCATCGGCCGCCCAATGTCCCGCGACATCTCGTAACTTAGGCAGTAACAACCTTTCGATTTTAGGCAGCATAGATTTATGTAATTCAATACTATTACGGGACCGCCCCCCGCTAACTTCGCCATCTACTATATAAGGTAAATTATAATCATATCTAGAAACCATTTCTTGATTAGTAAGACGCATATGTCCACCTGTAAAACTCGATAAATTAGCCTGATTACCCGTATATTGCAGGGTCTTATTCATGCTATCTGAGACTATAACACTTACACTTCCATTCCAAGCAGAAGTTAGATAGCCACCATTCTCCTCACCACTATCCAATTCCCGTTCAGATTCTATGGTATAATCAAGTATTTGGGTTTCAGTACTTCCCCAAAAGTTCTTATAGCCTACATCCCCACCGGAAAAATCCACTATTATTTTCCCTTCATTCCGATTAATATCGTAGACTTTGCGTGCACTTATAGTACCAGAATAAAAATCCGATGCCGGACGATTATCGATAATATCCGATTTGGATAATTGATAATCGGCTAGTGTGTATCTGTCACCTTCAATTTGGATAGTTTCGCGGTAAGTCTTGATTGTCGTATCTGCTACTGTTTGTCCCTTATCATTTTTGCGGTCATACTCTATTTCATAATTTATACGCCGATCTAGGCTGCCTTTTATGCTTTTATCGGCAGGGGCTAACTTATATTTATAGTTAATAGTGGTTAAATCAGCCTTCTCCTTTTCAGAAATATCTAATTTACCTGTAAATAATATGGGGGTACCTGACAGAAAAACTACTTCTTCATACTCATGCTCATTATGCACCCCCCCATTAAAATCAGGGGGTTTAGCATATGCTGCCCCAGGAATAGTTAATAGAAATACCGCAACTATTAAATATAATAATATCCTTTTCATCATTAGTTACTCCTTAAAAGATATTTCCTATTTTACAATTACTATTTTGCAATTAAAGTCGTCCCTTACTATATAGAGCATGTCACCTGCTTTTAGTTCTGCGGGACTTATTAATTTGCCATACTTTACTATCATAGCATCTTCCAGCCCTAACCTTAAACTACTGTTTTTAGGCATCCATTCATTTTTAGCCTGACTATAATCCTTGGCATCCTTTAAAACGAGTGTCCAACCAACCATGCTATCATCTACTAATTCTTCAGCCCGTCCACTCGTTACCCTCTGGGCCAAAAGCGAATCCAGGGTTTTTTGCACCCTGAGGCTGACTACCCTATCCCCATCGGTATAGAGATAAGCATACCAATCTTTGAGCTTGGCATCTCTAACATTATCCTCATCAACTGCATAATCACCTGCCCAAAATTCTAAGGAAGTCAAAAGCCTCTTATCTTCTGCATCATAGATAAAGCTATCATTATCGTAAAACAATTCCTTTACATCAGAGTAGGATTCCCAAGCATTATGATTAAGGATAAAGAAATCTTTAAGCCATAGATTATATTGGGAAATCTGGTCTAAACGGCCTGCATAAATATAATGCTGGCCTATACTAGAATTATTTAGGCCCTGATCATATATATATATCAAATTAGCTATACGATTATTTCCCCATCCATCAGCTAGAACAAAGACATCGGAACCATGGCTTAAGACAGCATTTTCTTGTAATCTGCCATCCCTGATTATAATACTACCATCATAGAAATTAATATTTTGTTTCTTAACTTCCAGGACCTGAGCATACCAGTTAATATCCTCAATTTTGCCTGAAAAAGCGGTTTCATATTGATTTTTAACCACCAAACGTTCCGCTACTTCCCGGCCCATAAGGGATCTAGTCGCTATATAAGCAGTCTTGCCCCTATAATATTGGAAATTATTTGGGGCAATCCTTTGGCTGCCATTGTAAGCCAATAAATCACGGGAATAAGGCAGCTGCAAGGAAGTATTATGTTTTTCAAAATTACCGTTACGGAATACTTCCACATTCTCCAGGTTAATTGTATTCCTGGTCTTATCAATTACCCCCAAGTCACCTTTATAAAGGTTATGCACTAAAATTGACTTACCTTCCACCTCTAGCCGACTAATAGAGCTGGCATTTAATTCATCAAAATATAACCTTACCGCATCCCCTACATACAAAAGATCGGGAGTCACTTGTTGACCTTGCTTTAAAATGATGCTAGCAGGGGAAAGGTAGTAGGTCTTGGTATCCCCATTAGCTAACCTTAGCTGTAATTCATCCCGCTCCAGGTTAGTAATAGTACCTTGCCTGACCTTGCTGCCAGGCTCAATGTAGCCCAGATTAGCAGTAGAATATGCTTCTAGGCTGACTAGCTTTTGGCCCCTTAATTTTCCGTATATCTCCATCCCCGATTTAAAATCATAAATAGTTACTGGGCGTTGATCAATTAATAGGCTTACCTCTGGAGTAAATTCAATTTGATAGAAATTACCCCCATAAGTCTCAATCCTAGCCGATATTATTTCGGAAGTTTCTTCTGTTTCAGGAGTTATAGAAATATTAATCAAATAACCCTCAATTTCTCCTGCTACAAAAGGGTTATATTGGGCTATTACCCCTCCAGGAATTAATAATAACAATAATGCTATGGATAATATTAGAGTTTTACGCATTTAATTTCTGCCCCCCATTACCACATAATCCCCCATCCTATTAATAAGAGCTGCCGTAGCCCCGGATATATAAGTATCCTTTGCTAAAGGTTGCCAACGGTTGCTATATGGGTCAAAGCGATTTACCCCTACATTGCGGAAATTACGCATCTTAGCCTTCATGACATCATAATCCATAACTATGCTCATATTAGTCGCCAAATAGTCAAAGGGAGTAGTAAAATTATTTTCATAAAAATCGGCCTTTAGGCTAAATACTGGAGAAAGGCCATTAGCTGATGAACTAGCATTGCTAAGGGTTGGCTTAAGCACTAGCCTTACCCCTGCCTCCTCCTTCTTGCGGCTTTGTGACACTTGTGCATTGTTGAATACAGCTGGACTTAGCTTCATAGCGAAGTTAGTCCCCTTAATATCAATTAACATATTACGGTTCGTGCTGACTGTGGAAGCAGGCATACTCAGGACCAGTTCCTCAGCACCTGCTAAATCTCCCCTAGTCAAATCTATAACTAGGTTACTGCGACCTTCCCTAGTACCCAAGGTGACATAGGCCCTATTGCCCTTCTTTTCTTCCTTAGTATTTTCTATTATGCCACCATCTACGTCTGGAATGCCCACATTTCGTCCGGTCCTAACGGTATTACTTTCTGCTGAGGGTTTGGAGGCCCCAAAATCACCTACCGCCTTGACCATAAATTTATAGGATGTACGAGCTTTTAAATCTTCATGTATATAAGCCAAAAGCTTAGTCGAACCGATAAATTCCATCTGCCCATCTTCTACCACATATAGTTCAAACTCACTAGCGCCCTTAACTCCAGTCCAAGTTACCTTGATACCCGTATCAGTGTTATTATACTTATCATGCATAATTTCTGCTCTAACACCTAAGGGGGCCCCTAATTCGGGCAGACCATAGGTGATATCATCGTAGATATCACTAGCCCCTTGATCGGGATTAACTACTATCAGTCCTTTACCCTCTAGCTTGCCAGCAGGCACCTTAAGAGTAAGGGTCTCAGGGTCAATATAATTGACCTCCAGGCCTTCCACACCAGACTCTAATAAATAATCAGTAATTACATTACTGCTATAAAGCTCACCCGCGTATTCCTCTGATTTTGTTCCCACTCGATAGATAAGGTTGCCGCCCGATGCACCTGCCACCGCCTCCTTAATTTCTGGCATAAAATAGACCTTAGCACCTTCCATAAATCCGATACCCTTTAGCTTAATTTCTTCTCCACCTTCTACCGATATACTTCTAATTCGCGTAGTTTCAGTAGGATCAGTAGCATTAATTATCGCTGTCACTTTGGGATTGCTAATGTAATTAAATTCGCTGCTGGGTGTAGAAATAGAACCATCCGGGTTTTCCACCCTTATCGATAAAGCCCCAGGTTCATTAGCTGGTGAAATAGCTTGGACGGTTTTATGGTCAATTACTTCTACTTGGTCTGCCTTTATACCCCCGAAATATACGGTTAATTGGCGGCCCTCATATCCATCTACCCTTGAACGGAAATCCTCGCCACTTATTTTGACTACTGTTCCACCAATGGTAGGTCCATGCATAGGGGATATATCACCAATATCGGGATCAGTTTCCCCCTTAGTAAATTGTATATATATAGGCTTTTGTTCCCCAGGTAGATTATCCGAATGGGCCACACCCCCATCTTGGTTAACTATTACGACTGGATATAATTTACCTACATTAGCTTCAGGAATATCTGGCATAGTAATCGTTAGCTTGGTCGGCAATTCATAATAAATATCATTAGGATTAATGGTCAAGATTTCCCCAATATGAATAAGGGCATTATCTCTAAAATCCTCGCCTAATATGGTAACTTCACTATTACTCTGATAATTAACATGTACCACCTTCAAATCTCGTCCATTTATATTGGTTTCCACAGGCTCCCTGCCATCTCTTAGTATATTTATAATTTTGGGGTTACTATCAGGATTTTTATATTCAAACTGCCCCGCAGCACTACCACCATCAGGATTAATCACCCTCACAGGAACCTTCCCTACGGTATAATAAGAAGGAGTATTTACGGTTAAATGCCCCGAATCTTCAAAATGAACCTTAGGGGCATAACCCCTTTCCACTATAAGTCGATTAATATTACCCCTGACTACTTCTATCTTTATTAACTCATGCCCATGCCACCTATTACCAGATTCATCGGCTAATTCTTGTAAATTAATAAAAACAGGTGAATCATCATAATTATCAAAAACCCGAGAATAAACATTATCAGCTTGTTTCAAGCTTAGGATTAGGGTGCTTGCATAGGCATCATATTTCACCTGCAGATTACCCTCCAAAGATAGGTCTGGCACTTCACCACCAATAATCCTACCACTTTCCAGATCATCGCGGTTGCCAATATCACCGAACCTCACTAACATCATATTTTGTTCTGATTTTCGGCCTTGGGGATTTATCAGGTTGAATTTGCTTGGACTAAAGTCTTGTCCATGTATATCTATCCTGTCATTACCAGCACGGTTGCCTATATCGGGTACTAGTTTAGTTATAGTAGGATTGGAGGAACGATAAGTAAATTTAACCTTATTAGAAACACCACTATCATTGTTAACTAAATAAACATCAACCGTTCCAGCCTGATGGGCTGGTATTTTAACCCCCACATAATTTTCCCCGAAATCAACTATTTCTGCTGGTCTAGTCCCAAAATAAACTTCTGGTAATATCTTCAGATCTTCTTCCGTTAAATCGGCAATGTTCCTTATCCTAGATAAATTAGTCCATACTCCATCCCCGTTTATATCTATAAAGTCCCGACCTGCTACGGCACTACTATCTGGCACATTGGCGGTGAAAAATGCCTCATAATACCTGAAGTCAGCACCATTGATTTGTATATATTCGCCCCCTGCAGCATTACTTTCATTTTTGCTCAAGCCATTAATTACGGGTTTACTATTAGGTATGACATAGGAAAAGCCTTTTTCCAGCAAATAGCTAGCACTAGTGGTGGGATTAGCTACTGCAATCGGCACACTCTTGCGGGGAATAGTAATATCTAAACTTTCTAATTCTTTTTTCAGATCTCCATCATAAGGAGGTACAATTACCTCTAATTCGTCCCCGTCCCTCGAAAGCTTAACCCCTATAACTTGGGCAGGAATAGAGTTTATCCATACCTTGGTTTTATTATCTGATGTGGCCCCATCTTCAAAACCATCACCTTTGATGATTATTGAATAACCCCCGTCTACTGATCCCTGAGGTGGTAGTACTTCCTCAACAAATGGTTTTTTATCCATACCTTTATTAAAATCAAAACCGTTTACCCAGGTATCTTCCATCATATCTGGGTTTCTGACTGTTACATCATAAAGGCCTGGGTTGCCTAAGTCGGGAATAGTAACTAGAATTTTGCTTTCGTTGTCGATAAATCTAGTTCTATGGCCGGTAATATTTTCTCCATCAGTTACATAAGGTGTTTTCATTTTTAGGTTCATACCATCTACACTTATGCCTGTGTCACTAACTCCAACTGAACCTTTACCCGCCCCATTTCTATCATAGGCTACTATTTGCCCCTCCTTAATTCCTAAAGTATAGGTGGTAGTTTCCACATCAGTTAGTTTTACCCTTTTTTCATCTATGGGTACTAATTTAAAATAGTTCCCGTTCCCAACCCCTGGTTTTAAGTAAACACTTTGATAATAATCACTTAGGATTAAATTGCCATAAGTGTCAATTTTTAAGAGGGGATTGTTTGCCGGGGCAGTATAATTCTTAAAATCTATGGTTTGTCCTACAAGATTATATTGATTTATATCTTTGCCATTGAATAAAACCTTACTACCTATAAGGCGGTTAAGGGTCAGCATATCTGCAATATCAGTCGCACTAGGATCAGGGGGGAAAAAGTTTTCCCCGCTAATAACTATTTGTGAACCTATGGTACCTGCATTAGGTGCTATATTAGTAATTTTCGGGTTGTCCTTGGTGGCCACATAGAAAAATGGCTTAGAATCCTGTCCTCCCCCTTCGGGATGAATATTTTGCACAGTTAGGGTAGTTTCCCCTACCCGGGCAGGAGGTACATCAATAATGATGAGTTCCTCACTGTTCCTGTCTACCCTATCTAATTTTTCTCCCCCAATATATACCACAACTTCATCCCAAAAACCCGAACCCCTTATTTCTACTTCTTTACGCCCTTCATTAGCTGAAACTACATTAGGTTCGATACTGCTTATGGTGGGCAACCACTTTCTAGCTATATAAAATTTTATTAAGTTTTCCCCCCTGCCAGCTATGGCTAAATCCCTTGATCGAGGCTTATAATTTTGAATACGAATATCCCTATCTTTATCTACATCAGATGGGCTGATTAAAATTCCTTGTGGAATATGTAAGACTATTTTATCACCTGTATCATTACCAGCAATACCAGTCACTAGGACATTCCCTTTAAAAACTTCATACTTAATACTAGGAAAAGCCATTCTATCGTTATTGGCATCAGTAATAAGAACTTCATTATTCTCCCTTTCAATAATAATGGAGTCACCTAACCTTATTCGGGGGTATAAGGTGATCTCTTGTCCAGCCTCAGAGAAGCGATTAACCACGAATCTGTTTCCCTTAATGGCGAGAACTATATCATTCTTCGTTTTGTTTCCTTCACTTGTTTCCTCTACCTGTATATGACTAGGAATTACTTCATTAATTTCGGGCAAAATTGTACTAGGGGTATAAGTAAAGCCCCCTTCTTTAAGAATTTCTTGGGTTAAAATCAGATACTTCTTCCCATCCGCCTCGATAAATGTAGAAATATTTAGTTTTACATTCTGCACTGCATCATATTTGTCCAATTCTATTTGGGGAAAGTAAAGATTCAATTCATCATAATTATTAGTGAACTGTTGCTCATAAACCGTTTTAAAGGTAGCATTACTGCCTAGCTCTACAGTTATTTCACTAGATATATTACCTTTCAGTTTCCAGTCAGCAATTTCATATTTGCCGGGCCCATAATTAATAATAAGTGTCTGGTTGTTTCCTGATAATCCTACTGTGGCCTCAGTGAAGGTCCCCCTATTGCCCTTGTTACCTTCTTCATCCGTATAAAAACCAGCATCCTCAAAATTTAGAGCACCATCACCAAAGGTAAGTCCAGTAATTTTATCTAGCTCTTCCAGCCTTCTAGCGGTTATAGTTACTTCATTTTCTATTTCATTAGGGCCATTATCTGGTTCTATACTATAAATACTTGGGGCATCAGTAGCTGTCATAATATAAAAAATATCATTAACCATGTATTGTCTGGTGATTTTATCTCTTAGGTCCTCCCTAGCTACTGGATCTCTAATTTCATTAGTAAGGATTACCCTATATGTTCCTGTATCTAGTTTGGGGACGATTACTTGTAATCGCTTATCACTTTCACTCCAATATTTATATTCCCCTAAGTGCTTAAGTTCATATTTGTCTTTTTCATCTTCAACAAAAAAGACACTACTTCTTTCTAAATTATCCCCTTCAAAGGTAATGATTGTCTCCCCACCTACTCCACTGTTGGGCATCATTTTAAAATTGTCTACTTTCCACTTGCTGAGTAAGCGGAATTGATTGGCATAATAACGTTCGAAAGTTATAGTTGGTCTACTTCCCCCTATGTTGGCCTGTTTCCTTCTCTGCAGGCGTAGGTCTTTTAGACCATAGTCTCCACCCTTTATAGTAATAGTAACTTTATTTTCTTCTGGCGAAACATCATAACCATAATGACTTTGATTATCATCTACTACCTTTAAGTCCTGCAGTCCACTTCCCTTTACCACAACAGTCGGAAATTGCTCTGTCGCACCTGGCTCTATTTCTACCACCTTATCTACCACTTCGGTAACATTCCCTACTTCTGCCCCCAGTGGAATATTAAAACCTGCCACATCTACGGGGTAAGTAAAATCAATATTTGCTGCTTCCGTACCGAAAGTCACTTGAATCATACGCCCATTGGAAAAGTATTGAATATTGCGGGCGCTAAGATATTTACTTGCTTTTTTATCCCAGTATAAGACTTCTTCGTTTTGCAGGTTTTCGCCCCTAATAATCAGGGTGGCACTTACTGCTTCTGGTGGACTATCATTGCTATAATTAACTACCATATTTACATTAGAGATTACAGGCTTATCATCCGCCCACACCACCCCAATAGGCAGCATGGTAAATAAAAAAGCCCAGATTAATATGTAGCTTATAATTCTAAATTGCTTTCTTTTCATCAATCCCATATGATAATCCTCCCCCAGATATCTATAATAAAATAATAATTATTTGCAAAATAAGACTTACTTTTTAATATCGCGCTTTAAAAATAAAATCTTTACTATAAAGGAATAATTTTATATGGCTAAATTAGGCCCAAACTGCAGATTAAGCCTTTTTTTCCCTCTACCCGACTTATTGGTTTTATAAGTCCCATTATCCTTATCAATACAGCCAAGTGAATATGGATGAGGTTCTACCAGGGAATTTTGTCCATGTAATCCCCTCTTAAAATAGGCAGGATTTTGGTCTTTAATGGTTCAGGGACTTCCTTAAGTTTGAGTTCGTCTATCTTGATTATTTCCACCCTATTTAACTTCAGCTTAAGAGCCAGCTCTTGGGCAGTATAGCCTTGATTCTTCCTCAGCTCTTTTACCCTTGTATTGCGATTTCTAAAGTTAAAAAACATCCTTAGCACCCCTAATAAATCTA